>CAMUXE010000012.1 GCA_947164605.1 uncultured Lachnospiraceae bacterium | reverse complement strand
TTGATTATATTATCACCTAGGCAAGTTTATGTCAACAACTTTTTTCAACTTTTTTGTTTTTTTTTTGCAAAAAAGATTTAAAAAGGCCTAATTTCCGCCTTTTAGCACTTCTATAGCCACAAATAAATATAGGAAAATATCAAGCAAAGATAGAATATATGCAATATAAGCAGCATAAGATAAGCGACATATTCTATTTAGTCAGAGTCTTCTAATTTCTTTGGTCCATTGAAAAATGCTGGATTTGATGCAAACACACCAAGCCCAGCATAGAGCAAAATCATATACAAAAATAATTGATTACTATAATTAATTACAACCTAGCTTTTACCTTATCTGTAATCTCTTTCTGATATGCAATTTCATTTTCTATATTTCTTGCCTTCTCATTTGCAGTGTATGCTGCATCAACTACCTTGTTAAGTATTGAGCCTACTTCATCAGCCTTAGCCTTCTCCTCCACTGCATTGTTATATACGCTCTTCATAGACTCCACTGTTTCATCAACAGAGGTCTGAATGCTAGCTATTGTGTCAGTAATTTCCTTAGATGATCTTGCTGACTGCTCTGCAAGATTTCTTACCTCACTGGCAACAACTGCAAATCCCTTGCCCATGTCGCCTGCTCTAGCTGCTTCTATAGAAGCATTTAAGGACAGAATATTAGTCTTTCTAGATATCTCGCTGATTACCTTGGCGAACTCTTCGATCTTCTGTGAAAGTTCCTGAAGCTGAGTCACCTTATCTGATGATTCCTTAACTACAAGGTGCATCTCATCAATCAGTTTCAAAATATTTTCAATGCTTCCAATACTGTCACGTACTAGATTTAAAGATGTATCTGAAGAATTTATCACGTCAAATGCATTCTTTTCGAGCATTTCCTGGGAATCATCAAGCTCTATCATAATCTGCTTTAATTCTGCATTAGGTCCCAAATTATTGTCTGCCATAGTAAAACCTCCCATCACATATGCTGCTTAAATTCTACCAATTTAAGTCCTTATTTTCAATCAGATAGGCTGATTTTTTGCCCATTAATTACTTAGATTATATCTCCAATTTCTCTTATATTACGGATTCCTATCAAATTTATCTTCTTTGTCTGCTTGACATTCTTCAAGGATACATATGGCATAATAACATTCTTAAAGCCCAGTTTAATTGCCTCATTAATCCTTGCCTGCGGTTGGCTGACCGCCCTGACCTCACCTGAAAGTCCTACTTCCCCAAAGACCGTAGTCGACGGGTCAAGAGCCCTGTTCTTAAAGCTGGATACAAGAGCCAAAACAAGGCCTAAATCAACGGCAGTCTCCGATACCTTTAAACCACCAGCTATATTTATATAGGCATCTGAATTTGACAGGTGAAGGCCAGCTCTCTTTTCAAGTACTGCCATAAGGAGATTAACCCTGTTAAAGTCCACACCTGCTGCAGTTCGCCTTGGAAAGCCAAAGTTAGAATCACATACTAAAGCCTGTATTTCTATCATTAGAGGTCTCGTTCCCTCCATAAGGCAGGCAACAACCGAGCCAGAGGCATCTTCAGGTCTTCCATCAAGCATATACTCCGATGGATTTGGCACTTCAGCCAGGCCCTCCTCTCTCATTTCAAAGACTCCAATCTCATTAGTTGATCCAAATCTATTCTTTACACCTCGCAAAATCCTGTAAGATGCATCCCTGTCGCCCTCAAAATAGAGGACAGTGTCTACCATATGTTCAAGCACTCTAGGTCCTGCCACAACGCCTTCCTTAGTTACATGGCCTACTATAAAGATAGTAATTCCCAAGCCCTTTGCTAGCTGCATAAAGATACTTGTCGCCTCTCTTACCTGGGATACACTTCCCGGCGCAGATCCAACCTCGGCGTGGTACATAGTCTGAATAGAATCAATAATTACAACATCTGGTTTTGTCTGCTTTAAAGTCTCCTCAATAGCCTCCAAGTCTGTCTCGCACAAGACAAACATAGTATCATTAAAACCTCCCACTCTCTCAGCTCTAAGTTTAAGCTGAGTCAGTGATTCCTCGCCTGATATATAAAGAACTTTAACCCCATCCTTGGACAGAGAGTAGCACATCTGCAAAAGGAGGGTAGATTTTCCTATTCCCGGGTCACCTCCGACAAGTACTAAAGAACCCTTGACTATTCCACCTCCCAGTACTCTGTCAAGTTCCTCCATGTGGGTAGTAGTCCTATCCTTTTCTTTTATCTCTACTTCAGATAGATGAACCGGTTTCGGGTAGGCACCAGAACTTTTGGAACTGGTCACATTTATCACACCTTTAACTGCTTTTGTCTTATCCAGTGGAGCTTCAACCATAGTGTTCCAGGCCTTACACGCCGGGCACTGACCTGACCATTTTGTTGTCTCATAACCACAGTCTGAGCAAAAGAAACTTGTCACATTTTTTGCCTTTGCCATAAATCCTCCAAATAAAATAACGGAGAAGACCAGAATATGACTATATTCCGTCCTCTCCGTTTACTAACACAATCAAGGCCTAAATCAAGCCTTTTTAGCTGATACAGTTACTTCCTTGTCGCCGTCAAAGCCAACTGACAATACAAGTTTTCCACCCATATTAGTTGCCATAGTACCTGCATCTGTACCGTCAATCACGATATCATAAGATGCTCCCTCTTCCAAATCAAGAGTAATCTGTGCATCTTCCTTACCCTGAACTTTGAAAGAAACTCCATCTGAGTTTGCTTCAAAATCATTTACAGCAGTTCCTGGTACTGATTCATAAACAAATGAGCCATTCTTTTCAAGCTTTGTAATCTCATAAAAAGTCTTAATCTTATATGAGTCTCCCTTGTATGCGAAATCAGATTTTTTAGACTTCTCTGTAAGAGTATAGTCTCCAAAACTAAGCTTGCCGTTCTTTTCTTCACGTATCAATTCTTTAACTACTGACATCTATGTGTCCTCCTAAACATCTTTTAACAAATTATACTATAGAATTCTTTAAATCTCTACACAAATTTATTACAATTTGAGCTTATTTATGATTATTTTTTTGCATCTTTCTTACTTATTCAAGCCACGCTTCTTGTTAAAGTGAAGCTTGCCATCCTTGACAGATACATGGATTTTATTTCCCTCTTTGACAGTGCCCTCAAGTATTTTAGGTGCAAGAGCATCCTCTATATCAGTCTGAATGAGACGTCTCAATGGTCTAGCTCCATACTTCTCATCATAGCCCTTATCAACAAGATACTTCTTAGCTTCATCATCAATATCAATAGAGATCTTCATAGAAGACATAGTTCTCTTGTTGAGATTCTTGATCATAATATCAACAATCTTAGAAATCTGTTCCTTCTCAAGGGCGTGGAATACAATAATATCGTCAATTCTGTTAAGGAATTCTGGCTTGAAGATTCTCTTCACCTCATCCATAACCTTGCCCTTCATATCCTCATGTCTGGCGCTTGCACTAGTATCGGTGATAAAACCAAGTGTCTTAGGCTCAACAATGTTCTGAGCTCCGGCATTGGAAGTCATGATTATTACTGTATTCTTAAAGTCGATAAAATGACCTGTTGAGTCTGTAATATGGCCATCATCAAGGATCTGTAAAAGAATATTAAAGACATCTGGATGAGCCTTCTCAATCTCATCAAAAAGAACAACCGAATAAGGTTTTCTTCTAATTTTCTCTGTGAGCTGATTTCCATCATCATATCCCACATATCCTGGATCAGATCCAATAATCTTGTTAACAGCTGTCTTCTCCATAAACTCAGACATATCAATTCTAATCAAAGCTTCCTGAGTTCCAAACATAGACTCAGCAAGGGTCTTAGAGAGCTCTGTCTTACCTACACCAGTAGGTCCTAGGAAGAGGAAGGAACCAATTGGTCTGTTAGGGTCTTTAAGGCCCACTCTGCCTCTTCTGATAGCCTTACAGATAGCACTTACCGCATCCTCCTGGCCTATAACTCTCTCGTGTAATTCATCTTCCATATTGAGTAAACGCTGAGTTTCAGCTTCAGCAATTCTTGCAACCGGGATACCTGTCCAAGAAGCGACAAGTTCTGCAATCTGTTCCTCATCTACCACAAGGTCTCTGTTAGCCTGTGCTTCTTTCCACTCCTCAGTCTTTTTCTCAATCTTTTCCCTAATCTCATCCTGCTTAACTTTTAGCTTGCCGGCTTCCTCAAATGCCTCAGTCTTTACAGCCTCTTCCTTCTTGGCACTTAGCTCTTTTAACTTAAGCTCTAATTGTCCAATTGAATCTGGCTTGTGATAGATTGATAACCTCTTTTTTGCTGAAGCCTCATCAATCAGGTCTATTGCCTTATCTGGAAGGAACCTGTCGTTGATATATCTCTTAGAAAGTCTGACTGAGGCCTCTATAGCCTTATCTGTGATAGTAACGCCGTGGTGTTCCTCATATTTTTCCTTAAGTCCTGCAAGAATCTTGATTGCTGACTCCTCATCAGGCTCTTCAATCTTGACCTGCTGGAATCTTCTCTCAAGTGCCGCATCCTTTTCAATGTGCTTTCTATACTCATCAAGAGTAGTGGCACCAATAAGCTGCAATTCTCCCCTTGCAAGTGAAGGTTTAAGTATATTTGCCGCATCCTGAGAGCCTGAAGCACTTCCTGCTCCTATAACTGTGTGGATTTCATCTATGAAGAGAAGGACATTTCCGTCCTCGATAGCCTCGTTGATTACTCCCTTAATTCTTTCCTCAAATTCGCCTCTATACTTAGAGCCTGCTACCATTGATGTGAGGTCAAGTGTGAGAAGTCTCTTGTCCTTTACTGTGTCAGGTACGCTTCCCTCAACTATTTTCTGGGCCAATCCTTCGACGACTGCTGTTTTACCAACACCCGGCTCACCTATAAGACATGGATTGTTCTTAGTTCTTCTCGAGAGGATTTCAATAACCCTCTCAATTTCGCCCTCTCTGTCTATTACAGGATCAAGTTTCCCCTCTGCTGCCATCTGAGTCAAATCTCTTGAATACTGGTCAAGCATTCCCTGACCGCGCCTAGAAGCCCTGTCAGATGAAGCTTTAATATCATTGGCATCCTTGCCCATAGCAACACAGATGTCACTGTAAAGCTTTCTTGTATCACATCCAAGTGTGACAAGAAGTCTTGACGCAACGCAAGATGTGTCCTTAATTATAGCTACAAGAACATGTTCTGTTCCTATACGGTCAGATTTAAAGGCCTTGGCCTCCTTAGCCGCAGACTTAAGTATATCTATAGCCTTAGGTGTGTAACCTTCTGGATCATCATAATCAGTAGATGAATCCGGCTCCATAAGCTTAAAGACGATCTGTATAAGCTGATCAGCGTCTATATTGTTATCCAGAAGAACTGAAGATGCAATGCTGTCCTCAGTTTGAGCCAATCCTATAAGAAGATGCTCTGTTCCTATATAATTATGCCCCAGCATTATTGCTGCTTCATTGGCATGTTCTAATGTTTCCTTTAAAAGTGGAGTGTATCTTTCATTCATAATTCTAACCTATTTTTTAAACCTTTATTTTACAATATATTTACCAGGTTCTCTCTGATAAAGCTAGCTCTCCTTACGTCAAGCTCCTCATCGTCAAGTTCCTCATCTCCCATCAGCTCTAAATTTCCTGGCTGTATGCCAATCATAAGCTGATAAATATTATAATTATCGCTAGCTTCCGGTTTTATAAGCCCGGTAGCTATACCTAATCTAATCTGTGAGAGCAGAACCATGGCATCAGTTAAGGTAAGCTTTCTCGCATACTTTAAAACTCCATAAGAGCGATACACATTATCAAGAGCATTCACCTTCTTCTCATTGATGAACTGCTTTCTCATACTGCGTTCCTGATCCACAATCTGCTTAGTTATATGAGTAATATTATCTATAATTTCTCCTTCAGAAACTCCCAGTGTTACCTGGTTTGATATCTGATAAATATCGCCATAGCTCTTAATTCCATCGCTGTAGACACTTCTGAGCACAAGGCCAAATCTACCCACTTCAGAGGCTAAGCCTGCAATCCTTGAATAATCTGTCAAGGCTGGCAGATGGAGCATATAAGATGTTTTCATGCCAGTTCCAACACTTGAAAGACAAGTAGTCAGATAACCATACTTTACATCATAGGCATAATTAAGCTCTGCTCCGAGATAATCATCGATTGTATCAGCCATCTTATAGCACTTATCTAAGTCCATGCCAGTCGAGTAGGTCTGAATTCTGATATGATCCTCCTCGTTAAGCATAATCGAAACATTTTCCTGAGATGATACATATCCTGCTGCCAATTCCTGTCCCAAAAGGTATTCACTTATGACATGGCGCTCTTTCATAGCCATCTTCTGGTAATCATCAAGAGAATCAAAGTTGTAATAAGCGTATTTTTCAAGCTCTTTAATATTATCAATCTTATCCGAAGTCTCTTTTATAAGCTTCTTAGCATCTTTATCATCTAACTTGAGCGAGAAGTTATAATCTGCAATGTTTCTGGCAAGTCTAACTCTACTAGAGATTACAACATCTCCATCTTTACCTGTCTCTTCAAACCATCTAGACATGATTCTCACCTTCTCTCAAAGCCTTAATGCTATCTCTAAGTTTAGCAGCCTGCTCGTAATCCTCAGCTTCTACAGCCTTCTTCAATTTTGCTTCAAGTTTTTTGATATTTGCACTTGTTTTAGAATCAAGAAGCTTCTTCTTTGATTCAGCCTGCTTGCCATCCTTCTCAGATGCCTTATTCTTTTTTTCTCTAACCTTTTTGCTAAGTTCGTCTGTATACTCTTCTATCTCGCGTGAGAGCTCATCATCATCCTTCTGACTCGCCTCAACTGCCTTGATATAAATCTTACCGCAGTGACTATCACTTCCGTGAATTTTCTTAATATTATTTTCTATAAGAGGTCCAAATACATGGTAACACTCATCACAACCAAATTTACCTACATTGATAAATTCAGAGTACTCCATATTACACTTAGGGCATCTAATATGCATAGTTGGCGTATCCTCTTCCTCGCCCACAAGTCCACTAGATGCAAGTAAGCCTTTCAAAAGCCTTGCAAATGGCATATCTCCATTGATATCAACATAACTAGTAAGCCCCATCTTGGCTGCACATTCGCCGCAAAGATGATGCTGGACTGCATATCCATCTACAAGCTCTGTATAATGAAAAGTTGCTTCATTATTGTGACAATTTTCACATAACATAATCATAACCTCTTTTCTTTGCAAAACCAGTCTATCCCTTTAGTACATATTCCTCTTTTTAAACTGCATAAGCATAGCTGCATATGTGACAAATGCTACGGCCATAGCAAAGACTAGGGCTATAAAGTTAATCTTTACAAGTGAGTAAACAAGATTATAAGTAATCTTTGTAGTCAAGCCCATAGCAAGCGCGCTCACCAAAGGAACCATGACTGAAATCTTGTAATTGAACCTAAAGCCGGTAATCTTTTTCAAAGACTTAAAATTGAGAATAAATATCAAACAAGGAAAGCTTGCATTACCTATAACTATAGCATAAATGCCAAGTCCTGACCACCTTAGAAGCAAGTATACAAGGACAATGTGTACAAGAAGTGAAATTCCTGAATGTTTGACAGGAATATTCATCCTATCAACGCCCTGAAGTGCCGAAGATGAGACAGTTGACAGGGTGTAGAAAACAACCGCAATAGCTCCTAAATAGAGCATTACAGCTCCCTGATTGGCATCGTATCTAGAGAAAAGCAATTTGATAATAGGCTTTCCAAGAACCAGCAAGCCGACAAATGAAGGGAAGGCCACAAACATATTGGTTGTGATGGTATTTCCAATCTTCCTTCTAACTGCTTTCCTCTCCCCCTTAGTGTATGACTCAACTACACTTGGCAGCATAGATGCAGACATAGCTGAAGCCACACCCTGAGGAATACTGATAAGGAGTGAATAACTAGATGCAAAGTTGCCAAGATCCGACTTAATCTTAGAATCCGACAAGGTCTTAGCCATAATATTTGAAAACATCATATCATCGATAACCGCACTAATCTGATAGAGAGTCTGACCTATGATAATAGGCACAACAGTAATGATTATCATCTTATAGAGCAGCTTTTGGTCAAGATCCTGGCTTAGCTTATCGTGCTTTACCTCATAATTAAAGGCTCCCATTTTGGAAATCAAGAGCAAGAGCAAGAAAAGGAAACCTGACGCTGCACCCATAAGTGTACCCAGCGTTCCACCTGCCGCTCCATATGCTGCAAGGTCCTGACTTGAAGCATGTGTCTTTACAAGCACATATGCGGCAAATACTGATACAAAGGCATTCATAACCTGCTCTATGAGCTGAGACATTGCAGTCGGTATCATATTGCCCTGTCCCTGGAAGAAACCTCTGACTACTCCCATCACAGCCACTACCAAGAGTGTTGGGGCCAAAACCTTAAGCGGAATAGCTAATCCCGAAACGCCTTTATATATCTTTTCAAAAATTCCAGAACCTGCAAAGAGGATAAAACAAGCAAGACCTCCCGTAATAAAAGAAATAACCAAAGAAGCACGGAAAAGCTTCTTAGCATTTCTGTACTCTTCTTTGGCAATTCTCTCTGAAATAAGCTTTGATACTGCCATAGGCAAGCCATAGCTCGACAGTACCAAAGCGATATTATAGATATTAAAAGCAACAGAGTATATTCCATTTCCCTCACTTCCAATGATATTCATCAAAGGGATTCTATAGAACATACCAATAACTCTAACAAGAATTCCAGCCATGGCCAAAATTGAGCCATGGACTAGAAAGTTCTTCTTTTCTTTTGCTGCCATATTAAAACTCCTGCACTTAGCTGATGATCATATCTGCAACAACCCAGTTGCCGTTGATCTTAACGAAAGTATAAGTAAGATTTGTGTTATAAGTCTTGTTTCCTGTCTTCCAATCGACATAGAGATCAAACTTGATATCACAAGAGAAGCAAGCATCTGAATACTTCTGCATATTAGTAACTTCTTCGTTCTGGAACTCATAAGTGAAAGTTTTTCCGTAAAGGAAGGCCCATACAGCAGGAATATCATTGACATATTCCTTAGCATAACCAACCATATAACTTGAGAGCTTCTCAAGACTTCCGCGGTTAATGATATATCTACCATAAGTCTCTGCAATCATGAGTGCTCTATCCTTCTGCTCGTTGAAAAGAGTTGGATCATCAGGATAATTAGCGCTGTACTTGTTGCCCTCATTGCTGACAAGCAAATCAGCACCATTCATACTAGCCTTAATTTCTGGCTTAGAGATAAGTCCTGGAATTGTGTACTTTGTTGTGAGTGGCTCAGTCACAAAATCGCCAACATGCTGACAATATGTAATCTTAACATCGTCTTCGCTTATATAACTTGCATCAACTTCAACACCGTTGACTGTAAGGCTTGATCCCTTTGGCACACTTATTGTAATATCGCTATTCTTGGACTTTTTATCCATATTTCCAAATTCGATATTTGATAACTTCCACTTAGTAAACTTGTGGAAGTTCTTGCCGTTCTCCTTGAGGAAAACTTTTGCAATAGCATTGTCATCTGCATACACAAGGAATACAGGATTTGAGTCAGAGTACTCTCCAACCTTCTTCTTATAGCTGATCTTAGTATTTGACACCTTATCCTTTAAGTAGGCTGAAACGCTTTCGTTGCTTTCAAACTTACTAACCTTAATTCCGGAATCCTTAATAAACTTATCAATCTTTTCGCTTGTGAAATTCTCTGCGATAATGTCCATCTCTGAAGTTGGCTGACCCTGCTCATAATCCTTTATGAATGAGTAGAGTATGAGCCAACAAAGAAGAGCTGCGATGCCCAAAACTATTGCATAAATCTTGAGGAAGTTCTTAAACTTTTTAGACTGTCTCTTTTTAGCCTTAGCTCTCTTTCTCTTAATATCTGAGCTGTTTCTTCTAGCAGAATCATCTGATCCTGCAAATGAATCAGTCGACTTGCGCGAATTATTAACATTGCCCTGCTGAATCTTCTTTAATTCATCAGCACTGACTTTTCTGCTGCGTGTGTTATCAGTATTCATCATATCTCCCTAATCTTTGTTTTTATCTTTCAACTCAATAGCAAACTTATCAAAACTTACTTAATAAGGAATGCTGTAGGACAAGTTCTAGGTCCTGTTGGCGAATATGGTGTATTAATTACAGAGCCATCATAGTACATCTGGCTTGAAGTACCACCATCCATAACTGATGCATTGACCGCATCGTTTTCAACCATTATCTCCTGAAGATCATAGAATGATGCTCCAATACTGTTAACCATACGACCATCGATGACAAGGAGAAGAATTGTACCATCACTTGCCTGACCGATAGCTGTTCTTGGATTATATCCACCACCTGTTCCATCTATATCCTGTGGTTCGCCGTTAATTACAAGGAAAGGTCCGATTTCATTTTTAATACTTACGCAATCACGAATATTGCTCTCTTTTGCCTTATTTGCATCCATATTACCAACAATAATCTTATTATCATTTGTAATTCCTGTAACATGCCATGTTCCAGTCTGACCGTTAAGCACCTGGCCGTCCTTCATAACAAGACCAATTGGCTTTGCGGTAAATGTATTGCCGTTAACGCCGTCGAGGAACTCTCCGCCGTTAACACCACCGATGGCGCCATATCTAGCAGCTATATCAGCAACTACCATTCCATCGCCATCCATAAACTGAGGAACTGTACCTACAAAAAGTCTTGTAGGATCCTTGATTTTCATAAGTTTTCCTCTATATGTGCTGCCCTTAACGTCTACGACTTCAATATCAGGTCTCTCTGTATCCTGAGCTGCAGCTGTTACATCAACAAGCTCAGTGTTTGAAATTTCCTGAGTATCCTTAACCTGGTTGGATGCCTTGATAGCCTCTATCTCTTCCTGAGAACAGAACCAGTTAGCCAAGAATCCAATGGCACTTGTCTCCTGTACAGAAAGAACAAACTGCTTCTTTGCTGTCTTTGAAGGTCCCTTACAAAGGATAGCCATAACTCCATACAACCAAACAAAAATAATTGCCAAGGTTGTAAGTAAAACAATTCCTATTCTTCCAAGAACTCCAAGAGCAGTCACCTTATTTCGGTTCCTTTTCTTGCCAGCAGTCTGTCTTGACTGAGTCTTTCTTGCATCACTCTGATTAGCCACTTTTAAATCTCCTTTACTAATTAGCATTTAATCAATTTTTCTGTATTTCATTAAATGTATATTGCCAAGCTAAATAAATCTCTTATTTTAAGAGCTCCTATTATCACTTTTTCTTAAATACCCATCTTTTCTGAATCTGATAGCTAAGAAGGAACAGTAATAAATCTACTATAATTTTACAAAGTCCTGTGCCAAATTCCTTTAAAGCAAGCACCCTCTCAAAGAAGAGTACACAGCCAAAGGATGCCGCAAGCTGACATGCCCAAAGTATATAGTATCTGACAAAGGTCTTGCCTAAGCCCTCTTTTGACTTAAATACCATCTTTTTGTTGATAGTAAAATTAAATATTGAAGAAAGCACCCTTGCTATGCCTGTTGCAAGGCCAATTCTTATATCATCAGCCATGGCCAAGAGGCTTATATTGAGTACATTGAATAAGAGATTATCAATAAGCCATGAAGCTATTGAACTCAAGGTATATTTAAAGCCTGTCGAAGCAAAAAGGTGCTTAAAGATCACCTTATATATCTTTATTGAATCCTTGATTGGATTAAAGTGTGATGACTCATTGTCATCGATATAGACAGTCTCGATTTCCACCTCTTCAAAAGGAATATCATAATCCTTGAAAGCCAAAAGCTGATTAGTCTCATATTCGTATCTCTCGCCATCCACTTTGGTAAATGTATCAAGATACTTGTATGGTATTGCTCTAAGTCCAGTCTGTGTATCAGAAATTTTAAGGCCACAAAGCACCTTAAAAATTCCGCTTGTCAACTTATTTCCAAACTTAGATCTGGCAGGCACATTACTCTGATCAAAGTTTCTAACTCCCAGAACAACATTTCCCGACTCAACCATTGCCTTACAACATTTGATGATATCTTTAGCTCTGTGCTGATTGTCGCCATCCACGGCCACAACACCGTCAATGTCTTTTCTGTTAGCAATACAGTACTCAAAGGCAGTCTTCAAGCCTCTTCCCTTACCCTTGTTAACTTCATGAGTAAGAACTGTGCACTGATCGAATCCTTGTGCCCTCTCAAAAGGGTCCAAATGATCTTTATCACTTCCATCATTGACTAGGATTATATCATCAAAACCTTCTTTAATAAGAGAATCCACAACTTCGTTGAGTTTCTCATCCGGATTTAAAGAAGGTACAATAACTGATATCTTCATTGATAAATCTCCATATATTAAAAGCATACTTTATATAATCGTATTTGAACACAATTACATTTAATCTTAGCATAAAACATACAATTGTCAATCTTTGTATTTTTTTTCAAACATAGGCTTTTTCATTTGGCTTTTAGCATCTTTAATGATAAAGTTAGCTTATTCAATCGTTAAATTAACGCATTAATGTAATAAAGTTTTAACATAGGAGTTTTTTGCATATGGAATCTCACTTTACAGCTGGCTTCATAGGATTTGGATTAATTGCGGGATCTATGGCCAAAGCCATGAAGAAAAACTGCTCATGCACTATATTAGCCACAAGCAGACATCTCGAGCCCCTCTACCGTGCTCAGAAAGATGGCGTACTCGATTACGTATTAAATGATATATATGACAAGCAAGAGCCTTCTCATGCCGACTTCAGCACCTGTGATATCATATTTATATCAACACCAGTAGTTACAATTTGCTCATATCTTGAAAAGCTCAAAGATATAGTTAAGCAAACATGCATTATCACTGATGTTGGAAGCGTAAAGAATTCAATATATAAAACAGCTATTGATTGCGGTCTGTCATCTAACTATATAGGCGGCCACCCAATGGCAGGTTCTGAAACCAGTGGTTATGACAACTCTGACGAGAAGATCATCAAAGACGCCTGCTATGTAATAGTTCCAACAAAGGATTCAAATCAGGAACAAATAGACTTTTACAAAAATCTAATGCTTGAGATAGGCTTTAGAGTCGAAATTATGGATTCTGAAACTCACGATAAGGCTGTTGCCGGCATAAGCCACGCCACTCACCTTATCTCAGCTACCTTAGCTAAAACTGTAGCCGAATCAGACATAGAGCCAGCCATGCGTTCACTTATATCAACCGGTTTTATTGACACAACAAGAATTGCCGCCTCATCCCCTGAGATGTGGTCACAAATCTGCCTATCAAACAGTGACGCAATCGTTGACTTTCTAGACGACTACCTGGAAAAACTCAAGGCTGTCCGCGACAGTGTCAGCCAGGCAACCATATCTCCAGAATCCACATCCAAGGCCATTGAAGATCTCTTCACCCAAGCCGGAGAGTATAGGAGCAAGATTCTAAAGTAAGGTTTAAAAGTAGGATTAAAAATAAGTTTTAAGAGTAAGATTTTAAAATTTAATTCTAAAGCAGTATTCTAAGTATTATTCTAAAATGCTGCGGTTTTAAAATTTATAGATAAGCTCCTTCAAAAGCTGGACTTTTAAAAAGTTTTATCAAAACATAAACTAAAAAGAGGGCCGTAAGTAGAATTCATATCTTCTACTTACGGCCCTCATTTTTTACATCATCAAGATTCCAGTCGCCTGCTGCTGCAAGGCTTCGCTGTTAACAGCTGAGAGAATATCTAACATAAAGTACATTATAGCTATCAGCAATAATGCCAGTACAAGAATAAATGCCAGGGCAAAAAAAGGATTTACCTTTTTCTTTTTCTTAGCATTCTGATCCTGAAGATTACTAAAATTGCTAGAGTTTATCATATCCTACCTCCATCTACTGATTATATCTCTGCTTATATTTCCGATTATATATCTGCTTATATTTCCGATTATTTCTCTGATTATATATCTGATTATTTCTCTGATTATATTTCTAAATTCTATTTCTGCTTATATTTCTAAATTCTATTTCTGCTTATTAATGATTCTACTTTTGGTGCCTATTCAAATGCCGCCAAAGCTTCAATTGCATGTCTTATACAATCATCACAGCCGCATAAAACCTGGCCTGTCTCTAAGCCCTTTAAATCCTTACAAGCGAGAGCTTTTGAGGATTCAAGAAATCTAGAACTAATCTGTCTTGAAAACATAACTGTAGGTGTTTTTGATTCATTCATTAGACCTGCTGCTGTAACAGCGCCAATCAAGGCTCCACATGTAGCCTGCATTCCGCCCATTCCTGTTCCAAAACCAGAACCAAGCTTCATGCACATATCTTCACTAATATTCAATTCATCTTTTAAGGCCATAAGCACTGCCTGTGAACAGTTGCATCTTGTGTGCTTGTACTCTACTGCCTTTTCCTTATATATCTCAATTTTTTCCTGACTAAGCATCATTTCTCCTTTGGAAAATATCTCCTGTTATCGACTTTTTGATTCTACAATAAGGATTGATATATGTCAAATCGCCCTATTTACGGCAAATGTCACTATTCCCAAAAAAAAATTTAAAAATTATTAGCACTCTCTCTTGACGAGTGCTAATAATAGTGTTATAACATACTTGTTCCAAACGAGGGAACATAAAATTTATCAACCATTTTTTAATAAACAAGGAGGAATGACTTATGTTAATGCCAAGTATTTTTGGAGACAACTTATTTAATGATTTTTCGAACTTTTATGATTTTCGTCTGCCGGATGTCGACAAGGCTTTATACGGCAAGCATGCTTCTAACCTCATGAAGACAGATATCAAAGAGTTGAAGGATTCCTACGAGCTGGATGTCGACCTTCCTGGCTTCAAAAAAGATGAAGTCACAGCAAAACTTGAAGATGGCTATCTCACAATCAGCGCCTCTAAAGGTCTTGAAAAAGATGAGAAAGACGAAAAATCTTCATACATCAGAAAAGAGCGTTATTCTGGTGCCATGAGCAGATCTTACTATGTAGGCGATGCTGTTGAACAGGATGATATCAAGGCTAAATTCGAAGATGGTATCCTTAAGATAAATGTTGCTAAAAAAGAAGCTAATAAGCTTGAAGAAAAGAAATATATAGCTATCGAGGGATAAGCTTAAGACTAGCTCCTAAGAGAACCTAATTATGGCTAATTAAGGAAAAGGCTTATTAAAGAAAAGGCTGTACCAAGTAGAAGATATGAATTCTACTTGATACAGCCTTTTCTTATTGCGGGATTGCTTATAGTTTCTTTCTTATAGTTTCTTAGAGTGAGATATTTTTACCATTTTAGACTTTTTCGCCCCCACTTTCTTGCTTTTAGCTTCTTGGTGGGGAGATTTTTTAACTATTTTCGACTTTTCCGCCCCCCATTTCTTGCTTTTAGCTTCTTGGAGGGGAGATATTTTTACTATTTTAGACTTTTTCGCCCCCTCTACCTACTAAAAGCTTCTTAAAGGGGAGATATTTTTACTATTTTAGACTTTTTCGCCCCCTCTACCTACTTAAAGCTTCTCAAAAGGGAGATATTTTTACCTTTTTGGACTTTTTCGCCCCCTCTACCTGCTAAAAGCTTCTCGAAATGGCTAAAGTCGGGCTAAAAAGGAGATATTTTTACCTTTTTCGGCTTTTTCGCCCCCTCTACCTACTAGCCCCCAGCAAAATGGGCATAAGTAGAAGACTCTCTTCTACTTATGCCCTTGCTTTTAACTAAAACATATATCCCCTTCAACCTCGCGGATTGTGACATCCACTATCTGGTTGATAAGATTTTCTTCTGTGACCTGCTCACAAACCTGCTTACCAGGCTGATTACCAGTATGCTCACTAGGCTTCTCACAAGTCTGATTACCAAGCTGATCACCCATCTTCTCGTCCACCTTCTTGTAGACCTTGAGATAGTTTACTGTGTGTCCGCTGTAGTATTGCTGGCCCTTGTAGTCAACAATTTCCTCAAAGAGAACTGGCATGGACTTGCCAATATGATTTTCTCTAAATTGGCCTGACTGCTCCTTAGTCATTTCCAGCAAGACTGCACTTCTAGCAGTCTTTACCTTCTCAATAATCTGATCCTTCATGCCATCAGCTATGGTTCCTGCTCGGCGAGAGTACTTGAAAACATGCATCTCATAAAAATTGACCTGACTCAAGAAAAGTCTTGTCTGTTCAAACTCCTCGTCAGTCTCGGCTGGGAAACCAACAATAATGTCAGTTGTGAGAGCTACATCGTCGTAATACTTTCTAAGAATTCTCACCCCATCCATAAAGGCCTCTGTTGTGTAGTGCCTGTTCATGCGCTTTAAGACCTCATCACATCCACTTTGAAGCGAGAGATGGAAATGTGGACAAAGCTTGTCTATAGCTCTCATTCTGGCCACATTTTCCTCTGTAATAATTCTTGGTTCCAGGGAGCCCAGGCGGATTCTCTCTATGCCATCAATTTTGGCCAAGGCCTCGACTACACCTATAAGATCTCCCTCTCCTGTATCCTTGCCCCATGAGCAAAGGTGGATTCCAGTGAGGACCACTTCCTTGACACCTGTTTGAGCGATTCCCTTGACCTCATCGATAATCTCGACAAGCTTTCTAGATCTGATTCTTCCTCTTGTATAGGGAATTATGCAATAGGTGCAGAACTGGTTACAACCATCCTGAATCTTGATAAAGGCTCTGGTGTGGAGGTTTTCCTGCTTAATTGTCAGTGGCTCGTAATCCTGATTATTACTCAAGTCTATAACCTCAGCATTTTTAGAGTGGTCTTTTAAATAGCCCTCAATAACCTCAACAATGTTAATCTTGGAATTATTGCCAACAACTATATCGACAGCATCATCGGTATTTACAATCTCTTCATTGACTTGAACATAGCATCCGCAGGCGATAACAATAGAATCTGGGTTCATATTCTTGGCCTTGTGGAGCATTTGCCTAGACTTTCTGTCGGCTATGTTGGTTACTGAACATGTGTTGATTATATATATATCTGCTTTTTCTTCCTCCGAAAAGGGAACTATGTCATAGCCAGATGCTCTGAGCAGCTGTTCCATAGATTCTGACTCGTAGGAATTAACTTTACACCCCAGGGTGTGAATTGCAACTTTTTTCAATATTTGACCTCATTTTTGTATTGACTTTAAATCTTCAAATCTCTATTATTAAATTAAAGAACTAATATTGTATTTGTGGAGGTAAGATATGAAAACTGTAAAAATCTCGCTTAATTCTATCGATAAGGTAAAAGCATTTGTTAATGAAATTACAAAGTTTGATGTTGACTTTGATTTAGTTTCTGGAAGATATGTAATAGATGCAAAGTCAATCATGGGTATTTTCTCACTCGACTTGAGCAAGCCAATAGACCTTAACATCCATGCTGATGCAGCTGAAGCTGAGACAATTCTTTCAGTACTTAAGCCTTACCTTTCATAATTTTAGAATTAAATTTATGACCGGCTCCTATTTGGGGGCCGGTCTTTTTTTGCAGTTTCAAGAGCAACTTACTCTACAATAATAGTCTCTACTGTGGCAAATGCTTTTTCCATAAGCTCATCAATGACACCATCAAGCTTCTTCTCATCCTTCTTGATAATGTTGAGATTTGGCTTAGTTACTGGATGCTTTGCGACAAATATTGTGCAGCAATCCTCGAATGGCTGAATTGATGTCTCGTATGTTCCAATCTTATATGACAAATCGATAATTTCCTGTTTATCGAAGCCTACAACTGGTCTAAACACTGGCATTGTACACACTTCATTAGTACAGTAAAGACTCTGCATAGTCTGGCTGGCAACCTGACCTATACTCTCACCTGTGATAAGGCCCTGACAATCTGAATCGTAACCAATCTTCTCGGCAATCTTCATCATGTATCTTCTCATAATGATTGTGAGCTCATCATGTGGACACTTATCATATATAGCAAGCTGAATATCAGTAAAGTTTACAATGTGAAGCTTAACTGGGCCTGCATACTTAGATACAAGTCTTGCAAGGTCTACAACCTTCTGTTTTGCCCTCTCTGATGTGTATGGAGGTGCATGGAAATATGTAGCTTCAATTTGAACGCCTCTCTTTGCAATCATATAGCCTGCAACTGGGCTATCAATTCCACCAGAGAGCAAAAGCATAGCCTTACCAGCTGTTCCAACTGGCATACCGCCAGGTCCTGGTATAATCTCAGAAAAGATATTAATCTTCTTTCTAACCTCAACATGAATGATGACATCTGGCTTGTGGACATCAACCCTTGTCTTTGGAAATGCATCGAGAATCATGCCTCCCAATTCAGCATTCATCTCCATTGATGACTTTTCAAACCTCTTGTCGCTTCTTCTGCATTCAACCTTAAAAGATACTTCCTTGTCTGTATATCTCTTTGCAAAGTAGTCCAATACAGACTTTGTGAGAGCTTCGTAGCCTTCATTCTCAACCTGAACAAGAGGGCAGATTCCAACTATACCAAAAACTCTCTTTAAGGCCTCAAGCGCCTCATCATAGTCAAATTCTTCGCTGGCTGTAGCATATATACGGCCACTTTCCTTTGTGACATCAAACTTGCCATCAATATCTTTAAGGGCAAATCTTATCTGTCTTACGAGTGCGTCCTCAAAGAGGTATCTGTTCTTACCCTTAACGCCAATCTCGCCATACTTAATCAAAAATGCTTTTGTATCCATTTACTTATCCTTTTCTATTTCTTATTAAAGCTTGCCAATTTATTAAATTCCAGCTAATTTACTGCTTTCATTACTATATCATGTGAATTCCAGCTAATTTACTGATTTCATTACTACATTCTATGAATTCCAGCTAATTTACTGAGTCTGCGCCCTTACTTTCTTACGAATCTTCTTAAGGTTGGCAGGAGAGCTTTTATGCTAACTATAGCATAATCGACATCCTGCTTGCTTGTCTCAAGACAGAAGCTAAACCTAATAGTAGAGTCAAGCAAATCTTTTCTGAGACCGATTGCCTCAAGAGTAGAGCTTAAGCCTGGTCTGTTTGATGAGCAGGCAGAGCCAGAAGATACATAAATATACTTATCTTCAAGGGCATGGAGTAAGACCTCAGCCCTGATATTATCAAAGCTCGCACTAACTATATGTGGCGCACTTGCAGCTCCCTCTTCTTCAGGCATAACACCATTGATAGTCACACCATCAAGCTTTTTAAGACTCTCGATCATATATTTTCTAATTTGATAAAGATTTTCTATCCTCTTATCAAATTCGTCATTGTAGATAAGCTCTACAGCCTTGCCAAGGCCTGCAATACCCGGAACATTGTCCGTGCCTGAGCGCATGCCCTTCTGCTGTCCACCGCCTAAAATCAAAGGATTTATCTTTGTTTTTTCCTTAATGTAGAGAAAACCAACCCCCTTAGGTCCGTTGATTTTGTGGCCACTTACAGATAAGAGATCGGCCTTAAAATTCTTAGGTATGACCTTAATCTTACCATAGGCCTGAATAGCGTCTACATGAAAGATTATATTTTCATTATATTCTTTGACAATCTTGCCAATCTCTTCAACTGGCTCAATTGTACCAATCTCGTTGTTTACATACATGCAAGAGACAAGTATTGTATCCTCGCAGAGGGCCTCTTTCAAGGCATCTAGCTTAACAGTGCCATTGGAATTCACTGGCAGGTAGGTAACCCTGAATCCATTTTCCTCAAGGAATCTAAAGGGTTCCTTTACTGAACTGTGCTCAATACCAGATACTATAAGATGGTTACCAGCGCGCTTATTAGCCATGGCAGCCCCTATTATGGCTGTATTATTGGACTCTGTTCCTCCTGATGTAAAGAGAATCTCTTCTCTCTTACACTTAAGACTCTTAGCTATAATTTCAGCGCTATTTCTGACATATCTCTCGGCCTCAAGGCCCTTCATATGCTTTGATGAAGGATTTCCATAATCCTTTCTCATAACCTCTTCAACTATATCAATTACTTGGTCTGCACACTTTGTAGTGGCAGCATTGTCAAGATACACTTCCATTCTTTATTCCTCTTTTAAATCCAACAGCTCATAGTAATACATAAGGACACTCATAAGCATCATACCTGCTGTCTCTGTTCTCAAAATTCTATTTCCGAGTGTAATGATCTGGCCATCAGCCTGGCTTAGGGCTTCAATCTCGCTCTCGTCAAATCCGCCTTCTGGCCCTATAAATACTGCAATGTCCTGTCCTGTTTTTAAGCTCTCAATTATGGTCTTTGTCCTCGACATTCCTTCTGCGCATTCATATGGCACAAGTATCTTATCACACTTGCCCGCATCCTGCACTGCCTCTTTAAAGGACATAAGATCTCTGACTGGCATTTTAAGGCTTCGCTTTGACTGCTCTGCTGCACTCTCAGCAATTGTATTCCACCTTTTGACTTTGGCTTCAGCCTTCTTGGCATCCAGCTTGACCACTGATCTTTTCATGGCAACAGGCACTACAGATGCACAGCCAAGTTCAACCATCTTTTGGATGATAAACTCCATCTTATCTCCCTTGGGCAGACCCTGATAGAGATGAACTCGACCTGAAAGCTCTCCTGATTTTTCCCTTAAAGAATCTATATGACAGACCACAAAACTATCACTTATTTCTTCAATATGGCAATTATAATCCTGATTATCTCCACTGCTGACCATAAGCCCGTCACCAGCCTTCATTCTGAGAACATTCTTGATGTGATTGACATCGTCTCCGACAATCCTAATGGAATCCTCAGCTATATTGCCTGCTTCTGCAAAAAAATGATGCATATAGGCCTCACTTTCAAATCTTTCTTGCAGTCACATTAACCCACTCTCCATCGTGATTTACCTCAACGATTTCAAGCTGGCTGTTCTCAAGGAAAACTGCCTTAACTTCCTCTTCCTTGCTGTCAATAATTCCAGAAGTAATGAAGTAAGCTCCCTTTTTCATATGCTGAGTAATTTCCTTAGACAAAGGTTCAAGTACATCAGCTAAGATGTTGGCAACAACTATGTCATACTTCTCAAAGCCTGCATCTTCCTGAACCTTAGGATCATCAATAATATTGCCCTCAATAACCTTGAACTGTTCTGGCTTTATACCATTTACCTCAGAATTTTCCTCAGAAGCAATTATAGCATTAGGGTCCAAATCTGTTCCAAATGCATGTTTTGCGCCATATTTAAGGGCTACAACAGAGAGAATTCCACTGCCGCAACCTACGTCAAGTACTTCCATGCCTTCCTTGACATACTTCTGAATCTGCTTGATTACAAGTCTTGTTGTCTCGTGTGATCCAGTTCCGAATGCTGTACCTGGGTCAATTGAAAGAACTGGATGTCCCTTCATCTCCTCAGTTACTTCCTCCCAAGTTGGCTTAATATATAAGTCACCGATTGAGAAAGTGTGCCAATACTGCTTCCAGTTATTGATCCAATCCTTATCCTCAGTCTCAGACTGGCTAATTGTGCCCTCACCTATATTGGTATAAGCACTAATTTCCTTTAATCTATCCTTTACATCGCTGATAAGTTTGGCATCATCCTCAAATGTGCTTCCCTCTTCACACTCTATGTAAAAGCTGACCTTGGCTGTTCCATCATCCTCTGGAAGATCAGGAATGAAGTCTACAAACATAGTCTTAGCTTCTTCCTGAGTAAGCTGAACATTGTCCTCTATCTCAATTCCCTCTATACCGAGATCATCAAGCTCTGAGCTGATTATATCTACAGCCTCAGTAGTAGTCTTAATTGTATATCTTCTCCACTTCATAGCTTTCCTCCAATATTAATCTAACTTTTTTGCATTTTTTAAGAAGGCTACATAGCCCTTATATGCCTCATAAAGGTCAACCTTGCTGATTACCTCATATGGAGCGTGCATATTCTGCACAGCCACACCTGAATCCACAACATTCATGCCGTAATTTCCCAGGATATAGGCTATTGTTCCACCGCCGCCTGCATCTACCTTACCAAGTTCAGATGTCTGGAAAGCAACGTCTGCGTCATCCATAACCTTTCTGACAGCCGCAAGATACTCGGCTGATGCATCATTGGAGCCGCTCTTACCTCTAGCTCCTGTGTACTTGTTAAATACCAAGCCACCGCCAAAATAGGCGCTATTGTTCTTCTCGCTCACAGAAGGATAATTAGGATCATAGGCCGCAGACACATCACTCGATAACATGTTAGAGTTGGACAATGCTCTTCTCAAAGCAAGGTCACTGTATGAGCCAAGCAGAGCAATTACCTCTGCACATGTATTCTCGAAGAATTTTGAGTGCATGCCAGTAGCGCCAACACTTCCAATCTCTTCCTTGTCAACCAGGATACATACACTAGTTCTCTTAGGAGCCTTCACTTCAAGCTGGGCAATAAGTGATGGATATGCACATACCTTGTCGTCATGGCCATATCCCATAATCATGGACTGATCTATACCATAATCTCTGGCTGGTCCAGCAGGAACTACGCAGAGCTCAGCTGAGAGGAAGTCTTCCTCCTCTATATTGTACTTTTTCTTTAAGATTGCAAGTACTTTAGCCTTAACTGCTTCTCTCATTGCCATGTCCTTAGAGTCAGCCCCATCATTTGCCTTGTCAGCCTTCTTTGCGTCAGCCTTTTTCTTGATTGGCATAGAGCCGACAAGTACATTTAAGGCCTCTCCTTCAACTACTGTTGAGCCCTTCTTTTCCATCTGCTTGCTGGCAAGGTGAATGAGAAGATCAGATACACCGACAACAGGATCTGACATGTCCTCACCTATTGTAATTTCAACATTCTTACCATTCTTCAATGACACAAGGCCATGAATAGCCATAGGCAAGGTAACCCACTGATACTTCTTAATTCCGCCATAATAATGGGTGTCAAGAAAGGCCAGTCCTGTGTCCTCGTAGAGAGGATTCTGCTTGATATCAAGTCTTGGCGAATCAATATGGGCTCCGAGGATATTCATACCCTCCTCAATGCTATCCTTACCAATTGTGAAAAGAGCGATAGCCTTTCCTTTATTTACAGCATAGACCTTGTCTCCAGCCTTAAGTTTAGTCTTTTTGGCAATAGCACCATTGAGGTCTATAAAGCCAGCTTTTCTGGCTAAAACTACGGCCTCCTTAACGCACTCCCTCTCAGTCTTGCACTTTGAGATAAATTCTCTATAATCTTCGGCAAAGCTAAAGACTTTCTTCTTAGCATTGTCCCCGTACTTGTTCCAAGCATCTTTTCTTTCCATAAGAAACTTCCTTTCTAAACCATCTATGACTTCTGTACCATCTATACCTTCTAAAGGTCAATATGGAATATAGATTCCTCGTCCATAGAATCATCCGAATCTGACTCATCTGAGCTATTCGCTGCCTCGGCCTCACTGGCCTCCTGCTCAATCTCCATCTCAGCCTGAGTTTTAAACTCTTCCATCAAATCCTCACTAATTACAGGCAATTCATCAAGAGATGTCACGCCAAATGTTCTTAAGAAGGCCTCAGTTGTGCCAAAAAGGATAGGTCTTCCAGGAGCATCAAGTCTGCCAATTTCGCCTACCAAGCCATATTCAACCAACTTGCTCACAGCCTTATCTGAGCTTACTCCACGGATTTTCTCAATCTCAAGTCTGGTGCAAGGCTGCTTGTAAGCTATTATAGAGAGAGTCTCTAAAAGGGCATCAGTCAAGACTTGGCGTCTCTGAACTGTCACTACCTTTATCAACTGCTCATAGTACTCAGGCTTTGTACACATCTGAAAGGCTCCATCAAGCTCAATTATCTTGATTCCTCTCAAATTGCTAGCATATTTATCCATAAGGTTATGAACTATCTTTATTGTTGTTTCCTTGTCCTGCTCTATCGCAGCAGCTATTCTCTCAACTTCCACAGAGCCTCCCATGGTGAAGAGTATAGCCTCAATTGCAGCTTCCATCTCATCAAGCTTCATCTAAAACACCCTCATCAAAATCATTTAATTCTTCAGCATCCCTAAGCCTTGTGAATATGATATCAGACTCAGGGCTCTCCTGTTCTGCTCTTAAAAAGCCTGTTTTCATAAGCTCAAGCACAACAAGAAAGGTTACTATAACCGACAACTTGTCCCTATTTTTTTCCAAAGCTTCCCTGAAAGAGAACTTATCATGTGTTTTTAGATACTCTTTCATATCTACAAACTTGTCTGACATGCTTACTTCTTCTTTGGTAATCTTGCCAAACTGGCTACGGATAGGATCTTTTCTGTCCTCCTGCTTGCGCATTACATCTGTAAATATAGCATTGAGCTTGGCAAGAGTCATTCCGTCAAAAAGACCTTCTACATCCACAGGAGGCCTGTAAGCCTCAACTTCCTTAGGGATGTTAGCTTCTCTAAACATTGATTTATCCGCATCTATGGCCCTATCTTTTAATTCCTGGGCCATATACTTACACATTTTAAACTCCAAGAGTCTCTGAACCAGATCATCTCTCGGATCTATCTCCTGACCATTCTCATCCACCTCTTTAGGCAATAGCATTCTGGATTTGATGTCCAAAAGGGTTGATGCCATAACAAGGAACTCACTCACAAGATTGAGATCCTCCTTGTCCATGCTGGCCACGTAAGCCATATACTGTTCAGTAATTATGGCTATGGGAATATCCATGATATCTACTTTGTTTTTATCAATAAGGTGAAGCAGGAGGTCCATAGGCCCTTCAAATGCTTCAAGTTTTACATTAATACCCATACATATACCTCAAAAAACATATACGTTTTATTGTAACCAATTATAACTTATTATGCAAGGTTGAGAAAAATCCTGACTTTGACATATATGAAGATTTATATTATTTTATAGTTATAAATGCATAATTTCGGAGTTATATATGATTAAACTTATCATCTTTATAAAAAAACTGGCCAAGAAAATCACAGACGATAATTTGGCTGGCTATGCTGCCCAGTCTACCTTTTATCTAGTCTTAAGTTTTTTCCCTTTTCTATTGGTCCTAGTAAGCTTAATTAAATATCTGCCTATAAGCTCTCAGACTGCGATTTCCTACTTCAGTGATTTTCTGCCCGATCCAGCTATGGATCTGGTTCAGCCAATTATTGAAGACATATACTCGAATTCAAATTTCACGATTATATCTTTCTCTGCCATCGGTACCATATGGGCTGCTGGCACAGGCTTTATGGCTATCATTAAGGAATTAAACCTGATATACGACACCAGCGCCAATCATGCATGGATTGTACAAAGGATTATGTCCATGGTCTACACCTTTCTCTTTATGATAACCATGCTGGCAACGCTGATTCTCATGGTCTTCGGAAATAAGATTTCAAAGCTTTTGACCAACTACTTCCCTACAGGCCTGGTTGTCTTCACTACTATTTTGAGCAAGAAACTGATTATAATACCCGCTATCCTAATTATAATTCTAGCCCTAATGTATGCCTACATTCCTGCCAGAAAAAGCAATATCTTTCTAGAGCTTCCCGGTGCAATCTTGGCAACTATAGCAATGGTTGCCTTCACCTATCTCTACTCCTTCTTCTTTGAGAAGATTGCTGATTATTCCTACACTTACGGCAGTATGGCTACCCAAATTTTTGCCATGCTCTGGATTCTCTTCAGCACAGACATAGTCTTCTTAGGAGCTGAGCTAAATTCAGTTCTTATAAAGAGGGAAATAAAGCCCTTCCTTGATTTTCACGAAAAAAGAAAGCTCAAAAAGCAAAAATAAGGATAAAGCTAAGATTTAAAAAATAAGAGGACAAAGACAAGATTTAAAATCATAAAAGGCTAAAACCAAGATATGAAAACATAAGAGGATAAAAAAAAGCCATGTGGTCATGCCCACATGGCTTTTATAAAAGGTTCCCGGCAATGCCGTTCCTGCTTCTTCCGACTCCTAGCTTAGCTAGGTGGGTTACCGCATCCGAATCTCTGCCTTCCACTGACAAAGGAGGCCTGACATCAAAACGGAGATTAGGAGTCCCAATGGAATTATGTAGGATCAAAATACACAGGCTGTCGAACACCCTAGGAACCAAGTCTTTCCGTACTTCTTGTAAACATATTATAGCGCTTAAGGTGCTTTAATTCAATAAGCTTTTTACTATATTTTTATTCCCTTAAGATCTATATCCTCAATTTTTTTAGCTGAGAACTTGATAGTGTCTATTACTTCCTCTTCGCTGAGGCCAGTTTTTTCGGCAACTTCAGCTACTGTAGGCTTTCTAACTAATTCCTCCTTGAGGTCCTTAGCAGAGTCATTTACCATATTTACCCTGTTTACAATCTTACCATTGACCTTGAAGACATCCATCTGCTCATCAATCATAATATTGATTGATGCACTGACATCAGACTTAATCTCGTCAAGCATCTCTTGGTATACGCCAAGGATACTCTCAAGCTCTTCTGACTTAATTGCTGCCTGCTTATCATGATCTCTGACATAGTTCATATTGGTGACATAGGCTATCATGGCCAAATTGGCCTCCTGTATCAAATCTGATGTGAGAATTCCCTTATTTTTAAACTCCTCTATCATAGATGGAGTCTCTTTCATCAGCTCTGTTTCAAGCCTTATCAAAGCATCCTCATCATTTTCATTAAATATCTTAGTAAGGCAGTCAGCCTTGTCATGATCAGACAGCTTTTCAATAGCATTTAACTCTTCAAGGTAGTCCTTATACATAGCCTCATCTTCGGTGTAATCTGCCTCTTTTAAGGTGTTACCGGCTTTGGTATCATTTTCCTCTGCTTCCTTTTCAATGATAGCCTTCTCTTCCTCAAGCACAGACTTGGCATAGGCATTATCCTTTGCATCAAGACCCTCAATCTTAATGCCATTAGACATAAGATAGCCCTCAATCATGCCAAATTTTGCCTGATCAAGCTCTATTCCCTTAAAGAAGCCTGCAATATCTTCCCTTGTCAGCATATCTGCATTTAACTTAGCATAATCTTTAATTGCAGCCAAGCCGTCAAGCAGCATTGCCTCTTCATTCTTTATATCTTTACTCATTCTTATCTATCCCCTTAAATATGCTATATGTTATTCCGTCACCAATTGGTATAATGCTAGTCACAAGATTTTCATTGTGAGTCATGTAATATAAGAATTCTCTCATCCTCTCATGGATAGTTCTGTTTCTTCTCTCTATCACATATTTTGACTCCACTATATCGCCGTCCTGCAAAACATTGTCCGCGATAATAATGGCATCCTTGGCTAAAAGTCTTATAATCTGTTCAAGATAGAGGCTGTACTGTCCCTTGGCCGCATCTATAAAAACGAAATCAAATGGTCCATCATCATAATTCATAGACTTAAGTATCTCTAAGGCATCGCCCTCCAAAAGGCTTATCTGATGTGATTTGCCTCCATCTTCAAAATTCTTTTTAGCTATGGGAATTCTCTTATCATAATTTTCTATGGTAGTTATAGTACTTTCAGAATCTATGTATTGGCTCATAAGAAGAGAAGAATAACCAACTGCGGCACCAATCTCCAAGATCTTCTTAGGCTTTTTTTCAAGCAATACAACTTTTAAAAAGTTTTCCATCTCTCTTCGAATTATAGGAACATCGTTTGAGACAGCATCTTTCCTGATTCCCTCCAAGAAGTCATCATTGCCCCTGTCAAGCGAATTGATATATTCCCTTATTCTAGTATCAACAATCATTTTAAACCTCATCCGTTAAAAATGGGATGCCTGTTTAATCAAACAGTCATCCCTCAAAGTCATCTAAATCAATAAGCTTATAAGCCTATTCTTCTTCCTCACCGTTATCATCAGCAAGGATTTTAAGGATTTGTGCAGGCTTCATACCAGTATTTAAGAGATATGTTCCCGGTTTAATCTTATCCTTGTAATCAGAAAGTAAAATCTGAACATAAATAATTGTCTCGTCCTTGGCCAAACCCTTAGTGTATAAGATATGAGCAAGTTTCTTTGACTTGACACCTTCAGGTATCACTACCTCGAGCTCTTTAGCATCCTCCTCGCTGTCTACAGACTCTTCATTGAAGATATTATGGCCAAATGTGTAGGCCTTATTACCTGCAGCTGAGATAACATAGACTGCAAAAGCTACCAGTATCAAATTAAATGACACCGTAAGTATTATTCTAAGTGACTTGTTCATCTTTCTTCCCTTCCCAAGTGAAAGTTCTAATATTTAAATCAATCATCCAAAAAGTCAACATCAAAGTCCATAACGCTGACCAAAGAGATACATATCTGCTGAATCATCCTGTCAAGGCACATTTCAGTAACTAAAAAATCATTGACCAACTTGATAGATCTTGTCGCTGCAAAATTTTTAGCCAGCTCTTCTGACTTTCCTATAGCATCATCAACATCATCTGAATATTGATAATAGAAATTTTGCTTACGAAATTCATCAACTGCTCTCTTTAAATCAGGCCTCTTTTTGAGTTCTTCATTTAACTTTACATATCGTCTATACTCATCAGAGTCAAGAATAGCCTGCTTCATCTGTTCTGTCAGCAGTTCTACCTTATTCATCATAATCAGACATTCGCCTCCATGATAATTGGAAGAATAACTGGATTTCTCTTCATCTTCTTCCACAGATAATCACTCAAATCATCTTTGATTGTATTCTTAATCTTGCTCCAATCAGTGATGTTCTTATCCATACAATTCATTACAGAATCAGTAACCACCACTCTAGCCTCATCAAGTAACTCCTCAGCCTCTCTGACATAGACAAAACCTCTTGTCACTATATCAGGTCCAGCAATCAGATTGCCTGAATACTTCTCTAATGTAAGCACAACGATAATAATACCATTCTCTGCAAGATTCTGTCTATCTCTGAGTACGATATTACCTACATCGCCGACTCCAAGTCCATCTACAAGGATAGCTCCTGTTGGAATCTTGCCTGAAATCTTAGCTTCCTCATCGTTGAGTTCAATGACATCACCTGTCTTTGCAATAACTATGTGATCATTGTCATAGCCAAGTGATCTAGCAATGTCAGCCTGTGCACAGAGGTGGCGGTACTCACCGTGAACCGGAATTGAATACTTAGGCTTTACAAGAGAATAGATAAGCTTAATCTCCTCCTGGCAGGCATGTCCAGAAACATGTGTATCCTGGAATATAACCTTTGCTCCCTTCATTCCAAGTTCATTGATAACCTTGGCAACTGACTTCTCATTACCTGGAATAGGTGTAGATGAGAATACTACACAATCACCAGGCTGTATGCTAACCTTTCTGTGAAGGTTTGCTGCCATTCTAGACAGGGCTGCCATAGACTCGCCCTGGCTGCCTGTGGTGATAAGAACTATCTGGTCTGGAGTATAATTTTTCATCTCCTCAGTTTCAATAACTATGCCGTCTGGAACCTTGAGGTAACCCAGATCAGCTGCTACATCCATGATATTGACCATGCTGCGGCCTTCAACCGCAACCTTTCTGCCATACTTGACAGCCATATTTACTATCTGCTGTACTCTATCGACATTAGAGGCAAATGTAGCAATTATGAGTCTTGAATCCTTGTTATCCAAAAAGATCTTGTCAAATGTATTTCCAACTGTTGACTCAGACATTGTAAAACCTGGTCTCAAAGCATTGGTACTATCACACATAAGAGCTAAAACACCCTTCTTTCCGAGTTCTCCAAGTCTTTGAAGGTCAATTGGATCGCCCCATACTGGAGTGTAATCAACCTTGAAGTCTCCTGTGTGAATAATCACACCAGCTGGTGAGAATATTGCAAGAGCTGCTGCATCTGCAATAGAATGGTTTGTTCTGATGAACTCAACCCTGAAATCGCCAAGATTGATTGACTGGCCATACTTTACAACCTTTCTCTTAACTGTCTTTAACATGCTATGCTCTTTGAGCTTAGACTCTATAAGACCCATTGTGAGCTTAGTTGCATATATTGGCACATTTACATCCTTTAATACATAAGGTATTGAGCCAATGTGATCCTCATGTCCGTGAGTGATAACAAAACCCTTAACCTTATCAAGATTCTCCTTTAAGTATGTGACATCAGGTATTACAAGATCTATACCCAACATCTCTTCCTCAGGGAAAGCCAAACCACAATCAATTACAAAGATGCTGTCCTCATACTGAATTGCAGTTATATTCATTCCAATTTGTTCTAAACCGCCTAAGGGCATTATCTTCACAGAAGATGCCGCTTTCTTTTCTTTTTTCATTATTTCTCCTATCCGTATATATGCAATTTAAAGCAGACTATCGTAAACGGTAGTCTGCTTTTGTAACTTAAAGATATATATTAAAATCAATCTTCATCCTGTCCATCAAGATTATACTGCTCTTCAAATACTTTTCTGACAGCTTCAAACTCAGCTTCTTCCTCAACGAACTCATAGCAAGCATCATTCTCGCCTTCGTCAGATATATCTTTCATGATGTAGCAATCTGCCTCATCATCTTCATCTTCCTTAACTAAAATATAATTGAAACCTCCGATTCTGGCCTCATCTACAATATAAAAATCGACTGTACTTCCATCTTCACAGTCAAATGTAATCTTATCCATGGTCATCTCCATTCTCCTCTGCCTAATCAGCTTTATTCTTAGAGTTTAAGACATAGTCCTCCAAGATAATCTGAGCAGCAATCTTATCTATATATTTTTTTCTATCTTGTCTTGCAACACCACTCTCAATCAAGATTTCCTCTGCTTGAACAGTGGTGAGTCGCTCATCCCACATGATAACCGGCAATCCTGTTCTTCTCTCGACATTGGCCGCAAAATCCCTGCACATAGCAGAGCGCACGCTCTCACTTCCGTCCATGTTAAGAGGCAAGCCTACTACGATTGAAGATATGTTAAGTTCCTCAATCAATTCTTCAATTCTTGCATAAGTGCGACGCAATTTATTCTCTTCCTTGCGAAATATAGTTTCAACCGTCTGCACTGTAATGCCCAACTCATCGGTTGCAGCAACGCCTACAGTCTTAGATCCATAATCAAGTCCAAGGATTCTCATATTAAAGGCCTTTACCAGCTATAAAATACTTAAGAACTTCCTCTACAAGCTCATCTCTCTCAACCTTCATAATAAGGCTTCTTGCATTATTATGGCTTGTGATATAAGTTGGATCGCCTGACATAATATAGCCAACGATCTGATTTACAGGGTTATATCCCTTCTCCTTAAGTGCGAGGTATACCTGCTCTAAGATTCCCTCAACTGATATGTTCTTATCCTGCTGTGTCTTAAAAAATTGTGTGTTATTATCTGCCATTTCCCCACGTTCCTTTCAAATTATCTTATATATTATACTAAAATCGGTCATAAAACAAGCTTTTAAGACCCAAAAAAAGAGAATATCGAAATTTTTATAGAATCTATCTAAGAGATTTAAAAAAATATATCGATATCCTCTTTAATTATATTTGCTTATAAAATTCTTATTTCAAACTGATTCTTTTAATTTAAAAGACCTGAATCTTCACTTTCAAGTCCGAGGGTAATATTGAGATTGCCATTTCTAGTCCTGATAGCATCTATTAATTCTTTTTCACTTGCTCCCTTCTTCATAATAATTGAATATGTGAGTTCAAACATAGTTCCCATGTTAGTAGTCTTAACCTTCTTAAGTTCACTGTTTTCAGTGTTCTTATCTAAAATATCGTCAAATACACTTTCATAATTCAAGTTTTCTGGAATAGTGATTCTAAGCTGCTTCTTTCTTCTGCCGCCCTCAGCAAAGTGTCCTAATTCAAGAACAAAGAGTAATACAAGAATTGCGGCTGTAAATACACATGCAAAAGTTACATAGCCAAGGCCACAAGCAAGTCCTGAAGCCATTGCAAAGAAGACAACTGCTATATCCTTAGCATTTCCCGGAGCACTTCTGAATCTAACCAGGGCAAATGCTCCTGCCATTGAGAAAGCTCTTGCCACATTGCTGCCTACAAGTAAAATTACCGCTGCGACTATAGCAGGCAGTATTATCAAACCCAATATAAAGTTCTTACCATAGCCATCTTTCCTGCAAAGGAAAGTGTAGGCGAAGCCTATTACAAGTCCCAATATAATTCCTATTCCAATTCCTGTCACAGAACTGCTTATGCTGATGGCTCCATCTGTTGTTGCTGTAAAAATTGATTCAAACATATTTTTTCTCCTTCATAATTTCTATTAATATTTTTTTCTACTCTGTCCAAAACAAAGTTCTTATACTCAGTTCCATACTTTGAAAATGAAACTGGATTTATCTCAAGCTGTGATAAGATGTGTGCAAACCACAGCGGAACAGCCTTATTTATCTTTATCTCCATAAGATATGTATCTTCTTTGAGAAGCTGCTTGCCATATGAGCCCATATCAAGCCCTAAGTCATATCTTCTGGTCTCAATATTTGAGTCGAGGGTAACTCTGAAATCGCCATCATCCCTTTCAAAGAATGCCTGTCTGTCATAGGACAGATAAAGCTTGGGAATGCATCCGTAAAAGCCCTTAAAATAGTCAATTTCTTCTAAAACCTGTGGATTGACCATCTCTTCCATTTCTATAAGATCCCTGGAACTTAGCCTGCCATCAAGATAGGCTTTTGCATGATCAAGACTCATGCTTGTTCTTCTCTTATTTACAATGCCCTGGTACTTCTTTTTAATCTCTACAAAGACCTGGTCATTGCCGGATGGAGTATCATAAGATCTCATTCTCAACTTTTCCTTGTAAACCGGCTTTTCAATTGATGCCCTTATAAGTCTGTCATCCACACTATCATAGTAGATATTGCAGATCTTATAAGTGCCATGCTCATTGCAGTGAGGATCAAGTATCATATGCTGACTCATCAGCTTTTTCAAATCCTTCATCTGTGTAGAAGTTAGCATGTACTTTTTTTCGCATCTGTTAAAAACTTCAATAGCCATACGATCACCTTCTTCTCTGATAATGATCAAAAGGAAATTCAAAGAAAAATCTTTTAGGGGGGGGGAGGGGGTGATTATTGCTTCTTGTATGGGGGTAAAGGTTAGCAATATTTTGAACTCCCTTTTGATAAGTTTATATTAAAGTTAAATTGTGTTTAAATTTGGGAAGAAATGTGTTTATAATGTGGATTCTGTGAACATTCTGCGAACTTGTTTTTCAGGGCGCAAAAAAGGCCCAGTTCCATCCAGAACTGGGCCTTAAGCTTCTTAAATTCTAATCAGCTTTTTCTTCTTATGCTTCTTTTTCTTCTTTTGCTTCAAGAATCTTTTGAGTCATCAGAGCTGATTCCTCATCGAAATGAACGTCAAGCTGAGGGAATGGGATAGAAACACCATTCTCTTCAAGTGCTTTTTTATAGTTCTCATTCAAGTAATACTTTGCATTCATGTACTCTGAGTGCTTAACCCAGCACTGAGTCTGCAAAAGTACGCTGCTGTCCTGAAACTCACGGACATAAACCTCTATTGGCTTATCTTTGATTACCAAATCAAGGCCCTTCATAACATTCTCAAGGGCTTGTCTTGCCTTTTCTATATCGCTCTTATAGCTTATGCCAATCCTAATATCAAGTCTTCTTATGCCTGCGATTCCGACATTTACAATATTAGAATTTGACAAGGTTCCGTTAGGCATCATGACAAGCTCATTGTTAAAGGTCAAAATCTTAGTGTAGAGAATATCTATAGACTTTACTGTACCCTCGTGACCTTCAGCTATGATGTAATCTCCCAGTCTAAATGGTCTGAAGAGCATAATAAGGATTCCGCCAGCAAAATTGGCCAGAGAGCCCTGCAGGGCCATACTCAAAGCCAGAGCTGCTGAACCAAATATTGCAACCAATGAAGCTGTCTTTAAGCCTAAAATATCCAAGACAAGAAGCAAAAGCACTGCATATGTGATGAACTTTATCACTGAATTAATAAATTTGATAACGCCCTCTTCAAAGCTGGCCCTTCTCATAGCTCGATCAGTAATCTTAAGTATATACTTCAAGAAAATCTTGCCCAATCTCCATATGATAAAGGCTATGATCAACTGAACTCCCTTTTGAATAGCCCAATTTATGCCCTGTTCAAGCAAGGCTCTCAAATTGTCCTTTGTAAAAAAAGCTTTAGCTGTCTGTGTTTTCTCCTCCAGTGTTGCGGCATCGTTATTTACCAGGTTAGAAATACCTGTAACTCCGCTGTCTGCCGCTGCTAATACGTTCATCGAATCAAAAAACATTCATTACTTACCTTTATGTAAAGCATCAAGTTTGCTTTCCATATCTTTCTTAATTCTCTCGCACTCTTTCTGAGCATCTCTGGCCTTCTTCCGGGCCTCCTTTGATGCCTCAAGCGCTGTAGCTGCTGCTTCTAGAGCTATTGCCTCAGCCTCCTTGGCCGCCTTAGCTCTCAGTTCAGCCTCCTCCTCTCTCTTAAGAGAAATATAGACTTCCTTCATGGCATCGTCTAAGGCCTTCTTAGCAGCCTTCTTAATCTTGATCTCCTCTTTTTCAATAGGAGTGTACTCTGTGTATTCAAGATAGAGCGATCCCAATTGATCTATGTCAATCTCTATAGTCTCTGGACATCCCTTAGATGCCTCATCATATGACAAGTATTCCTTGCCAGTAAAGATATCTCTGTATTTGCCAGCCTTCATAACTCCGAGTTTAAAGCCTGTTCTCTTTACAGGTGTGAAATTGACAACAACAGTCATCTCCTTGTCCTGGCTCTTTCTAGCAAAAGCTATAAGAGTTTCATCAACAGATTCATCATCAACCCAGTCAAATCCATCCTGGTCCTCATCTAAGAGATAAAGTTCCTCATGGCTCTTTAAGATATCATTGAGCATCCTCACATGATCCTCGAGGCCCTTAGTCTCCTCAATATTTACAAGTTTCTTTCCTGGATATGCGTATATAAAGTCCAGGGCAGACTTAGCATGGGCAAGCCCATCGCCTGAAGGTGACATTTCTGCCAAATTTCCAAAATAGTGACCATAACCATTTTTTGAGAAGCCTACAAAGAAGCTCTCTCTATACTGATAGAGCATAGGATTTGTCAGGTTCTTGTAGTAGCCCTTCCTAAAAAGAGGATCAGTTCTGTAAAACTCTACAAAGTCCTTTTTAAAGCCATCATTCCACTTATAGTCAAATCCAAGACAGTCATCAGCTGGCTCTCCGCAAACTCCACCGAAAGCACTGCTCTCCTCAGCTATAAGGATTGTCTCAAAACCGGCTTTTTTAATGGTCTTTTTAAGAGACTTAATATAATCTATGGCCTCAAGATTCTCATTGCCTCCGTAGATGTTAGTCTCCCACTGGCCTCCAACTCTTCCATAGTCAAGATAGAGCATAGAAGCCACTTCTGGGAACTTGAGTCCATCAGCGTGCAATTCCTTCAAGCAGTATATAATGCTCGAATTGAGGTAAGACCTTACCTGAGGCTTCCTATAGTCAAATGTAGCTACATTGAGCGCCTCATGGTTATAGAGGCTCACCTGACTCTTGTCATAGAGATGACTTCCGTCAAAATATACCAAGCTGTACATGCCCTGACTTAGGTAGGCTATATTACAATCAACTATTACTCCTATGCCAGTCTTATGGAAATCATTGATCAGACTCTTTATTTCATCTAAATCAAACTCCTCACACATGGCAAAGTTGGTCATATTCTGGTCAATCCTGTCAAGTTCAGCCATAAAGAGGTTTGTGAGCTCTACATAATTAAAGCCCATATCTTTAACCTTTTTCACAAGCGCCTCATCTCTAAAGCTCTCTCTGTTGAGCTCTAAAACAGACATAGGCTCCTTGTGGCTGTCAGCCGCACTAGTTCTCTTGTCCAAGAAGGCCTTATCGCTGTACTCAAAAGAAGACTTGGCATCAGCAACTGAATAAAGCTGATCAAGCTCGACACAGGCCTTAGCATATGGGTCTAGTTTCTTTGCTATCGAGCCATCCTTAAGTCTAACTTCAAAGAGATAGGCGTCTCCGCTTGACAAGCCTGGAACAAAGAGCTCAAAGACTCCGCTCTCCTTGTCCAGATTCATCTGTAAAACTCTTCCATCATTCTTATTAAAGTCACCTATAATACTGACTCTTCTTGCATTTGGAGCCCAAACTGTAAAGTAAACACCGGATACTCCGTCAATTGTCATCTCATGGCTGCCAAGATAGTCATAGGCATCATAAGCATTTCCCACTTTAAACTTCTTTAGCCAGTCCTTATCAAGCTGTCCTCTTAGGCTATATGGGTCAACAAACTCCGAAGTTTTCCCCTTAATATCCTCGACTATAAGCTTATATTTTTCTATTTTCTTAGCTGGTATTAGGCAGGCAAAATAACCCGCCTCATCAATCTTCTCCATAGGGTACTTTTTCTTTTTGCCCTCGACTGAGACATTGATTTCAACTGCTTCTGGTCTAAAAGCCTGAACAAGCATACCATCTTTAGTCATTGATGCCCCCAAAAGGCTGTATGGATTACTGCATTCTGAGTAAACCAAACCCTCTATGTCAGGCCAGTTCATATATTCATATAACTTGCTGCTCATAAGCACCTCTTTTCTCCTGCCAAAATCTAGCTCTCTTTAGCCCACTGTGCAAACATATCCGTCCACACGTAAATCTCCGGCTGATAGTGGTCGCAATTTTTTGTATCTGTATCCTTTGTTCCAAGCCCCAATCCATGCTTACCCTCGGTAAATATGTGGAACTGAGTATCAACCTGCTTGGCGATAAGCTCATTTAAAAGCAAGATTGAATTCATGACTGGAACACTGCCATCTTTCTGTGTATGCCAGATAAAAGATGGCGGAAAAGTGCTGTCAATATGTTTCTCAATAGAGACCATTTCTCTTAACTTGTCATCGCTGTCTGTACCTAAAAGCTTCTCAAATGATCCCTTATGGGCATATTCACCTGATGTAATAACCGGATATCCAAGTAAGAGCTTATCCGGCCTTATCTCCTCAGGGCTTGCCTTCAGCTCTTCAAGCAAAGGTTTCATAAGATCCTTGTTATAAAATGCTCCCAAGCTTGAGGCCACGTGACCTCCTGCCGAGAAGCCGGCAATTATAACCTTATCAGGGTCGCTGTCCCATTCCTCAGCGTGTTGCCTTGCATATCTTACAGCATAAGCGGCCTCAAACAGCTGACAAGGAAATCTGTCAGGCTCTAGGCTATATCTCAAAACTATGCAGTTAAGGCCTAAATCAAGCATTCTAATAGCTATAGCCTCTCCCTCTCTTGGAGAGTGATGATCATAGCCACCACCTGGACATATAATTAAGAGGGGTCTTTTAAAGGGATTCTGATATTGAGGATAAGTATCCCTAATATACATTGTCATAGTAGCTGCATTAGATTTCTTTTCAAAACCCAACTTTTCATAATCAAGCTCAATCTCGATTGTGCTGTTTATCATACTTTTCTTTCTCCTGTCTTAAAATCGTCCCCCTTTTAGTCTTAAATTCTATGAATAAAAATACCGCTTCTGAGTTTTGGCTCAAACCAAGTAGACTTAGGTGGCATAAGAAGACCTGCATCAGCCACATCAAAGAGCTCAGCGATTGAAGTTGCATACATAGAGAAAGCAACCTTGGCATCCTCATGACATCTCTTCTCAAGCTCACCAATTCCTCTAATTCCGCCTACAAAGTCAATTCTAGGATCAGTCTTTGGATTCTTAATTCCAAGGATTGGATCAAGAAGATTGTCCTGGAGAATTGCCACATCAAGACCAGCAACAGGATCTGTGCTTAAGATATCCTTGTGAGCACTAAGTTTGTACCACTTGTCATCAAGGAACATACCAAATGTAGCCTTCTTATCAGGCTCAAAGGCAGAGTTAAGCTCTTCTATGTCAAATTTCTTTGCGACTTCTGCAAGGAAGGCCTCTGTGCTAAGTCCATTTAAGTCCATAAGCACACGGTTGTATGGAAGAATCATAAGTTCCTCGTCTGGGAAGAGAACTGAGAGGAAGAAATTGAACTCCTCATCTCCTGTGTATCCAGGGTTCTCGTCTCTTCTCTTGAGGCCAACCTTTACTGCAGATGCAGCTCTGTGGTGACCGTCAGCGATATAGATCTCATTGATTCCGTCAAATGCTTCCTTTATAGCCTTCACGCTGTCAGCATTGTCAATCTTATATACCTGATGTCTTATTCCATCTTCCGATGTAAAGTCATATATAGAGCCTGCTGCCTTAGCCTTGGCTACTTCAGCTCTGATAACCTCATTGGCCCTGTAAGCAAGGAAGATAGGTCCTGTCTGTGCGCTCATAGTATCAACGTGGTGAATTCTGTCAGCTTCCTTCTCGGCTCTTGTGTTCTCGTGCTTCTTTATCACGCCGTTCTGATAATCATCTATAGATGAGCAGGCAACAATACCAGTCTGAGTTCTTCCATCCATTGTAAGAGCATATACATAATATGCCAGGCTCTCATCACTCTCATATATTCCTTCAGCAAGCTGCTTTTCAAAGATTTCTCTTGCTTTCTCATAGACATCATCAGCATACATATCGTGAGAGTCATCAAACTGAGTCTCTGCTCTGTCAATTGCAAGGAAAGAGATTGGATTCTTTTCTACAACCTGCTTAGCCTCTGCTCTGTTATATACATCGTATGGAAGTGCTGCTACCTTATCAACAACATTTGCCGCTGGTCTCACACACTTAAATGGTCTTACCTGTGCCATAGTCTGCTCCTTTTCTTAATCATATTTTTAAAAAATCTTATTGTAATTATACTACAAGATTTGTCCCATTTGTAGCCTTTTAATGGACTAATTGCTTGATATAAAAGAATTATTTAAAAGCAAATTATAAAAAAAAACTGCTTTTGAGACAAGTCCCAAAAGCAGTTTATTATAAAAATCAAGCTAAATATCTGATTACTTTACAACTCTAACCTTGATTACGCCATCAATTGCTGATAACTTCTCAACAACTGCATCAGATGCAGCTCTACTGATATCAAGAAGTGAGTATGCATAGTCATTCTTTGACTTGTTAGACATCTCCTCGATGTTGATGCCTGCATCACCCATAACAGATGTGATCTTGCTGATTACAGCAGGAACATTCTTGTGACAGATAGCTACTCTACCAGCAGTTGCACAAACGCCCATATCACATGCAGGGTAATTTACAGAGTGGCAGATATTACCATTCTCGATGTAATCTCTAAGCTCCTGAACAGCCATAACTGCACAGTTCTCCTCAGCCTCTTCTGTAGAAGCACCGAGGTGTGGGAATACGATAGCGCCATCCATATTAACTGAAGCTGTGTTAGGGAAATCAGAAACATACTTCTTAACCTTACCAGAAGCGATAGCATCAACGATAGCCTTCTCATCAACAAGAATATCTCTTGCACAGTTAATGATTACTGTGCCTTCCTGCATCATGTCAAATGCAGCCTTGTTGATCATACCCTTTGTGCTGTCGAGAGCTGGAACGTGAACTGTGATGTAGTTACACTCCTTGTAGATATCCTCAACATTAACAATGTGCTTAACCTTGCTTGAAAGATTCCAAGCAGCGTTTACTGAAAGGTATGGATCATAACCATAAACTTCCATGCCAAGAGCGATAGCTGCATTAGCAACTAACTGACCGATAGCACCAAGGCCGATAACACCGAGCTTCTTGCCAGAGATTTCAGTACCAGCAAAAGCCTTCTTAGCCTTCTCAGCTGTCTTTGCGATATCAGCATCATCCTTGTTTTCCTTAACCCACTCTACGCCGCCGATTTCATCTCTAGCTGCGAGAAGCATAGATGCGATAACGTGCTCCTTAACTGCATTTGCATTAGCACCAGGTGTATTGAATACTACAATACCATGCTCAGCACACTTATCAAGTGGAATATTGTTAACACCAGCACCAGCTCTTGCGATTGCAAGAAGGCTAGCTGGAAGATCCATATCATGCATCTTTGCACTTCTTACAAGAACTGCATCAGCCTCTTCAAAAGTAGCATCAATCTTATATGCATCAGAAAAAAGGTCTGTACCCTTTGATGAAATATTATTTAAACAATTAACGTTATACATTACTTAAGATTCTCCTTCTCGAACTGTGTCATGAACTCAACTAACTTCTCAACACCAGCCTTTGGCATAGCATTGTAGATAGAAGCTCTCATACCACCAACTGTTCTGTGACCCTTAAGGTTCTCAAGACCAGCGGCCTTAGCTTCAGCAACGAACTTAGCATCTAAGTCCTTATCACCTGTGATGAATGGAACGTTCATAAGAGATCTGTCTTCCTTAACAACTGTTCCCTTGAAAAGCTTGCTGTTATCAAGGAAATCGTAAAGGATTGCAGCCTTCTCTTCATTTCTCTGCTTCATAACCTCAAGTCCGCCCATGTTCTTGAGCCACTTGAATACCTTACCACACATGTAGATGTTGTAGCATGGAGGTGTGTTGAAGAGAGAATCAGCATCGGCCTGAGTCTTCCACTTAAGCATTGTAGGAGTTCCTGGAAGAACATCATCTGTGATGAGGTCTTCTCTGATGATTGCGATTACGCAACCTGCAGGTCCGATATTCTTCTGAACACCGCCGTAATATACGCCGTACTTGCTGATATCAGCTGGCTCAGAAAGGAACTTTGAAGATACATCAGATACAAGAATCTTACCCTTTGTGTTAGGAAGCTTGTGATAAGCTGTACCGTAAATTGTGTTGTTCTCGCAGATATATACATAATCAGCATCCTCTGGGATGTCAAGATCTGAACAATCTGGAATGTAAGAGAATGTCTTATCCTCTGATGAAGCTACTGCTACAGCATCACCGTAGATCTGAGCCTCTTTATAAGCCTTTTTAGCCCACTGGCCTGTTACGATGTAAGCAGCCTTCTTGTTCTTCATAAGGTTCATAGGAACTTCTGCGAAGAACTGGTATGCACCACCCTGAAGGAAGAGAACCTTGTAGTTATCTGGAACATTCAAAAGATCTCTTAAATCCTGCTCTGCAGCCTTGATGATATCATCGTACATCTTTGAACGATGGCTCATCTCCATTACTGACATACCGCATCCACGGTAATCCATCATCTCTTCAGCTGCCTCTTTTAATACCTCTTCTGGTAATACAGCTGGGCCGGCACTAAAATTGTAAATTCTTGCCATTTTAAAAATCCTCCTAAATCTTACATGCAGCATACTTCCATTGCAATGCGACGCATCGGACTGCTGCAAACTACATGTACTAAATATTTCACGACGCTGATTCCGTGACACGACGCATCGGGCCACCACAAACGACGATATTGAGGTTCCTTGCACCTGCGTTGCCGAGTGCAACAAACTTCTTTTATTCTAGCCCTCCAGACTTTTAAAGTCAAGCAGAATAATTAAGCCGAATACCTAAGGCAAAAAAACCGCAGGATAAGAACAAGTCTTAATCCCGCGGCTTAAATATTTAAGTTCTTACGATTATATCTTCTTAAGATGACGACTGTCAGTCCTAGAATCAGTCTTTCTTCACATCTGTCTGGTCAAATGCTTCTGAGATAGCAGCTCCTGGGCTAACCATAGGATATACCTTGTCATCCTTGCCAATCTGACAATCGATAACACATGGAATGTTAAGGCTGATAGCTTCTGCCAATGCATACTTAAACTCATCCATATTCTTTACAGTATAACCCTTAGCGCCAAGGCCTTCAGCAACCTTTGCAAAATCAACATTGTCATCAAGAACTGTTGCAGAGTATCTCTTACCATAGAAAAGATCCTGCCACTGTCTAACCATTCCCAATACATGGTTGTTGAAGACAATCTCAATAACAGGGATGTTGTATCTAGTAGCTGTCGCAACCTCGTTTAGGTTCATTCTAAAGCAGCCATCACCAGCAATATTGATAACAGTCTTATCCTTAGCTGCAACCTTAGCACCTATAGCAGCGCCAAGTCCATAGCCCATAGTTCCAAGTCCGCCTGAAGTCATAAGAGCTCTAGGGTTCTTATATCTATAATACTGAGCAGCCCACATCTGATGCTGACCTACATCTGTTGAAATAAGAGCCTCGCCCTTTGTTGCCTCATAGATAGCCTGCATAATTGAAGGACCGTTGAAGCCCTTCTCGTATGTGAGTGGGAACTTCTTCTTATAGTCTTCAATCTGAGCAATCCACTCCTTGTGGTCCATCTGAGCAAGCTTAGCGTTGATTCTCTTTAAGATTTCTGCAGCGTCACCTACAACGCTTGCATCTGTCTTGATATTCTTGTTAATCTCAGCAGCATCTACATCAAACTGAAGAATCTTTGCCTTACTGGCAAACTTCTTAGCATTACCTGTAACTCTGTCTGAGAATCTTACACCGATAGAAATCAAAAGGTCACAATCTGATACTCCAAAGTTTGAAGCCTTTGTTCCGTGCATACCAAGCATGCCAGAATAGAGAGGATTAGTTCCGTCAAATGCTCCCTTACCCATAAGTGTATCGCAGACAGGGGCATCTACCTTTTTAACAAAGCGTGCGAGCTCATCCGAAGCATTGGACGCAATCACACCACCACCTACAAAGATATATGGTTTCTTGCTGGCAGCAATCATCTTTGCAGCCTTATCGATGTCTTCCTCAGTGATTGTATCAGTCTTAGGAACGATTGGTTCTGGTGTCTCCTTAACGTAATCGCACTCCTTGGCAGTTGCATCCTTTGTGATATCGATAAGTACTGGGCCTGGTCTGCCTTCCTGAGCAATCTTAAATGCCTGACGAATAGTTGAGGCGAGATGCTTAACATCCTTAACGATAAAGTTATGCTTTGTAATAGGCATTGTAATGCCCTTTATATCTATTTCCTGGAAAGAATCACGTCCCAAAAGTGGAACTGTAACATTACAAGTAATTGCTACAACTGGAATTGAATCCATGTAAGCTGTCGCAATACCTGTTACAAGATTTGTTGCACCTGGGCCAGATGTTGCGAAACATACGCCAACCTTACCAGTAGCTCTTGCATAACCATCAGCAGCATGGGAAGCACCCTGCTCATGGGATGTAAGAATGTGTGTAATCTCATCTGAGTGCTTGTATAAAGCATCATAGACATTAAGTATTGCACCACCTGGATATCCAAATACGGTGTCTACTCCCTGTTCTTTTAAACATTCAACAACGATCTCTGATCCATTAAGTTTCATACTTATCTATCCTTTCTATCCTCTTTAAGTTCAAGTATTGCACCTCTGTTGCCTGATGTAACAAGTGAGGCATATCTTCTCAAGTATCCTGATGTCACCTTTGGCTCTCTTGGAGTCCAGTTTTCTTTTCTCTTAGCAAGCTCTTCATCTGAAACCTTAAGCTCAATCTTTAATGCTGGAATATCAATGCTGATGATATCTCCCTCTTCAACCAAGGCGATAGGTCCGCCAACAGCTGCCTCTGGAGAAACATGACCGATTGAAGCACCACGGCTGGCGCCAGAGAATCTACCATCTGTGATAAGAGCTACGCTTGAACCAAGTCCCATACCAGCAATTGCTGATGTTGGATTGAGCATCTCTCTCATTCCAGGGCCACCCTTTGGTCCCTCGTAACGAATTACAACTACATCACCAGGAACAATCTTGCCGCCCTTGATTGCTGCGATTGCATCTTCCTCAGAATCAAATACTCTTGCCGGGCCTTCGTGAACCATCATCTCCTCTACTACTGCGGATCTCTTAACTACAGATCCGTCTGGAGCAAGGTTTCCTGAAAGTACTGCAAGTCCACCTGTCTTAGAGTATGCATTGTCAACTGTTCTGATAACTTCAGGGTTCTTATTTACTGAATTTGCGATAGCATCGCCAATTGTCTTACCTGTAACTGTCATACAATCTGTGTTGAGAAGTCCCTCATCTGCGAGTTCCTTCATAACAGCATAGACACCGCCAGCCTCATTGAGGTCCTCCATATATGTGTGACCAGCAGGAGCTAAGTGGCACAAGTTAGGTGTCTTCTCGCTGATTGGGTTAGCATACTTGATATCGAAATCAAAGCCGATCTCATGAGCGATAGCTGGGAGATGAAGCATAGAGTTTGTAGAACATCCAAGTGCCATATCTACTGTGAGAGCGTTGATGATTGACTCCTTAGTCATAATATCGCGAGCCTTGATACCCTTATTGTACATATCCATAACAGCCATACCTGCATGCTTAGCAAGTCTGATACGCTCTGAGTAAACTGCTGGGATTGTTCCATTTCCTGGAAGACCCATACCAAGAGCCTCTGTAAGGCAGTTCATTGAGTTTGCTGTGTACATACCAGAACATGAACCACATGTAGGACATGCATTCTGCTCAAAGTTCAAAACATCTTCCTCTGTCATTGTGCCTGCTGCATAAGAACCTACTGCCTCAAACATAGAAGAAAGGCTTGTCTTCTTGCCACATACATGGCCAGCGAGCATAGGACCACCAGATACGAATACAGTTGGAAGATTAAGTCTTGCAGCTGCCATCAAAAGTCCTGGAACATTCTTATCGCAGTTAGGAATCATAACAAGAGCATCAAACTGATGTGCAAGAGCCATACACTCTGTAGAATCAGCGATGAGATCTCTTGTAACAAGTGAATACTTCATTCCAATATGTCCCATAGCAATTCCGTCGCATACTGCGATTGCAGGGAATACTACTGGCATACCGCCTGCTTCGGCAACACCGAGCTTTACGGCATTAACAATTTTATCTATATTCATGTGGCCAGGAACGATCTCATTGTATGAGCTTACGATTCCGACCATAGGCTTCTTTAATTCTTCAGCTGTAAAGCCAAGAGCATTGAATAAACTTCTTGCAGGTGCCTGCTGCATACCGCTTTTTGCATTATCACTTACCATAACAATAACTCCTTCTTAATTATCTTATTATTGAATTTGCTTAAATTCTTTCGCAGATTCTATATCCCATCTCAGTTGTAGAGCACTTTGTAAAGCCCTCTGACATAATATCTCCAGTTCTAAAGCCATCTTTAAGAACCTTTACAACTGCTGCCTCAACTGCATCAGCTTCCTTATCAAGGTCAAGGGAATATCTGAGCATCATTGCAGCACTGAGAATTGTTGCAATTGGATTTGCTATATTGAGTCCTGCAATATCAGGTGCTGAACCGTGGCTTGGCTCATAAAGTCCGAGCTTTGTCTCGCCCAAGCTTGCGCTTGAGAGCATTCCGATAGAACCAGTAATCATACTAGCCTCATCTGAGAGGATATCGCCAAACATATTCTCTGTAAGAATTACATCGAACTGGCCTGGGTTCATAACAAGCTGCATAGCGCAGTTGTCTACCAACATATTGCTGACTTCAACTTCAGGATAATCCTTAGCTACCTCAGCGACAATTTTTCTCCAGAGTCTTGATGAGTCCAAAACATTGGCCTTGTCAACACTGCAGAGCTTCTTGCCTCTCTTCATGGCAATTTCAAAGCCCTTAATTGCAATTCTTCTAATCTCTTTTTCATTGTATGAAAGAGTATCTACTGCAGTTGTGAGACCGTCAATCTCTTTTGTATAGCGCTCTCCAAAGTAGAGACCACCTGTGAGCTCTCTCATGATAACCATGTTAAAGCCACTTCCAATAATTTCATCTTTGAGTGGACATGCTGCCTTTAATTCGTCGTAAAGATAAGCTGGGCGAATGTTTGCAAAAAGGCCTAAGTCTTTTCTAATCTTGAGCAAACCTGCCTCAGGTCTCAAATTTGGAGCCACATCATACCACTTAGAATTTCCAACATTGCCTCCGACTGCACCGAGCAATACAGCGTCAGATGCCTTAGCCACTGCAACTGCCTCATCTGTCAAAGGCACGCCACATGCGTCAATTGAGCATCCGCCCATAAGAATCTTCTCATAGTCAAACTTGTGTCCAAACTTCTCTGCTACCTTGTCAAGTACCTTGACTGCTTCTCCTACGATCTCTGGTCCTATTCCGTCTCCAGGGATTAAAGTAATCTTGAATTCCATTTTTTCTCCCTTATCTTAAAATATTATTATTTAGCTGAATCTGGTTTCTCTACCTGTGCGATTGCCGACTTCTGCATAGAAATTCTGCAGTTCTTGTTGTTACCAAACTCTACAACTACATCGTCATCTGATACATCAAGTATGACTCCGTAGAAACCGCTTGTTGTCACAACATAATCACCTACAGCGATAGAATCGAGAAGATTCTTCTGCTCTCTCTGCTGCTTTCTCTGTGGACGAATGAAGAGAACATACATCATTCCCACGATGACAACGATATAAACAATCAAAAATACGTTATTACTCATAAATTACCTCCAAAATAATCGAATTTTTCCAATCCTTCTAATAATAATCTAAATTCCAATAATTGTCTAGTAAATAATAAAAAGGCTGCAAATGCAGAGCTTGCGACCAGCACTGCCTTTACAGCCTTTTTTATCACTTATCATAAGTTTTTAATAATTCAAGTCTCTCTTTTTTGAAAGCAGCATAATTGTCAGCCTCAATCGCAGCTCTGATATCCTCCATCAGATGGTTATAGAAGTAGAGGTTGTGCAATACGCAAAGGCGCATGCCAAGCATCTCCTTAGCCTTCAACAAATGTCTCACATAAGCTCTTGAATAATTCTTACATGCCTCACACTGACATCCCTCCTCTATAGGAGCCATATCAGTCTCGTATCTGGCATTCATGATATTAATCTTTCCAAACTTTGTATAAACATTGCCGTGTCTTCCATTTCTTGATGGATATACACAGTCGAAGAAATCGATGCCACGGTCTACCGCCTCCAAAATATTGGCCGGAGTTCCAACTCCCATAAGATAAGTTGGCTTGTCAATTGGCAGATAAGGCACTACATTGTCGAGCACGTCATACATCTGCTCATGGCTCTCACCAACTGCAAGTCCACCAACTGCGTAGCCATCAAGATCAAATTCTGAAATTCTCTTGGCATGCTCTATTCTTATATCGTTATAAACTGCTCCCTGGTTAATTCCAAAAAGCATCTGCTCTCGATTAATAGTATCCTCCAGGCCATTGAGCCTCTTCATCTCTGTCTTGCATCTATCAAGCCATCTTGTAGTTCTGTCGACTGACTTTGTCACATAGTCCCTGTCAGCCAAAGCTGGAGGGCACTCGTCAAATGCCATGGCAACAGTAGAGCCAAGGTTGGACTGAATCTGCATGCTCTCCTCAGGTCCCATAAAGATCCTGTGACCGTCAATATGCGACTGGAAGGTAACTCCCTCCTCCTTAATCTTTCTCAAGCCTGCAAGAGAGAAAACCTGAAATCCGCCAGAATCTGTAAGTATAGGCTTATCCCAATTCATAAACTTGTGCAAGCCGCCCATCTGTTTAATCAGCTTATCACCTGGTCGCACATGGAGATGGTAGGTGTTGGACAACTCTATCTGTGTATCAATATTGTGGAGGTCCACAGTAGACACAGCACCCTTAATTGCAGCGACTGTTCCCACATTCATAAAGACCGGAGTCTGAACAGTTCCGTGAACTGTAGTAAACTCAGCTCTTTTAGCCTTGCCACTTCTCTTAATTACTTTGTACATTTCTTATAAAACTCCTCTATTCTGTCCATCCTTGATGTCATATTTACAAGAATCAGATCAGCAAGTGTGATAGCAGCCATAGATTCAACCACAACAACTGCTCTAGGAACGATCATTGGATCATGTCTGCCGTGAATGCTAACTTCTATCTCCTCGCCCTGCTTATTTACAGTCTTTTGAACTGATGCAATAGAAGGAGTTGGCTTTACAGCTGCTCTGAAGACAATCTCAGCTCCATCGCTCATACCGCCCAAGGTTCCGCCTGAGTTATTGCTGGCCTTGGCAACCTTTCCATCGCTCATGATAAAAGAATCATTATTCTCTGAGCCAGTCATAGATGCCACTTCAAAGCCTTTGCCGATTTCAAAGCCCTTGACAGCGCCAATCGAAACGATAGACTTGGCAAGTTCTGCATCAAGCTTATCAAAGACAGGCTCTCCAATGCCAGGCATAAGGCCATTGATTCTGCATTCAATTATTCCACCTATGGAATCCTTCTTTGCCATTGTTTCCTCAGCATATGCTCTTGCCTGCTCAGCAGCTAAGGCATCCGGCATCATAAGCTCATTATTAAAAGCTTCGTCTAAGTCAAAACGGCTGTCGTCAATCTTTACAGGTCCTATCTGTCTAGCATAGGCAACTACACTGATGCCAAGATTTGCAAGAATCTTCTTCGCAATAGCACCAGCTGCAACACGGCCTATAGTCTCTCTACCTGAGCTTCTGCCGCCGCCTCTGTAATCCCTAAAACCAAACTTTTCGTCAAATGTATAATCTGCATGTCCTGGTCTGTAATAAGACGCAATCTGACTATAGTCCTGCGATCTCTGTGATGTATTCATAACAGCCAAAGAAATAGGTGTGCCTGTGGTCATCCCATCAAACACACCAGAAAGAATCTCTACCTGATCAGCTTCTTTTCTAGGAGTAGTAAACTTTGAAGTTCCCGGTTTTCTGCGATCAAGCATAAGCTGAATATCGTTCTCATCAAGCTTTAAGCCAGCAGGGCAACCATCAACTACAACTCCGACTCCCTTTCCATGAGATTCACCCCATGTACTTATCCTAAAGCTTCTGCCATACTCTGATCCTGCCATATTCTCCATCCTCTTTATCAATTAATAATTCTATTAAATCTCTTCTTGACCTGTATACTGGCAAATTCCTCAGCTTCAGCATCCAGACAATATATAGCGCTAGATGACTTCTTGACTGAACCCATCTCATCTGAAGGTTTTATCAAGATAAGTCCGCTAGAATCTACATTACATTCTATATGCATATTATGCAAGTATTTTTTTTGCGAAAACTTGATGTTGACTTCTCCGATATAATCATCCTCGCTTGAGCCCCCCATATTCTCATAAAGTCTGAGATTCATGCTATCAGAGGCAAATATTTTATGCACTTCAAGGTCACTAGTCACTGAGGCAGGTAAGCTCTGTCCCTTCTTGACTATCTCCATCTTGCCAGCACCTGGAATAAGAATGCAAATAGTTGCATTGCTTTTTTCACATATATCAATCTTCTTAGAAACTTTCACCTGAGCCTGTTCATTCATAAGGCTAGCCCCGTACATGACAGCTCCCCTGGCATATGCTGTGTCAGAAATCCTGCAAACCTTAGTCTTTTCTGGAAATCTCTTTTTAACCAGTTCTAAAATCTTTGGCATAAGAGTAGCACCGCCGCCAAGGATAATATTGCCAATTTCATAGCCTTGTGGAAGCTTGCTTATAGTCTCATCCAGATAGCCCTCAATCCTGTCATAAAGTTCAGCTACAGCTTCGTCAAACTCATCAGCCTTGAGGTTATACATATAATCAGCATATCTGTCACTGTTTTGTTTCATCAGATAGCCAAGTTTAAGCTTTGAATCCTCATTGCAGGACAATTCTTTTTTAGCCCTCTCAACTTCAACCAAAAGCTTTAAGAGACTATTTTGATCCTTTATGATGCTCACACCTTCTGTGCGCTTTATATGTTCATTGATTTCATTAGCAAGACTCTTATCAAAGTCAAAACCTCCGAAAGAACAATCTCCCACATGGGCAAGGCTCTCAATCTTACCAGCCTCTGTGTGGATTATGTCTATGTCAAGGCAACCTGCTCCCATATTAAATACAAGAGCACATTTTTCAGCGTCATGACTCAAAGAATAATTAAAAATGGCTGATTTGACATCATTGATAAGGCCAAGGAGATTAAGACCAGCAATCCTTACGGCATGCTGCATAGTTTTTCTCTGAATACTATCAAAAGAGCCTGGCACAGATACTACAATATCTTTTATATCCTGGCCGGCCTCTTTTTCTGCCAGCGACACAAGATATCTAAGATAAATGGCTAAAAGTTCAGATTGCGAGTAAATGCAACCATACATTTTAGTCATATAGCCTGTTCCAAGCTTTCTTTTCATAAGATACTTAGGACATTCGTCGTCAATTTTCAAATGTTTGTAGGCATTGTTACCCACATACCACCTATTATCAGGGGTAGCAAAAAGAAAGGATGCGATTCTCTCTCTCTCATCCTCATCTTTAATCACAAAAGGCTCCCCATCCTTTATGATGCATATGCTGCTATATTTTGTCCCGAAATCAATACCCGCTATCATGTCTATTTCCTCTCAAAGAAGTACTAAACACCGTTCAATTGACTTAAGTATAGCATCCATGCAACAAGAGTCAAATTAAATGCATTAAAATTTTGAATAAAAATTTATAAATTAATGAGTCCAAGATGCTCCAAGAGAACCTTGAGGCCTATAAGAATAAGTATGATACCACCCACAAGCTCCGCTTTTGACTCATACTTACTTCCAAAAACATTGCCCACCTTTACTCCAATAGCTGACAAAACAAATGTTGTCAGGCCTATCAAAAGTGCTGACGTAAATATATTTACGTTAAGGAAAGCAAATGAAACTCCTACTGCCAAGGCATCGATACTTGTCGCAATTGCCATCATAAACATTGTCTTGAATGCAAAAGAATCGCCAACTTCTTCCTCTTCATTGCTGAAAGATTCGCGAATCATATTTCCACCTATGAGAGCCAAAAGGATAAATACTACCCAATGATCAAAAGAAGAAATCAAATCAGCAAACCAGACACCTGCAAAGTAACCAATCACAGGCATAAGTGCCTGAAAGAAGCCAAAATAGCCACCGCATATAAGTGCATGCTTTAATTTTAGTTTCTTTACTGAAAGACCCTTACATATCGATACTGCAAAGGCATCCATCGACAAACCTACCGCCAGCAAAAAGAGCTCAATTATTCCCATTATACTTTTCCAAAACCTTTATCAACATAGATTCATCACTGTCCAGTTCAAACTCAGAAGCTCTCTCAAGTACATTTTCTACAAGCTTCTTGCCTGCTACCATACTTGAAATTCCCTGTACAGGGCCCTCATCTACTAAAAGTGACGTAATTATGAGGATAGCACTATATTCTCTTCTTTGTAAATCTTTTTTCAGAATCAGATTCTCAATATCACATTTTTTAGCAACAACTAAGGCGCTATATCTGCCGTCAATATCATTGTCAGTTCCGTTGAACAAAAGCCATTCCTTGACATCTTCTCTTCTGGCATTGAGAAGCTCAACAAGGTGAATTCTGCCCCATCCTCTGACTTTTTTAACTGTCTCAAAAATTGCATCCTCAGCATCAGGCCATGATTTCATGGCATAGCCTCCAAAGAATGACAGTTCATCAGCCATAGAAAATGCCTTAATCAGTCTGATATGATCCTCATCTGGATGGCTGGCTCCTATCATAGAGAAGATAACAAGGGCAAACTTGATATCTTCGACATTGTTGGAATTGACGCATATATAATTGGCCAGGGTATATATATTCTCCGCATCCAGGTCAAATGCATTGTTTGCAATCCACTGAGTGATTGTTGGTGCCATAGGAAGCATTCTAAAACCTTCATTTCCACCAAAATACTTCTCAGCATTTTTCACAGCAACCTCAACACTTCCCGAAGAGGCCTGTTCAATAATCTCAGCCAGCCTGCCAGGCTCTTTCCTGGTCTTATTCATATGATAAAGATAGATTCCATCTAAGGCTCCATCGACAAAGCGTACTCCATCAATGACATTGGTGCCAAGGCTAAATCCCTTCTTTATCTGTCCACGCTCGTCAATAGCGCCTGTAATTTTATCAAAAATGCTCTCTGTCACTTTATCTCCTTTCAAGCAATATCACATATTTTTCAAGCTGTGATACTCCTTCTTTTCTCTATATAGTTCCTTGTCTGCCCTAGCAAGCAAGTCCTGTATTACATCTCCCACCATGAATTTTGAATATCCTATAGAGAGTGATAAATCATACTTAATTCCATTTTCAGCTGCAATTTTTGCCAGATTTTCCTTGATCCATGCCACAATCTTATCAGCTTCTTCCTCATTATCAGTCACAAGTGCCCCAAGGAATTCATCCCCGCCAAATCGTCCGCTAATCCATCTCTTATTCTTGCCATTCTCAACGCTGTCCAAAGTCTGAGCAATTAACAAGAGGGCCCTGTCTCCCTCCTTATGTCCGTTTTCATCATTGATCTTCTTGAAATCATTGGCATCAATCATAAAAAGAAAGAGAAACTCATCCGCTTGCAAATTCCTCATCTTGTGTTGAGTGGTAGACAAGAACTCCTTTCTGTTCTTAAGTCCAGTCAATCCATCCTGTGAAATCTGCTGTTTAAGGCAGTTGATAAAAACCATCATAACAGAGATTGTCATGCCAAGACACTCAAAAGGGATTCTCCATATATAAAGCTGCAATATACCACAAATAGCTGGCAAGACTGGAAAGATTGATTATAAGCATCACAAAATGTACCAGACTAGGCAATGCTATCAAATTCTTAACAAGTGTGGAATTAGTCCACTCAGCTTCCCTCAAGTAGCCGAGTATCACAAAGCAGAAGTAACCAGCCACAGTGGCTGAGAGAAAATATGTAGTCTTTAGAAAATAATTAGCTACAAAAGTATTTCTTATAACTCCTCTGTCTAAGGTGTACCACAAGCTGTCAGACATGAAGAAAACCCCAAAAGTAAGACATGCATGTATAAAATAATTCCTAGCATCCAGTCTATCAAAGGCAAAGCCTGCATATATGGCAATTAGAACCAAAAGCAAGAGGCAGAGCACATTTATTTCGTTATATAAAAATACATAGTTTTCCATGCCAAACTTCTCTAATCTTAAAATTCACCTTAATAATATCCAATTATAACTGAGCTTAAAATCTATCAATTCTTTTTAGCCAGCTAGAGCTAAACTCAAATCTTCTTCAAGCTCTCGAGTTCACTCGAAGTCAGCCTTCTATACTGGCCTTCTTCTAAGTTCTCATCCAGTTTTATAGGTCCAAACTCAAGTCTTTTAAGATAAATGACCTTCATGTCAAATGCTTCAAACATTCGCTTTATCTGGTGAAACTTACCTTCGTGTATTGTTATTTCGACCTCTGAAATCTGCCCGGAAGAGATGATTTTAAGTTTGGAAGGCAGAGCCTCCAGACTGTCATCAACCTTAAAGCCTGAGGCAAACTTAGCAACCATGTCATCTTCAACCACGCCATCAATTCTTGCAAAATATGTCTTATCGACATGGAATTTAGGTGCCAGGAGTCTATGAGCCAAGAGGCCATCATTGCTAATCAGCAAGAGTCCAACTGTATCCTTGTCGAGTCGACCTAAAGGGAAGAGATCCTTTCTGCTTCTCTCATCAATAAGATCAACGACAGTTTTAGCCTTTTTATCCATGCTGGCTGACACAACCCCAGCTGGCTTGTTAATCATATAGTAGACGTATTCTTCATAAAGAATCGTCTCTCCCAAGTAAACTATCTGGTCATCTAAGCTAACGTGAAAGCCTGGATCCTTGACCGTCTGGCCATTCACACTAACTTTTCCATGGCGAATATTCTTTTTTATCTCATTTCTATTACTTACTCCCATATCCGAGAGATACTTATCCAGTCTCATGCACACATTATAGCAAAACAGCCCTATTTTCACAAGTTATATAAAAAAATCCCCCAAGAAAGGCCCTTTGAAGGGCCCCCTTGGGGGATAAATTTTTTACTTATATTCAACTAAAGAATTAGTTCTCAGCTCTCTTAACAAGTGCCTCGTACTTAGCCTTAGCATTAGCCTCAGCCTGGCTGAAGAGCTTCTCAGCTCTCTCAGGATTCTGCTTCTTCAAGTTGATGTAACGGTTCTCACCCATGATGAACTCTGAGTACTCCTTAGTTGGAGCCTTAGAATCAAGCTGGAATGGGTTCTTGCCTTCTGCAGCAAGTCTTGGGTCAAATCTGAAGAGATTCCAGTAACCTGTCTCAACTGCAAGCTTCTCCTCTTCCATAGCCTTGCTCATACCCTTACGGATACCATGGTTGATACATGGAGCATAACCGATGATGAGTGATGGTCCATTGTAGCTCTCAGCTTCCTGGATTGCCTTTACACACTGAGCCATGTTAGCGCCCATAGCGATCTGTGCAACGTAGATGTAACCGTAGCTCATTGCGATAGCAGCAAGATCCTTCTTCTTTACATCCTTACCAGCAGCAGCGAACTGTGCGATAGCACCAAGGTTTGTAGACTTAGAAGCCTGTCCACCTGTGTTAGAGTAAACCTCTGTATCGAATACGAATACGTTAACATCCTTGTTAGCAGCGAGAACATGATCAAGTCCGCCGTAACCGATATCGTAAGCCCATCCGTCTCCACCGAGAATCCACTGTGACTTCTTAGAAAGGAAATCCTTCTGAGCAAGTACTTCACGAGCAGCCTCTGTGTTAAGTGAGATAAGAGCAGCAACAAGCTTTGTTGTAGCATTAGCATTTGCCTCAGCATCTTCAAATGTTGCATTGTACTCTTCAATAGCAGCCTTAATTTCAGCATCATCTGTACTCTCAGCGATAGCAGCGAGCTTGTTCTGAAGAGAAGCTCTCTCAGCATCCTGAGCAAGTTTCATACCGAAACCGAACTCTGCGTTATCCTCGAAAAGTGAGTTACCCCAAGCTGGGCCCTTACCTTCCTTGTTTGTTGTATATGGAGTTGAAGGAGATGAACCAGCCCAAATTGAAGAACAACCTGTAGCATTAGCAACGATCATTCTGTCACCACAAATCTGTGTAATGAGCTTAGCGTAAGGTGTCTCACCACAACCAGCACAAGCGCCTGAGAACTCAAGCAATGGCTGTACGAACTGTGAACCCTTAACTGTACCCTTCTTAAATTTCTCAAGTACTTCTGGCTTATCAGAAACTGTTAAACCAAAGTCAAAGTACTTCTGCTCATCAGCCTGAGACTCGAGAGAAGCCATCTTAAGTGTGTCAGCCTTGTTGTTACCTGGACATACATTTGAACATGAACCACATCCTGTACAGTCAAGAACTGAAACTGTCATTGAGAAGTAGTATCCTGGCATACCTGTCATAGCATGAATCTTCATGCCTTCTGGAGCCTGGTTCTTCTCTTCCTCTGTCATAACTACTGGTCTGATTACAGCGTGTGGACATACATATGCACACTGGTTACACTGAAGACATGACTCAGAATTCCAACATGGAACATCAACAGCAACGCCACGCTTCTCGTAAGCAGCAGTTCCCTGTGGGAATGTACCATCGATAACGTTCTTAAATGCAGAAACTGGAAGCTTATCTCCCTGCTGAGCATTGATTGGCTTCTGGATGTTGTTAACGAAGTCAAGAACAGCCTCTGAACCTTCTGTAGCCTTAGAACCAAATACCTGATCCTCGCAGTTCTTCCACTCTTCTGGAACTTCTACAGCTACAACTTCACCAGCACCACGATCGATAGCCTGGTAGTTCATCTGTACTACATCGTCACCCTTCTTAGCGTATGAAGCAAGAGCCTTCTCCTTCATGTACTTAATAGCATCCTCTTCTGGGATGATATTAGCAAGCTTGAAGAATGCTGACTGGAGAACAGTGTTAATTCTGTTTCCAAGACCGATTTCCTTACCAAGCTTGATACCATCAATGATATAGAACTTGATATTGTGCTCAGCCATATATCTCTTAGCCTGACCTGGAAGGTGATCAGCAACCTCGTCCTTAGACCACTCGCAGTTAAGGAGGAATGTACCGCCATCCTTAATATCCTGAACCATGTCATACTTATTAATGTATGCTGGACAGTGACAAGCTACGAAATCAGCCTTGTCGATAAGGTATGTAGACTTAATAGGTGTCTTACCAAAACGAAGGTGAGAGATTGTAACACCACCTGACTTCTTTGAATCATAATCAAAGTAAGCCTGAGCGTACATGTCTGTGTGGTCACCGATAATCTTGATAGAGTTCTTGTTAGCACCTACAGTACCATCAGCACCGAGACCCCAGAACTTACAAGCTGTAGTTCCAGCTGGAGCTGTGATAGCATTGTTTGTACGATCAAGTGAAAGATTTGTAACATCATCAACGATACCTACTGTGAAGTTCTTCTTTGATACGTTGTCAAATATAGCAAAGATATCTGCTGGAGTTGTGTTCTTAGAACCAAGACCATAACGTCCGTTAAGTACAGATACGTTAGCAAACTTAGAATCCTTAATAGCACCGAGAACATCAAGGTAAAGAGGCTCACCGATTGAACCTGGCTCCTTTGCTCTGTCAATTACGCTGAGAGTCTTAACTGACTCAGGGATAACTGAAAGAAGGTGCTTAGCAGAGAATGGTCTGAAGAGGTGAACTTCAACAAGACCAACCTTACCGCCATTAGCGTTGATATAATCAACTGTCTCTTCAATTGTCTCACATACAGAGCCCATAGCAACGATAACTTTCTCAGCATCAGCAGCTCCATAGTAATTGAATGGCTTATAGTTAGTACCAATCTTAGCATTAACCTTATCCATATACTCTTCAACGATAGCAGGAACAGCCTCGTAATAGCCATTAGAAGCCTCACGTACCTGGAAGAAGATATCTGGGTTCTGAGCAGTACCGTGAAGTACTGGGTGCTCTGGATTAAGAGCTCTCTTCTTGAACTCAGCTACAGCCTCCATGTTGCACATATCCTTGAGATCATCATAATCCCAAACTTCTACCTTCTGAATTTCGTGTGATGTACGGAATCCATCGAAGAAGTGTACGAAAGGAACACGGCCATCAATTGCTGCAAGATGGGCAACTGCGCCTAAATCCATAACTTCCTGTACGCTGTTGCTACAAAGCATAGCGAAACCTGTCTGACGACATGCATAAATATCGGAATGATCACCGAAAATTGAAAGTGCATGAGATGCTAAAGCTCTGGCAGATACATCGATAACACCTGGAAGTAACTCACCAGCTACCTTATACATGTTAGGAATCATAAGAAGAAGACCCTGAGAAGCTGTATAAGTAGTTGTAAGAGCACCAGCTGAGAGTGAACCGTGGAATGCACCTGAAGCGCCTCCCTCAGACTCAAGCTCTACAAGCTTTACTGTGTCACCAAAGATGTTCTTTCTTCCCTGTGTAGCCCACTGATCTGTGTAGTCAGCCATAGGTGAAGAAGGAGTGATAGGATAGATAGTAGCAACTTCTGTGAACGCGTAAGATACGTGTGCAGCAGCAGTATTACCATCCATGGTTTTCATTTTCCTTGCCATAAATGTTTTACCTCACTTTTAATTATTTAGGGCAAATTAGCCCCCATTAGTATCCATTTTAGTCTTTTATATCTAAATTGTAAAGTCAAAATATTGATATAAATATATCAATAATCTCTGTATTATAGCCAATTGCAGGCTTCTTTCAACTGTTCTTTTGTAAGTGCATTCATTCTAGTCTTAATTGTTATTTTATTATCATAAATTTCCATATCCTTAAGCGCGCTTAACTCGTCAGTCATAAGCTTTGCTGCAAGTGGTCCCCATGTACCATTCTCAATCAAAGCAACCTTGCGGTTTCTGAATGTTTTTGCCTTGAGGTGATAGAGGAAGTCTTCCATAGCAGCTGGCAGCATTCCATCCCATGTAACTGAAGCAAGAACCATTGAATTATATTCAAAAGCCTTAGCGAGGGCATAAGATACATCAACTCTTGCCAAGTCTATAGGATAAGCCTCTTTGCCTGCCTCTTTTAACATATCGCAAAGTTCCAAGGCAGCCTTCTTTGTATTGCCATGAAGGGATACATAAGCCACAAGAGTTCCCTCTTTTTCTGCCTTATATTGGCTCATGCTGTCATAAAGTCCTATATATCTCTCCAAATTCTCAGTCAAGACAGGTCCGTGAAGAGGAGCAATTTTAGCAATATCAAGTCCTGCAGCCTTCTTCAAGAGAGTCTGAACCATATTGCCATATTTGCCAACTATATTTACAAAGTATCTTCTAGCTTCCTCATTCCAGTTATACGAAGAATCAGCAGCAAGCAGCTGAGCATCTGTCAATGCATCTTCAAGAATTCCAAAAGTACCAAATGTATCAGCTGAGAAAAGAACCTTTTCCTTAGTCTCGTACTCAAGCATAACCTCAGGCCAGTGAACCATTGGTGCCATAATAAACTTAAGCTCGTGCTCTCCCAAAGAAAGGCTATCTCCCTCTGCCACTGTCACTCTGAGTGCCTGGTCTATTTCGAGGTCTATAAACTGTGAAATCATAGACCATGTCTTAGCATTGGCCACGAGTTTGGTCTCTGGATACTTTTTCATAAAGCCCTCAATACCAGCTGAGTGATCAGGCTCAAGATGTGACACAATAAGATAATCAGGTGCCTTTGAATCAAGTGCCTCCTCAAGATTATCAAACCAAGGATCAAGTGCAGCTGCATCAACTGTATCCATAACAGCTATTTTCTCATCTCTAATCACATAAGAGTTATAGCTAACCCCATTAGGCACAGGATACTGGCCCTCAAAAAGGTCTATCTTTTTGTCATCTGCTCCAACATAAATAATGCTCTCTGAGATTTTCTTCATATTTGCTCCCTTCAAACTGTAATTATAAAATCGCTCATGACAAGATTGCTCAAGTCCATTCCCTTCTCAGTCAAAGCCAGTCTATCGCCCTTCTTTTCAAGCAAGCCACCGGCTATATGCTTGTCAATCACATCTTTGTATATTTTATCACAATCCTGACCAAAGAAAGCCTTAAATTTACTTAAACTTATTCCCTTGCACATCCTTAGGCCCAAAAATACAAATTCCTCCATAAGGTCTTCCCCGGTCTCTTGCTCCCATTTTTTCAGCTCCCCTTTAAGATAAGCCTCCATGCTGTCGGTATTTTTGCTTCTCTTGCCTCCTATAAAGCCCGATGCCCCCAAGCCAAAGCCGTAATACTCTCTCATAGTCCAGTAACCAATATTATGCCTGCATTCATAGCCAGGTTTGCAGTAATTAGAAATCTCATATCGGTCATAGCCATACTCCCTCATGAGTTCTATAGTCTTATGGTACATCTGTCTTTCCTCTTCCTCATCAGGAAGCTTTTTATAATTCTCTATATGGTCCCCCATCTTGGTCCCATCCTCGAGAATCAGGCTGTAAGCTGATATATGCTCTGGTTCTAGACTTATGACCTTTTTTAAGCCTGCCAGATAAGCATCCAAATCCTGTCCCGGCAAGGCTGACATAAGATCCACATTGATATTGTCAAAGCCCAGTTCTCTCACAAGCTCATAGCTCTTTAAAAAATCGGCAAATGTGTGGATTCGCCCTATACTTTTCAGGACCAGGACGTCACAAGCTTGCAAGCCAAGGCTTATTCTGTTTATCCCGCAAGCCTTATATATCTTAGCTTTATTTTGGTCCAAAGTACCCGGATTACACTCAATAGTAATCTCACAGTCAGGAGTCAGCTCAAAGCCCTCCCTTACAGTGTCAAGTATCTCTTTAATCATATCCCCATCAAGAATGGAAGGTGTGCCTCCGCCTATAAAAACAGAGCAGATTTTAACACTTCTGTCAAAATCTGCTCTGATTTCTCTCTTCAAGGCGTCCACATAAGTTCTCTTAGTCGCATCATCAGATGTAAAAGAAAGGAAATCGCAGTAATCACACTTTTTCACGCAAAAGGGAATATGGATATAAATCTCTCTATCTTCCATAAAATCCTCTACTTATCCAAAGGCTCATAGCCATAAATTCTAGTCTTCACTGTCAAGCTTGAGAACAGACATAAATGCACTCTGTGGAATCTCAACATTACCAAACTGGCGCATTCTCTTCTTTCCCTCTTTCTGCTTTTCAAGCAGCTTCTTCTTTCTTGATATATCACCGCCATAGCACTTGGCAAGGACATCCTTACGAAGGGCTTTAACTGTCTCTCTCGAAATAATTCGGCCACCAATAGCTGCCTGAATTGGAATTTCAAACTGCTGACGTGGAATCTCATTCTTAAGCTTCTCACACATCTTTCTTCCTCTCTCAGCAGCACTGCCTTCGAAGACGATGAAAGAAAGGGCATCAACCTCTTCCTTGTTGATCAATATATCAAGCTTAACAAGTTTTGATCTCACATACTCCTTGAACTCATAGTCAAATGAAGCATAACCTCTTGATCTAGACTTAAGGGCATCAAAGAAATCATAGATAATCTCATTGAGAGGAAGATCGTACTTGAGCATAGCTCTGGTCTCCTCTATATACTCCATGCCATTATATATTCCACGTCTCTCCTGGCAAAGCTTCATGATGGTTCCAACATACTCGGTAGTTGTCATAATCTCCGCAGATACAAACGGCTCCTCCATATAGTCAATCTCTGATGGATCCGGCATATTGGACGGATTAGTGATATCAATAACCTCGCCGTTAGTCTTATGTACCTTGTAGATAACTCCCGGAGCAGTAGTAACCAAATCAAGGTCATACTCTCTCTCGAGTCTTTCCTGAATTATGTCAAGGTGAAGAAGACCCAAGAAGCCACATCTAAATCCAAAGCCGAGGGCGACAGAAGTCTCAGGCTCATACTGAAGAGCAGCATCGTTTAGCTGAAGTTTTTCAAGGGCGTCTCTCAAATCTCCATACTTTGAGCCATCTGCCGGATACATACCACAATACACAAAAGGATTAACCTTCTTATAGCCAGGAAGTGGCTCGTCACAAGGATTTGCATCATCAGTAACTGTATCGCCGACTCTTGTATCTCTGACATTTTTGATGGAAGCTGTAAAGTAGCCTACCATACCTGCAGAGAGCTCGTCGCAGGCTATAAACTGGCCTGCGCCAAAGTAGCCTACCTCAACAACCTCGACAACAGCTCCAGTAGCCATCATTCTTACCTTAGTACCCTTGCGGATTCTGCCGTCCATAATTCTCATAAAGACGATAACGCCCTTATATGGATCATATAGCGAATCGAAGATAAGGCATCTGAGCTTGCCATCAGGATCTCCGCTAGGCGAAGGAATCTTTTTAACTATAGCCTCAAGAACATCTTCAATATTAAGGCCATTTTTAGCCGAAATCATAGGTGCATCCTGAGCCTCTATACCTATAATGTCCTCGATTTCATCCTTAACTCTGTCCGGTTCTGCACTTGGCAAATCAATCTTATTGATAACAGGAAAGACCTCAAGGTCATGGTCTAAAGCTAAATACACATTTGCCAAAGTCTGAGCTTCAACGCCCTGAGCGGCATCTACAACCAAGATTGCTCCATCACAAGCCGCAAGAGCTCTTGAAACCTCATAGTTAAAGTCTACATGTCCCGGTGTGTCGATAAGGTTGAAGATATATTCCTCGCCGTCACTTGCCTTATAGACTGTTCTTACAGCCTGAGATTTGATTGTGATTCCTCTTTCTCTCTCAAGCTCCATATTGTCAAGGACTTGCTCCTGCATCTCTCTTGATGTGAGAAGTCCAGTCTTTTCAATAATTCTATCTGCAAGAGTTGATTTACCATGGTCGATATGTGCAACTATGCAAAAATTTCTAATATGTTTCTGATTTATACCAGCCACCGTCTTGCTCCTTTATTTTCTAAATACCCTTATAATAATTAATTACGCCATCTGCAAGTCCCTTGCTCACGCTCTCACACTTATCTGTAAAGAGAGCAAGTTCAGTTTTATCGCTCATAAAGCCCATAAATACTACGCAAGATACAGCATTTGTCTTGGAATTCATATCATATTCCTTTTTTGGATCAGATATAGTTCCAGTCTTTACTCCTCTGTTTTTAATGCTGCTGTCTGTATTGATGCCAGTCAGCAGATCATTGGCAAGTCTCGAGGCTTCTTTGTCAGCCGCATTTGCGACAAATGCTTCAGCCCCGCTGACCTTAACCGTAGCATCGGCCGAGTTCATTCTGAGCGAAATACATATATCACTAGAGGCTTGGTTTGCCTTTTGTGCCCTCTCCTCAGAAGTAGGATTGAGCTTGTCAGTTCTAGTGATAAGCACACTAGCCCCATGACTCTCCAGTTCCTTTTTAAGAAGACCAGCTACCTTGTAGGTTATATCCTTCTCAGAATACTTTCCAACAACAATTCCAGGATCACCGGTACCATGACCGGGGTCAATACAGATGACCTTACCGTCAAGGACATGATCCACTATCGTCACACTTGTATCCACATCCGAGAATTTGAACTCTGTCCCAGCTCTCTCATCTGTGAAATTACCCGCAACCTTTACATACTTGCTTTTAGTTTCACTGCTTCCTGAAGCCGAAAAAACTGACACTTTCTCTATGCCAAGCTTGTTTTTAGCAGTGTTAATCAAAGAGGTGATAGCTTCTGTCTGGTCATTATAGACCATAAATCCGCACACAATAAGGCAAGCAAGACACAGTTCAGCGAATATTCTATCCCATTTTCTTATTTTATTCTTTTTCTTTTTGAAGTCCTTCTCATCCTCATAATCAGCAAAATCGGCTCTTCTCTTGCCAGAGGAGGCCTTTTTTACAGCCATCTTCCTCTGATCAGCCCTCTTAGGTCCTGCCTTTTTAGCTGGCTTTCCCAATTCTTCATAGGCCTTATCTGCTTTTATTCTTCGGCTTTGGTATCTTCTAGGATCTTCATACTCTTCATATCGAGCACGCCTCATTGCCTACACCCCTTTTGATGCATTCATGGAAAAATCGCGTGGCTCAATCAACGAAATTGCCACGCGACCTCTCATCACTTTTATTAATATAATAAAACTCTTAATCTTAACGGAATACAGGAATATCAAGAGTCTTCTCTTTAACTCTACTCTTTACTGTGTCAGGGCGAACCTGTTCTGGAGCTGAGCTTGTCTGAGCTGCAATGCTAGATGCAGGAGTCTCTGTCTTTACTGTGCTTCCTGTAGCAGCTGTTGATGCTGCCTCAAAATTGTATTTTGGCTTAGCTGCCATGCGTGAAATCTGAGCCTTGTTGCTGATTCCAGTTGGAGCTGCGTTCTTATTTGTATCGTCCTTAATACCTGTTGCAACGATTGTAACTGTAACTTCGTCAGCACTTGAATCATTGTCATCGATAAGACCAAAGATTGTATTGACTTCATCAGAACCGATAACTTCATTGAGGTATTCAGTTGCCTGTGCAACCTCTGGAAGATTGAGCTTACCTGAGAAGTTGAGGAGTACCTGAGTAGCTCCCTCAATTGTTGTCTCAAGAAGTGGACTCTCAATAGCAGCCTTAACCGCATCCATAATCTTGTCCTCACCTGAACCTGTACCGATACCTACATGGGCAAGTCCCATATTTCTCATAACTGTCTGTACGTCAGCAAAGTCAACAGAGATAAGACCTGGTTTGATAATCAAATCAGTAATACCTGTAACTGCCTGCTGCAATACCTGGTCAGCCTTCTGGAAAGCCTCCGTGAAGCTAAGTCTCTTATCAACAATATCATTCAATTTATCATTAGGCACAATAATAAGAGTATCAACATTTTCCTTAAGCTTTTCAATACCAGCAGCTGCATTCTTGTTTCTCTGACGTCCTTCAAAGAAGAATGGTCTAGTAACAACAGCAACTGTCAATATTCCCATATCATGAGCAATCTTAGCTACAACAGGAGCAGCACCTGTTCCTGTTCCACCACCCATACCACAAGTGATGAATACCATATCATGGTCCTTAATAGCCTCTGTGATAGCATCTGCAGATTCCTCTGCTGATCTCTCACCAACCTCAGGGATTGAACCTGCTCCAAGTCCCTTAGTTGTCTTCTCACCAATCTGGATTGTATTAGGAGCCTTGCAGTTATTAAGATCCTTAAGATCTGTATTAATACCTACAAACTCTACTCCTGAAGCATTTTCATCTATCATACGGTTAACAGCATTGTTTCCGCCGCCACCTACACCGACTACTACAATTTTAGCGATAATTTCTGAATCATCTGGTTTAATCTCTAACACAATTGCGCCTCCTCAATTTTTACATGATTACACTTTTTACATTCTATAAAAAATTTTTAAAAATAGCAATAGATTTCAAGGGCTTTTTTTCTCTATTCATCTTTGCTGAAATATACTGAACTATCTTGACCGTTATACTTGTTCAGATAGAGCGTTCCCTTAAGGCCGCTCAATTTTGGCTGCATCTGTTTTAAGGCATAGAGCCTGTCATTTGCATCCTTAGGATTACCAATTTCAACCTTAACCTGATCAATATATAGGTCAACATTGTTTGAAGAATCAAAGTAAATTGTATCAACCTTGATAGAGTACTTGTCAATTGCCTGCTTTAGATCAAGTATATCAGTAAAAAGTCCTTGATCTCCCTCATAGCCAATTTTTTCTCCAAGCACTATATTTTCAAACTTAAGTCCATCAATTTGGGGTACATTGCTGTAAATCTCTGATGAAGATTCAACAACTATGCCATCTTTATCGAAATACATATTGGAGCCTCGATAGTCGATATAACCTACCAGCACTTTCTCATAGATTGTAACTTCCATCTTATTAGGCCATTTGATATCAACATCGTATCTCTGAGCAAAAGGAACCTGTTTTTTCTTGTCAGCAAAGAGCTTGTAGACAAGTGCATTCGGTTCTTCTTCGCCAAATATCCACTTGGTATAGTCCTCATCACTATAGTTTAAATCACCTGCATAGCTTATAGAATTCACCTTAAAAATAAAGGTTGACGCATAAGCAAAAGCCGCAATCACAGCTATAGTCATAAGAAAAATCATAAATTTCTTCATGTGTCAGTATCCCCCGTTTCCCTGGCAGACACTGATAAAACCAGCCCCAATTCCGCCATCGTAGCTAGAAGGGCCGTTCCTCCATAGCTTATAAAGGGCAATGATACACCCGTATTAGGCAAAATCATAGTTGCCACCGCTATATTGAGAATGAGCTGAAAGGCGATATGGCCAATAACACCTGAGCAAACCATAATCTCATAAAAATCATCTGACATATAGGCTATAGTGACAATTCTGTATAAAAGCACAAAGAAGACCAAAAGAAGCATTATCATGCCAAAAAGACCTAATTCTTCACACAAAACTGTAAAGATCATATCGTTTTGCGCCTCAGGTATAATATACTTCTGACTTCCATTTCCAAGACCCTTTCCAAAAAAGCCTCCAGATCCAATAGCATACAAACCATTGAGAGACTGATAAGACTCCTTGCTCTTATAGAGTTCTGGATTAATCCAAGCAGCAATTCTGCCGCCTCTAAATCCATCAAGTGGAAGCAGGCCCATAATTGGTTTTCCAATAGTCACTGCAAGACCAGCTGCGATAATGCCGATATTGTATATCAGCCTTTTTCTAGCTGCAACGTAGCCCATAAAAAGTACAATAAAGGCCGCTATCAGGGCACTACTCAGATTGCTTGATGTAAAGAAAATTATCAATGCAATTACTCCTGCCATAGCTAGAGGTATGACAAAGTAGAAAAGAAACTTGTCCATCTTTGACCTTAATCGCTTATAGTAATATGCACTGCCTAAGATTACACCTATCTTAAAAAGTTCAACTGGCTGAAACTGAAAATTTGCAATAGCTATCCATCTCTTAGCGCCGTTTACTTCCTTACCGAAAGGTATAATCATAAACATTGTAACCAAAGTGGCCAAAAAGATAATCACAGAGAGCTTGCCATAAAAGCCCCTGCAATTTATGAATTTATAACCTATATACATGGCTATAAATCCTGCAATCATAAAGACAAATTGTTTGATAAAATAACTCTTTTCAGCTCCCACACTATTAAAATCCGAAGCGCCGGCTGAGTAAGCCATAATTGTTCCAAAGAAGACAAGTATTATCGTACATATAACTAGCATAAAATCGGGATGTCTATTTTTTAATTCAGTAGCAAATAAGGAATTGCTTACTTTTTTCTTTCTTCCCATCTTAATCCCCGCTTATTTTCTAATCCTCAAGAGCATTTACAAAGTCTTTGAACATTCTACCTCTCTGCTCATAGTTATCAAACATGCCCCAGCTAGCACATGCAGGCGAAAGCAAAACTGCCTCTCCCGGCAAAGCCTCCTTATGACATATATCAACAACTTCTTCAAGAGACTCAACAAATTGATAATTCTTAAAGCCATATTTGTCGCAAGTTGCGGCAATCTTTTCAGAAGTCTGGCCTATAAGAATTAATTTCTTAATATTTGGTGCAAAAGCCTTAACATATAAATCAAATTCTGAGCCCTTGTCATATCCGCCACCTATAAGATATGTAGGTCTGCTCATAGCTTCAATTGCCTTTACTGAAGCCTCAGGATTTGTTCCCTTTGAATCATTGTAATAAAGAACTCCATTCTTTGTAGCCACATACTCAATTCTGTGTTCTACAGCCTTAAACTTCTTAACTGTCTCAACAATAAGATCCACAGGAATTCCCGCTGCCATACACACATTGATTGCAGCACAGACATTTTCGTAGTTATGACGACCTATCAAGTTCATATCGTGGACATTGAGCATTTTTGTCTCCTGCTCTCCATCCGTAAAGATAATCTCATCATTTTCAACATATGAGCCACAAGGCACCTTCTCGCTACTTGAGAACCAATATATCTTTGGCTTGCAAGCATTAGCAAATTTGCGAAGCTCACTGTCATCATAATTAAGAACACAGATATCAGATTCTGACTGATTCATTGCAATCTTTTCTTTAGTCTCAATGTAACACTCCATTGTATGGTGACGGTTGAGGTGATCTGGTGTGATATTAAGTATAGCGCTGACTGCAGGCTTAAAATCATGCACTGTCTCAAGCTGGAAACTGCTGATTTCAGCAACTGTATAAGAATCCTTATCAGTTCCAAGAACCTCCAAGGTATAAGAGTGACCTATATTTCCTACAACAAATGTCTTCTTGCCCCAAGCCTTAACAATCTCTCCCACAAGGCTGGTTGTAGTTGTCTTTCCATTAGTGCCAGTGATTGCAAGAACCTTGCCTGCCTCATAGTTGTAAGCGAGCTCAATTTCGCCCCAAACAGGCTTATCTGCAGCTTCAAATCTCTTGACAATCTCAGAATCAATTGGTACGCCTGGGCTGATTACCAAAAGATCTGCTGCCTTAATTTTTTCATCTTCAAGCTTGCCTATAATCAGCTCAGCCTTATCGCCATTGAGCTTTGCAAGAAGCTCATCCTCTGTCAGTTTCTCATTGCTGTCATGAAGGATGACATGAGCTCCCACCTGATTGAGGAGATGACAAGCGCCAATTCCGCTTATTCCACTACCTTCTACTACTACACAGCGATTTTTTAAATCCATTTCTTTTTCCTCTTTTCCTAAAAGATGTATTAATTATTCTCATTGTTTTCATTTACCACATTATTAGAAGCCTGTGGAAATTCAACACTGATTGGCACCGATCCCTCAACTACTCCGGAATCCGGACTTGTAGAGCCATCATCATTATCTTTGTATATATTCATATATGGGAGTATCTCCTCATACATATCATGCATAAGATACAAAGCATCAAGTGAGCTTCCATCTGTACCTGTTGTCTCGTATGGTTCATCTATTACAGTGTAGAGAACAAGCTGTGGATCGTTGGTTGGAACGCATCCGATTACGGATACAACCCACTTGAGTTCATCTCTGTTAGCCTTCTGTGCAGTTCCTGTCTTACCGCCAATTGCATATCCAGCAACACCTGATTTTCTGGCAAGTCCAGTGTCTACACCTTCTCTCAGGTAGGATCTTATAAGCTGAGATGTCTCCTCTGTACATGTCTGTCTTACCAGTTCAGCTGAGATGTCCTTGACAACCTGACCCTGAGAATCCTGTATCCTCTTAACCAAGTGTGGTTTGTAATATTTGCCGCCATTTACAATTGACGAAAAGGCTGCCGCCATCTGAATCTGTGTAACATTGATATTCTGTCCAAAGGAGTTACAAGCCGCATCAAGTATAGTCATAGTGCTGCCATCTTGCAAGAAGCCCTTTCTCTCATTAGGAAGATCAATTCCTGTTCTTGTGCCGAAGCCCAGCATAATCTGGAAATTATATAGAGCTGTTGGTGTCATTCTGTTAGCGAGCTGAATCATTACTGGGTTACAAGACTGAATCAGTCCATCTTCCAGGGTCAATGTTCCATGTCCGCCTTCTGCTCTGACATGGCATCCTATATCTACGCCCTGAACTGTCTCATATCCGCTACAGTAGAAGGTATCTCCATCGTGGGTAACACCCGCTTCAAGAGCTTCGACTACAGTAAATGGTTTAAATGTAGAACCTGGTTCGTACATATCTACAATTCCATGAGTAGCCCACAGGTATGAATAAGCACTTATGGCCTTAGCATTCTCTTCAGAATCATTGCTCGCATTCCAAGCCTCAACTTCTTCTGCGCTGTATTCATTTCCTGTGTAGACAAAAGGATTGTTGAGATCAAAGGAAGGATAAGAAGCCAAGGCAAGAATTTCACCATTCTTAGGATTCATAGCCACTACAGATGTACACTTACTAGGCCTTTCATCGTTGAGCTTCTTAATCTTATCTTCAATTATGCTCTGTATTTTATAATCTATTGTTGTGACTATATCAAGTCCGTCCTTAGGCATCTTAACTACATTCTCAGACTCAGACACTCCTGATACATAGGTGTAGCTTGTTCCGTCTACACCAGTGAGCTCATCTTCGTAGTAGGCCTCAAGTCCTGTTTGTCCGACATTGTTCTTATTGGCAAAGCCAAGTACTCCGCAAGCCAGGGAACTATATGGGTATTTTCTGCTATAGTTCTTCTCTAAAGATATAGCGATTGAGCCCTTATTCTCCTCAATAAACTTTGTGTACTTTTCATTGACATCTGAATCCAGATTTTCAATCAGCTTGCAATACCTTCTATTTGAGTTTGCCTCCACCTTAGCGTTAACGTCGTTTTCACTGAGTCCAAATACTTTATTTAAAACCTCAAGTGTTCTTGATCTTTTGGTGACAAAAAGATAATAGACATTATCCTTTTTTTCATCATTAACTCTCTGACCTGCCACATGGTTGTCGTTAGCACTGACATCTGAGACCGCTGTCTCTTTGCCATCCACATAGGTCAGTTTAAGCAACTCAGAGCCATGATTTGTATACATAACAGGATCAATGATCAAATTGTAGTAAACCTGATTGTAAGCCAGTATAGCTCCGTTGGTGTCAAGAATTTTACCCCTCTGAGCTGATATATTGCTAGTCGTCTTAGCATCAGAGCTTGAAACTTTTTCTGAATACTCAAATCCATGTACATGGTTAATATAGACCACATAAGCGATCAGGCCCAGAAAACTGAACCCAAAAATAAGTAGAGCAATGCGCAGCCCTCTGTTAGCCTCTCTTCGCATTGCTCTAGCGTTAACCATTCTATCCTTGTATCTTTTTTTATGCTTTTTCATTCTAACGCCCTTTATAACTACTTAGCTTCAGGAATATCTCCATATTGCTTAACATACTCACTGACTCCAGCGTCATATGTGATAATCTGCGCCTTTGCAGGGTTTGACATTCCTAAATCATTAACAGCAGTATTATAGAGTTCATCATAGTTTACAGATTCATTAATCTGATCTTCATACTCATCATTGGCCTTAGTCTTTTCCACAAGTTCGTCCTGAAGAGTACTCAATTCAACCTGTTTTCTTTTCATGCTGTTAAGATCGCTTAAATACTGAAAGCCAATAACAAGAACGGCCACTGCTGCTGATGCAATTACACAGATTGCAATCTTGCTAAGTCTGTTCTCTCTTTCTATCTTTTCATTTCTTCTCTTCTGTCTATTTCTCTCATCTTCATATGTGCGAGTTTTTCTAGCAGGTGCAAGCTCTCTTGCTGCATTTCCATCAATATATGCCTGTCTGTTCTTTCCTGCCTTATAATCTCTAAGAGAAGTTGTTTTATTATTCCTCATATTACGTCTAGCGTTGCTCATTTAAGACTCATCCTCCCATATACGCTCAAACACTCGGAGTTTTGAACTCTTTGACCTTGGATTTTCTTCTATCTCCTCATCAGTTGGAATTATAGGCTTTCTTGTTATAACCTTTCCAAGTGATTTATTACCACATACACAGACCGGAAAACTTGACGGACATGTACATGGATTTTCGTTGATTCTGAACCTGTTCTTAACTATCCTGTCCTCGAGAGAGTGGAAAGTTATGATACAGAGTCTTCCTCTGTCATTAAGTCTCTTAATCATGTCATCAATTGAGTTTTCAAGAACTTCAAGTTCGTGATTCAACTCAATTCTTATAGCCTGGTAAGTCCTCTTAGAAGGATGTGTATCCATTCTAAACTTAGCAGGTATAGCCGAACGTATAATTTCGTTAAGTTCATATGTTGTCTCAATCGGCTTAAGTGCTCTTGCCTGAACAATATGCTTAGCGATATTCTTGGCAAACTTATCCTCTCCGTAATCACGGATAATTCTGTACAAGTCAAACTCGCTATAGTCATTGACTATGTTCCTAGCACTTATGTTGGACCTTTGATCCATACGCATATCAAGAGGGGCATCATTTCTATAAGAAAAACCTCTCTCCTCATTGTCAAGCTGGTATGACGAAACACCTATATCAAGAAGAATTCCATCAACCTTATCAATGCCTAAATCATCAAGCACTTTAACAAAGTTACAGTAGTTATCTCTAACTATTGTGACCCTGTCAGCGTATGGCTTAAGTCTCTCGCTTGCAGCTTTAATAGCGTCAGCATCCTGATCTATTCCAATCAGTCTTCCACCCTCAGTCAATCTCTCGACTATATGGCTTGAATGTCCTGCTCCGCCTAGAGTTCCATCCACATAGATTCCATCTGGCTTTATATTCAGATTTTCTATTGTCTCATCCAAAAGGACTGAGCGATGTTTAAACTCCATATTAAAGCTCCATTCTGAATTTTAGAATGAAATATCAAAACCAGAATCAGACATATCTTCCATAAGGTCGTCTATGTCTACTTCATCATCGGATATTGTTTCATTCCACTTATCTGCATCCCAGATTTCAACCCTGTTCAACACTCCAACTAAAACAACATCTCTTGTGAGAGATGCCTTTTCCTTGAGTGCAGGAGAAATCAATATTCTGCCCTGCTTATCGAACTCGCATTCATCTGAACCAGATGCAAAGTATCTGGCAAGTGTCCTTGCTTTCTTGTTGTTCATAGGAAGTTTCATGAGTTTTTCATTGAATTCTTCCCAGTACTCCTTATCGAACACAAAAAGACAACCGTCCAATCCATTGCAGACATAGCAAGAGTCTTTAAACTTCTCTCTAAACTTTACCGGCATGATTAGGCGGCCTTTGGAATCAATTGCATGTTGGTACTGTCCAGTAAACATAACTTCCTCCGGTCTTTTGTCCTCTTTAAGAATTATCTTCCACTTTACCCCCATTTTGTTTCACAAATTGGGATTTCGTTTCACATTCAAATAATAATCCTTAAGTAACAAAAAATCAATGCCAAAAAAAGGCATAAAATTAGGCATGCAAGACAGTATAAACTGTTTTGCACGCCTATAGTTTCCATTATCTTGTGTTCAATTTTAAAATAATAAACAATATCTTGTGTTTTTATATTTTGTCAAAGCATTTCTTTACCATGAATATTTTATATATTATTTTACTAATATAATAAACATTTGCTCATTTAAGGCTTATACATTGAAACGGAAGAGTACTACATCTCCATCCTGTACAACATATTCCTTGCCTTCCATTCTCACAAGTCCCTTCTCCTTGGCACCTGCTATAGAGCCGCAATTCATAAGATCATCATATGACACAACTTCTGCCTTGATAAAACCTCTCTCAAAATCGCTGTGGATCTTACCTGCAGCCTGTGGAGCCTTAGTTCCCTTTGTGATTGTCCAAGCTCTTGACTCTGTAGGGCCTGCAGTTAAATATGAGATAAGTCCAAGCAATGAATAGCTTGCAGAGATAAGCTTATCAAGACCTGATGACTGAATTCCAAGATCCTCAAGGAAGAGTGCCTTCTCATCATCATCGAGTTCTGAAATTTCTGCCTCAATCTCAGCGCAGATAACAAATACGCCACAATTTTCTTTCTCGGCATATTCTCTAACCTTTGCTACATATTCATTGTCGGCACCGTCATTAGCTAAATCCTGGTCCGAAACATTGGCCGCAAAGATGACAGGCTTTGCTGTAAGAAGGTTCAACTCCTTGAAAATAGCCTCTTCATCGTCATCCTTTAATTCAAAATTCTTGGCAAGTTTTCCCTCTTCAAGGAAGCTGTGAAGTCTCTCTAACATAGCCACTTCCTTGGCGATATCCTTATTGTTGAAAGCTGCCTTCTTCTGCTTTGCAAGTCTTCTGTCAAGGACTTCCATATCAGCAAAGATGAGCTCTAAGTTGATTGTCTCTATATCACGGATTGGATCAATTGAACCATCTACGTGAACGATATTGCCATCCTCGAAGCATCTTACAACATGCACGATTGCATCTGTCTCTCTAATATTTGCAAGAAACTGGTTTCCAAGGCCTTCACCCTTTGATGCACCCTTTACAAGGCCTGCAATATCTACGAATTCGATAACTGCTGGTGTTGTCTTTGCTGAATCATACATCTTTGTCAGCTCATCGAGTCTCTTGTCTGGCACTGGCACAACTCCCACATTTGGATCGATTGTGGCAAATGGATAGTTTGCCGCAAGAGCACCTGCCTTAGTCAATGAATTAAAAAGTGTACTTTTTCCAACGTTTGGAAGACCGACTATACCTAATTTCATAATATATTCATCTCCTTCATTTTTCCTTTATTTTACTGGCTTTCCGCGATTTATGGTTTTGACCGAGTACCACATCGAGTACCACGGAGATGAATTTCGCATCAAGTTTTATACCACTTTTAAAGCGTCAGCCACTAAGTCAATTTCTCTATGTTTTTCATCCTCTGTAATATGAACATACAGATTCATGGTAATACCGATATTAGAATGACCTAAAATCTTCTGCAGAGTCTTAGGTTTCATTCCACCTTCAATGCATCTGGTAGCAAAAGTATGTCTTAAGACATGCATTGAAAATCTCGGAATGCCTACACGGTCACAATATTTGAACAGTCCCGTGTCATAAGTGCTGTTCTTGACCGGAGTTCCCTTTCTGCAAAGGAATACTATGTCTTTCCATTCAATCGGCACGAGCTTTAAGCTCTTATTCTTTGATCTCTGGTTTTCAAGAATACGAATTGCTTCGTCTGTAAGAGGAATTGTACGGTAGCCAGATTTGCTCTTAGGTGGACCAACTCTCCACTCACCTACCTTATAGCGATATTCCATCGTCCTTTCGATCTTCATAGTACGATTTTCGAAGTCGATGTCGCTCCACTTAAGTCCTATAAGCTCACCTGTACGAAGTCCGGTCTGTAATACGAAGCGGTACTGATTCTCATAGCTGTAACCCACCACAGCTTCCAAGAACTTCTTCTGAACGTCAATCGTAAGGGCTTCTTTCTTATCTGAAGGTTTTCCCATATCGCTCTTTAATGACTTCTTGCAAGGGTTTGCGATGAGTACATCATTCTCCCTGGCAAACTCAAACATATTATAAAGAGCAATCCGCGTCTGGTATATGGTAGTCGTCTTATAGCCCTCATCAGCCATATCTGAAAAAATCTTCTGGCAGTGAATGGGCTTCACATCAGTTAAGAGTTTATTGCCTATAACACTCTTGATATTACGCTCATACCGTTCCGAATAGTTTCTGACCGTATTTGGTCTCACTGTCTGCTTTTTTATCCCTATCCAATAATCGAACCAGGCATCAACGAGCATATCCGTTGCCTGGTCGAGGTCACTGTGTTGGTCTATATATGTAGCATCAGCAAGCCACTGTTTTACCTCTTGAAGTTTCTTGGATCTTTTCGTTCTGCGTTTCCCAAACTTATCAACAAATCTGGCGAAGTAAGTTCCGTTAGGTTGCTGAACGATTCCTGCTCCAATCTCCTTTCCTTTGAGATCTTTTCCCATTTAAGGCTCCTTTCTAAGCTATAAGAGCCCCAAATTAGCACGCTATATTATACACCAACCGGGGCTCAATTGCAATGTTATTTCATTTTTTTGATAGCCGACAAACCGCGGAATCATCACGTTTGTCGGAGGTGCGCTATATCTCAATGTTGTCAGAAATGAACTTCTCAAATTCCTTTCTCTTAACAAGTTTCTTCTTACCCACATATAAGACAAAAGGACATCTCGGAGAGCGAAGCAGACACTCCAACTTGTTGATACCGATATTGGAATACTCTGCAGCCTCCTTTATGGTGAGCGCAACTTTACATTGAATAGGAACGGTCTGAACTTCAGCCTGCTCCTTGGCATATATACCGGATTCTTTGTAATCACTGTCAGATATAACATTCATCTCACTCACCTCCCCTACAGTTCATTTCAAGGCATTCAAGGATTTCCTCACGGATTTCTGCGCGGATACGCTCCATGCGCTTTTTGATAGCCTCATAAGTTCTGCCTTCATCATCTGCGATTTCTTTAAAAAGCCGTCCTTCGAGCAAATACTGTTTCATAATCTTGGAATCACTCTCATCCAGATCTTCGATTATTTCTTCCAACAGTTCGAAATCCATACGCATAATGCTTACAAGGCGAATTTCATCCTCATATAAAGAAGCATCCTTGATTCCTTTAAGAAGCCCTTTATCCACTTCGCCAGTCTTAAAAGCATCTTCTATCATGATGTTGGTAGCTGCCTCATTGAAGGTCGGGTCACTTGTGCCGGAGGTCTGTACTCTGACTCCAAGCTCGCCTCTTGCGTGGCTACGCAGGTATTCTTTTTCCGATTTGATCTTGTACTGAATCTTCTTCTCAGCTTTGCGGATGATCTTCGGGAAGACCGCATAATTGTTAAGCATTATGACCAGTCTTCCCTCTGCATCATTAGAACGATAGCTGCGAAGGATATCAGTTTCTTCGCCGTTAATTCTCATCTATCGCCGCTCCTTTACTGCAATTTTTTCATGAAGTACCACTCCAGGTATCTCTTGCGTTCCTGAAAGTCAGGCGTTGACACCAGCAAACCGATATCCACTCTCTGCAGGCGGTCAATAGCCTCAATCTGCTTGGTAGTAAGATAAGGACGAATGCTTGTCCCGGGCTTAAGCCCATGTTCTTCACGAACCTGCTTTGCTGTCTTACCAAGAGCGATGCGGTTCAAAAGATCTGCTTCATTGCTGAAGTAGTAAGGCTTAGGGCTTTCATGGAGAAGCATTATGTTCTCTGTGAGAAGCGGGAACTCTGTTCTTGCCTCTAACAGATACTTGATAAACTCTTCCATCTCATTGAACCTCTTGATATACGCCTCTTTAAAGGAAGCTGCCTTCTTGCCTCTGTAGCCCATTACCAGGAACACGAACCCGTCGCGGGTCATGTTGTAACAAGGCTGCTGATGTCCCTGTGCGTTGAGGTAAGTCGACTCATCAAAATTGATGAGTCGGAACTCATCGGAACAATCAAGGTTCCTGATGTCACGGACTACATTTGCGTGAAGCTTACCAAACATCTGAGCAACCACAAGGCTGTCCGCTCTCACAACACCGTCGGCATCTGCATAGATACCAAGTTCGTTTTTTGCCACAAGATTTTTCTTCATTTCTTGTCCTTTCCGCCTGTGACTTGCGGTCGGGATACAAAAAGGAGCCGGTAGTCATCCACCGTCTTCACAAACCCTAAAATGGCGCAAGAAGTAACGGTGGGTGCTTCGGAGTCAAGACTCGGTTAATCCGAAATCTCGAATCTCTTTATGCATCCCGCCGCCTTAATGGCCATCTCAGGCATTGAGATTATTTTTGATTACGAGGAAATTGTATGTTACTTCAGTTTTTTTGTATTTAGGGTCGGTTATGGGTCAGTTATGGGTGAATTTAGATAAAAAATAAGCCTTACGGCAAAAGCCATAAGACTTATCTGAATGTGTATATTATCCTTGATATGTAGTTGGATCAGTTTTCCAGAAGCCGTTACCTTTGGAGAATTTGCGCATATTAACTCCGGCATAGTCCAGCTCAGGAACCTCGTTCTCAATTATGATTATCTGCTCAGCGCATGGATGATTGATAAAATACTTAAACAACGATGATTTCATGCTCTCGCTGGCAAGTTCACTTGCATCAACATCTTCTTTTAAAGAAAGTATCGGTGAATCCATTACAAAAATATTAGGTCGATAAACGCCATACTTCCTTAGATATTCCTGCATAGCCATAGATACGATGACATTTATAAATGCCCTGTATCCTTGGCCTTGCGACTTCTTTCTGGTACCGTTTATCACAACATCAAATGTATTAAGATCAAAGACTGCTTCTCTGAATCCATCAAATTTACATGCAACGAGCAAATCATCTAGTATTTTCTGGAAGTGCTCCATAAATTCCTGATCAAAGTACTCCTTGATAGAAAATTTAGGAGGTTCCGCCTTTGACTTATACTCTGTCAAGTTTTCCCTAATGGTTGACTGCGCTCTTCCCAAGGTGCTCAGGGAACTATGATTTGCCAGGGAAACTGCGTAATCCGCCATTGTAGTTCTAAGCTCATCCACCTTTGGCTGTAGTTCCTGCTGAACCTGCTCTTCAAGCTCATCCATAAGAACTTTCAATCTATCTCTCTCCCCGGTAATCTTCTCAAGCTCATTCTTTAAACTCTTTTGAACGGATTTAAGATCTGCCATCTTAGGTTGAAGCTTCTCTATTTCCGCAGTAGCGGCCTCAATGCAGGAATCCGTCTTCTCCTCAGACAAATGATTTCCGCAGAAAGGGCACTCTCTTGGTGCTTCCTCTATAAATTCTTTCTTCCTTATTTCCCCTTCAACCATAAATGTAAGTCGTTTCAAATCCGAACTATACTGGCTTTGCAATGACTTATATCTATTCTGAAGGACTTTCTTCTCAGCAATTTCTTCATCCAAATGATATATCTGATTCCCGATTTCTTTGTTTTTTTGGATAATATCGCTGATTTCGCTCTCTGTATGATCAATCTCAGACAAAAGCGTTGATATACGTTCTTTCAATACAGAAGGCGGAACATCAGGTATATCACGTTTCAATTCCTCTTCCTGTCCCTGTAAAGCAAGTATTTGACTATCTGCGAACTCAATTACTGCCTTCTTCTTTGCGTCATGAATTTCAGGTTTTTCATACTCAACGCCATCATCGTAATCGTTTCCTGTCATCAAAAACAATAACGCCGATTTTGCAACAGGGAATCGCGAAAACTGTCCTGGCATTAAAATACTTTCATGCGAGTAGATGTTCTTCTCACGAATAACAAAGGCATGGTCAAAAGCGCGGTTATTCAACTCTTCGCGCTGAAAATGAGCTGACTTATTTATCCTATGAGACTCAGTGATTCCCATCAATCTAAGCCACACATGGCAGATACGATTGTTTCCTGCAAGCGTATACTCTCCACTCTCTATACCGTCCACATTGCTGAAAACCTGGATTTTAGTCTCCCCCAGCTTTCGCACCATCGTAAGAGAACTGCCATCCACATCCAATTCCATGCGAATTGTGTCATATCCTTTATTATCATCAATACGATGATCCTCATTTCCCATCATATAATCAATGCATTCGGCAATATAACTCTTACCGGTATTCGATGCACCGTATAAAATATTAACCCCTTTATCAAGATCTACCGATGAGGTCTCTACTTTCGGACCTGACATCGTAATTCTTTTGATATAATACATTACATTTCCTCCCTGCCATCTGCCAACGCCTTCTCTGTAATAAGCTTGGACAAGGCCTTTTCGTCATAATCCAAATACTTTTCCGATACAGAAAGCAGATTATTCTTATACTGAATTGCATACGTAGATTCAAAGGATTTAGCATATTTCTTTCCAGTATCAGAAATCTTATAACTGAATCCCTCACGTATTTCCACTATCAAAAAACCTTCTAAAACAAGCTTCTTAACAGCCTCATGAACCAATTGTCTCCTGGCGGTAATCTCACTAAACTTAAATCCATTATCTCCGTGTAGATTCTGCGCACCTGAGATAAAAACACCGCTGTACACAGTGATAAAATCAATTGCCACAAATAAATCTTCTGTAAAAGATGGAAGCGGATATGTATCTGCAATCAGGATAAGTCGTGGTTCTATTTCAAATCCTGAATTATAAATTCTCTGCATTATCTACCCACCATAATTTGTTCTCTCCTACCAGGATGTGACAAATCCCCTTCTTTTCAGCATTTCCAATCCATTCAAGCAGTCTTCGCTTCGTATTTGCGGTAATATTAACATCCGTAGCCTTCGACATAACTTGAAGCATGCGTGTGAAGCCATCTGATGACGCATAAATCTCCCATACATCAACAACGCCATCAAGGACTTCCTTTTTTACAAGATCAAATCCGTCTTTTTCATTCAGTTTCAAAATGTCCTTAGCAGATTCCTTGACCTTTTCTGCCGAATAAAAATCCCTACGAGAACGTTCAAAATTGTTCTTGTACTTGCTGTATCTCGGAATGGATTCAAGGTCGCTTCTGTCAATGTAGGAAACATGCTCTGCATCAGCATAAGCCAGTAACAGCTGCTTTACATATTCAATCTCTTTCTCGGCAATCTCAAGTGGCGGCTCATCAGGTTCAGGCTTGGCGTGCTTTACAACAAGGCTTTCAAATAGCCTAATTTCCTTTTCATCCTCTTCATCAAGAGTCGGAGCAACAATTTCCTCATCTATCTCAGAAACAACATTAGGCTGAGGAACCGCATAAAGAAAGACATGGGCCAGGAAGGCTCCAATATCGCCATTGTCACATTCATCAAGCCAAGATTTTCTAAGGTTTTCATCCAGGCCCTCTGCTTCACTAACAAGCTCTTTTACAGCCTTTATAGCCTGCTCCTCTTTCTGCGAGTTGATTAGTTCCGTAAGGACATGTTCTTCAAAATAACCGGGAGCTTCTGCAATAATCGCCGTGTTACCGGCACCATTCCTCAAAGTTTCAGAGACATCATGTTGCCCTCGATACCACTCTATCGCTTCACCATCAGGAACACTGTAATGTACATTCGTGTTTCCTCTCTTTTCATCTGCTTTTGTGATTCTTCGCTGAACAACATCCTCATGATCGCACATAAAAGCAAACAGAACTTTAGCCATACCGGTCATGTTCCGTTTGCTCATCCCCTTTTCTATAGCTTGTGCGTAAGAAGAATAGTTAATTACCGCCATGTATACATTTCCTCCCAATACATAAGAAAATCTAACTGTCCATAATGATAAGTCCTTCTCAATTAATATCTAAATAGTCGTCTATCTCATCCTCATCAATGCGCTTGATGATATGCTTCGCCTTATCTACCCCCGTGTGCCAGAATAGATGTCAGTGAAGCTTGAAGCTATGTGTGATATCATT
>CAMUXE010000011.1 GCA_947164605.1 uncultured Lachnospiraceae bacterium | reverse complement strand
TACGGTGGTGTGAGAGGTCGGGAAAACTTATTTAATTTTCCCTCCTACTCGATTTTCGATAAAATGCAGTGGATTAGGTATTTTATCTTTATTTTTTGCACCGAATGTTTATAATTTATACAATACAATAAGAAAATTATTATTATTTGTCCTTCCTTGTATTGGAATTCAGCTTGTTGATAATACATACCAGATAGTTGATGGATTTTTCATATCTAATTTCATTGGAGAGGATATGTTTGAAGCGGAAAATGTTATTTTTCCAATACTTTTATTAAGCGTGTCCATTGGATTAATCTTTGGTACAGGTGGAGGAGCTATTATTTCAGCTGAACAGGGAAGAGAAAACAGAAAAAAAGCATGTGAATACCTTTCTTTATTTACAAGTGTTCTTTCAAAATATGATGATTCAGTATCTAAAATACTTCAGGAAGTTAAGAAACAGGTAGGAGAAGGTATTGCTCATAGTTCTTATGATTACTTTGTAGAGCACGATTCACCATTTTTAAATGATCCAATGGAGGTTAATCTTCAGCTGGCAATCAATGGCGATGAGTTAGATACACTTGCACCTGAATTCTTAGACTTGGATGACTCATATACTAAGGCCGGTGCGAGACTGGAGCTTGAATTACTTGAGAATGAATATGGAGATGGTGGCTACGATTCAGAGATGGAATATATGAAGAATCTCTACGATGAAGAGAATATCCATTCCTTCCATGATCTTTACATAAAAGTTTTGGAGTCTATAATTAATATTAAAGTTTTATGATTAAAGTGGGGCAGTTGAAAAGCTGGCCCCAAGTCTACAGTTAATATCTAATAATTATGAAGAAGAAAAGAAGGTTATCACAAGTCTTGAGGAAGAACTTAAGATTTGTGATGCCTTCTTTTTAGCATACGAAGCGTGAATTCTAGGATTCAATTGAAAGTTTAGAAGTTGATATTAAAAATTTCAAAGAAAAATCCCCAAAAGATGCCTATAAGATAGAGCATGCAAAGTATTTTGAAGTTTTCCCTTGGGTGATGATTATTTGTCCTGAAGAGAACAAGCAAACCTACACCTGCATTTACCATGAGGCCAGACATGAGCTGACCTGTTGTTATCATGCCATCTAAGAAGAGCTGAGTGATTATGATTGATGAGGCACAGTTTGGAATCAGTCCTATAAGGGCGGTTAATAAAACTCCTATAATAAGCCTATTAGTCAAGAAAGATCTAATTACATCTGATCCAAGAGATTCAACCAGGAGGGTTAAAATTATTGATATTATGTAAATGAAAATTGTAATGTGGATGGTGTGGCGCAGGGCATCTATAAATACGCCCTTATCTTCAGTGTCATCGCCGTGCTCTTCCTCGCAAAGTTCAGATATTCTTTGTCTTGTCTTGTATTTGAACCTTGTAAATGACAGGAGGGTGTCGACCATAAATCCACTAAATACAGCTATTAGAGCCTTTGATAAGAGGATTTTTAAGATTGTTGGCAGGGCAAGGTGCTCTGATATAAATAGTGGCAGCATTTCATCTGAAGTGGAGAGAAAGACCGATATGAGGGTACCTATAGATATAAGTCCTCCGGCGTAGAGAGAAGATGCTGCTGCAGAAAAGCCGCATTGAGGGATTATTCCAATAATGCCTCCTAAAATAGGACCAAAGCGGCCTACATCAGTCAGCTTTTTAGCTGAGGCATCGCTGGTTTTTCTTTCTAAGGCCTCCATTATTAGGTAGGTGATAAAGAGAAAAGGGATAAGTTTTAAGGTGTCTATAGTGGCATCCTTAACTGAGTCGATTAATTTTTCTAAAATGCTTTCAAGCATAGTATTTCCTTTCTTTTTTAAAATGTATTTTTTAAAATAAATATCCTAATCTTATATCCTCGAATAAGTAGATTCTATAATATTCAGCTTTTGTAATAAGTAGATTCTATAATGCTCAGAAGCTGTAATTGTATTTGATTAATCCTTGGAATCCTTACATTGCTTGCACAGACCAACCAGAACAGAATCTTTACAATCAAGTGCAAAGCCGTGATCTGCTTTGATGTGGCTGCTGATTTTTTTCATAAAATCGCAGTTGAGGTGGATTACTTTTCCGCATTTTCTGCATATGAGATGTAAGTGGCTTGTACAGCCCATCTCTGGGACAAGATATTGATAATAATTTTCTTCCTCATTGGAAATTTTGAACCTGTTTAAACTCTTTTCTTCAACAAGACGGTCTAGATTGCGGTAGACGGTGGCCAAATTGGCTCCCATACCGTCTTTATCCATGGCCTTATGTATGTCAGTGGCGCAGAAACGGGAATCCTTATAAGTTTTAAGGTAGTCTAGAATCCAGCTCTTGTACTTTGAATGATATTCTTTAGGCATATTTGCCTCCTCTTAAAATGCAAATCATTTGCGTTTTTGACAACGGGTTTATTATACAATAAAATTTAAAAAATGCAAGCCATTTGCAAATTTTATTTTTTTATAAAGCTTCCTAAGGGGAAGAAGTAATTTATTGAGATAGGCAGCTGATTAAAATAGCCATTTTATTGACATAGTCAATTTATTGACATAGTCAATTTATTGACACGAATTATGATTAATGCTAACATATGTTTATCTTTTAAAAATAAGGAGGAGAAATATGGACTTTTTGGTAATTATTGCTGTTGTAGTTTTATTTCTTGTTTTATGTGGATTTAGAATTGTTAAACAGCAACACGAAGTGATTGTTGAGAGGCTTGGTAAGTATCACAAAACAATGGGGGCAGGTGTAAATCTTATCATACCTATCGTGGACAGACCTGTTAAGAATATAAGCTTAAAAGAGCAGGTGTATGATTTTCCACCACAGTCTGTAATCACAAAAGATAATGTAACAATGCAGATTGATTCCGTAGTATTTGCCCATGTATTTGATTCAAAGCTTTATACTTACGGAGCTGAGAGACCTATTGATAACCTTCAGAATCTGGCAGCAACTACACTTCGTAGTATTATTGGTGACATGGAGCTCGATGCAACTCTTGCAAGCAGGGAAGAAATCAACGGCAGAATGCAGCAGGTTCTCGATGAGGCAACAGATGCTTGGGGCCTTAAGGTAACCAGAGTTGAGATTAAGAATATTCAGCCACCTAGGGAAATTGAGGAGGTTATGACCACTCAGATGAAGGCTGAGAGAGAGAGAAGACAGACTGCACTTGAGGCTAGAGCTCACAGAGAGGCTGTCGTAACAAGAGCTGAGGGTGATAAGCAGGCTAAGGTTCTTGCTGCTGAAGCTGAGAGAGATGCTCAGATTGCCCTTGCTGAAGGTCGTGCTAAGAGTATTAGACTTGTATATGAGGCTGAGGCTGAAGGTATTAAGAGACTCAATGAAGCTCAGATTTCTTCAAGTGTTCTGAAACTTAAGGGAATTGAGGCTCTCAAGGATGTTTCTAACGGCAGAGCAACTAAGATTTATATGCCTACTGATTTGACTAATATTATCAGTGAATTGGGTGTGGTTGGAGAGGCTCTCGGTATAGGCGATGCAACTTCGATTGATAAGACTGCTGCATTAAAGCCTGAACTTGAGAAGGATCCTTGTATTAATGAGAATTCAAGTGCACAGACTAAGGCAGCTTATTATACAACAGCTAACAACAACCAGATGGGAGATTCTGGACTTGTGTTAAACCAGTATGAAATTGGTGGGGATCAAGACCAGTATTTACAGCAATAATATCCAATAAAGAAAATTTTAAAAATCTAGAAAGCTGGATTAGATAGAAAAAAGCGCTTGGGTGAAGGGAAAACCTTCGCCTAAGCGCTTTTTTGGATTATTGCTTAGAGGACTTTTGACAAGAACTCTTTTAATCTAGGGCTCTGAGGGTTGTTGAAGAATTGGTCAGGTGTGTTTTCTTCAGTAATTACGCCATCAGAGAAGAACATGCATCTTGTGGCTACTTCCTTGGCAAAGTTCATCTCGTGTGTAACTATAACCATGGTCATGCCTTCTTCAGCAAGGTCCCTGATTATGCTTAAAACTTCACCTACCATCTCGGGATCCAGAGCTGAAGTAGGTTCATCAAAAAGGAGAACATCTGGATTCATAGCCAGTGCTCTAGCTATGGCAACTCTTTGCTGCTGACCTCCTGAGAGTTGAGCTGGATATTTCTGGGCCTGATCGAGGAGACCAACTCGTGCGAGAAGTTCGCTGGCGCGTTGCTTTGCGTCCTCTTTATTTAAGGCCTTAGAGAGGATAGGGGCAAGAGTGATATTGCACTCTATAGTCAGGTTAGGAAAGAGATTAAAGTGCTGGAAAACCATGCCCATCTTTCTTCTTAATTTAGAAAGGTCACGTTTCTTTGGCCTTAATTCTTGACCTTCAAAGTAAATATGGCCACTTGTAGGCTTTTCAAGAAGGTTTAAACATCTCAAGAAAGTTGACTTTCCGCAACCGGAAGGGCCTATGATTGCCACGACTTCACCCTTTTTGATATTGGTATTGATGTCGTGAAGAACCTCTTTTTTCTTAAAAGATTTATAGAGGTGTTCTACACTGATATATATATCTTTATCCTTATCTTGATTTATTGTATTAGTGTTAGCGCTCATTTTTACGTAATCTCCTTTCTAGTATCTTTACAAGACGTGAAAGTCCATCTACTAAGATTAAATAGATGATAGCGACGGCGATAAGAGGGAAGAAAGCATCATAGGTGATACTTCTTATGATGTCACCGCCTCTGGTGAGGTCGTTGAGTCCTATGTAACCACTGATAGAGGTTTCCTTGAGAAGAACGATAAACTCATTGGCGAGAGCTGGAAGTATGTTCTTAAAGGCCTGTGGAAGGATTACATGGATAAAGGTCTGGAAGTTTGTCAATCCAAGACAGGTTGAAGCTTCAAATTGGCCATTGTCAATGGCCATGATGCCTGATCTGAATATTTCAGCTACATAGGCGCCAGAGTTGAAGCCAAAGGCCATTATGGCAACAAGAACCTTGTTGATATTGTAACTTCCAAAGATTACATAGTAGATGATAAGCAACTGAACCATAGTAGGTGTACCTCTGACAATGGTGAGGTAGATATTAGCAAGTATGTTTAAGATACTGAGGGTACCGTTCTTATCATGGCTAACTCTGACTACAGCTACAAGGAAACCTATTACAATACCTATCAAGGCTGCAAAGAAGGAAATCATAACTGTGTAAGAAAGACCCTTTAGAATATAGACATATCTTGAGTCTTCAATAAAGTTGCTTTTAAAATGATCGGCCAGGGACTGACTGCTGGCGGCCTGAGTCTGATCATTGACTATAACTACGAGCTTAGTTGTGGTATATGAATCAGAAAAATTAATATTTTTCTTTCTCTCCTCTGTGACTGTCATTCCGGCCATACCCATATCAACCTTGCCGCTTGATACTGCTGTAATGATTGAATCAAAAGCCATATCAACGATCTCAAGTTTCATATTGAGCTTGTCAGCAATGGCAGTTGCAATCATAGGGTCGATTCCAACAATTTTGTTGCTTGCATAGAATTCGTATGGTGGGAAGTAAGCATTTGTCGCCATCTTTAGTGTGCCATTGGAATAGGTGAGACCCTCAGGAGAGGTGTAAGGTGGTTTGACAGAGCTATCTTCATTCTGCTGCTGTATATAGTAATCAGAGATAGCTTGAAGAGTTCCATCTGACTTCAAATCAGAAAGGGCACTGTTTACCTTGTTTAAGAGCTCTGTATTATTCTTTGCTATTGAAATAGCATAGTCTTCATTGGCAAATTCTTCTTCAAGAATCTTAATATTTCCGCTGCTCTTAACGAAGTTCTTGGCTGGCAATTCGTCAATGACTATGGCATCAATCTTACCCTGTCTTAGGGCTTGAACTGCATCGGCACCTTTTGAATAACGCTCAACTTTGGTGCCTGAGCCGTCAGTTTCGTAATCACTGATATAGACATCACCAGTTGTTCCGAGCTGTACGCCGATTTTCTTGCCTGATAGGTCATCAACAGAAGTAATCTGATTAGAACTGTCAAGCTTATTATCGTCTTGAACTGAATTAGGACTATTTTCTTCCTTTGATGAATCGGCAGCGAGTATACTGCTTAGGGTCAATGGGAGAATTAAAGCTATTGCCAGCACAAAAGCGGCAAGTCGCTTTAGATTAGATGATTTCATAAAAACTCCTCTCTTGTGGAAACTGAAAATTTACTGTGTAGTTTTTAGCAAACATCTATTATAGTATTTTTTAGGGGAAAATACAGTATTTATAAAAGATTCTTTATAAAATTTCTTTACTGAGAAAGAGAGATATTATATAATTTTTATATGGAAAAAAATGTGTATAGACACGAGATTATCGTGTTAAAAGGGAGTTATGATATCCTTTCTGCTGATACCGAATTTTATGCCTTTATCGGACAGGAAAGGTTATATAACACATTTGACAAGTTCGTATTTGAGACTGATCGTGAAGTCTTCTCCGAGGAGGTAGAAAAACTAGATGGTGAGCCTTTTATGCTGCATCTGGTAAAAGAGGATGGAGATACTCAACTATATGTGACAGCTATTGGATCTGGTGCCAATGAGTCAAGTGTAATAGTAAATCTTATAAGTTTGAACGACTGCCTAAGTAGCCTTGAAAATTTTGATCATTACAAGTTGATATGTAATGATTTCTTTAAAATGCACAATGAGCTTGCTTTTAGATATATTATTAATAGCGACATACTCGAGATATATAAAAATAATATATTTGTGCCATCTGAATCCGGGGGGATAGATGAGTTTAGACAAAAGCTTATGAGCAAGGTAGATGAAGATGAGCTTGAAAAGGCTGGTGAACTTATTTCAAACCTTCTTTTAGGGACTATTTCTAAGGAATATGTCTTTAATAGTGATATTTTGGGTGTTGAGAGTGAAAATCAGACTGGGGCAAAGACTTATATTTATATGAATCCTCTATCAGACTCTAATAATGAGGTCATTGGCTATATTAGCTGCAGTGGAGTTGCTAGCTCTGTATCAAGGTATAGGACAGAAAAGGATTCATTGACCGGGCTTTGCACCAGGGGAAATATAATTGAGATGGCTCGTGAACTTATCGATCAAAAGAGAGAAAAGGGTACGGCAATAGCCATTGTTGATGTCGATAATTTCAAGAGGGTTAATGATACCTACGGACATATGCAGGGAGATCAGGTCCTTAAGACTGTATCGGAAATTATGCTCAAAGAAGTTGATTCTTCTGGTCAAGTGGGCCGAATCGGCGGAGATGAGTTTATGATCATCTTTTATAATACCTATGATATGGAGATGACAAGGGAGAAACTTCGCAGTATTAAGAATATTGTAAATGCTACTTTTCCTGAAGGAAGCGAAGAGAGTCCTAATATTACCCTGTCTATAGGCTGTGCATCCTTCCCTAAAGATGCTGATACTTATGAAGATATATTCAAGCTGGCTGATTTTGCTCTTTATAGGGCTAAAAATAAGGGACGCAATCGCTATATTATTTACAATAGGGAAAAGCATGGCAGCTTAGAGGAGATTGAGTCACAGAAACTTGTTGGCGACAGAATTGATGTCAGAAACAATCTTGCAAAGGGCGATATTATCTGTGCTATGTTTGACAGACTCTTTTTGAAAAAAGACTATCCAATTGAGAAGATTCTGGATGATTTTGTTGTCAATTTTGGTATACAGCGCCTAATGCTTTATGGCGGAGATGGAACAAAATTACGCTATATGGCTGGCGAGAGAAGACCGGATGACGATGTTATCGAAAAAACTGAATCGTATATAAACGACGAGCAGTTTAGAAAACTTATGAAGGAATTTAACAGGTCGGTCAACGGCGGTATCAATGTAAATGATTCGGAAGTTCCAATATTAATTGTTAATGATATTCGATATTTTCAGGGTAAAAATGATGAAGTTTATCTAAAATTAGTTAGACAGGGCGTGCTTTCTATGCTGCAGGTAGTGTACAATGATAAAGTTGGCAAGCAGTTTGTCTTGAGCTTGGAATCTGTAAGTAGCAGAGTGACTTGGGATATGAGCCAGACGGTATATTATCGCCTGTTTGCCAGATTGTTGGCAATGTTTGAAATTTAATTTTAGATCGAAGGTAATTAATGAAAGATATTCTTGCACCAGTTAGAAATGGTGAGTCTTTGACAGGAAGACAGGAGCTGTGGCTGATAGCCCGGCTGAGTCTGCCTGCGATACTTGCTCAGATTTCATCAATTATGATGCAATATATTGACGCTTCAATGGTAGGTCGATTGGGAACCAATGCAGCAGCATCAATTGGACTTGTATCAACTTCAACCTGGCTTATAGGTGGAGTCGGAAGTGCTTTGGCAACCGGCTTTACTGTTCAGGTTGCACATGCGATGGGAGCAAAAGAAGAGCAGAAAGCTAGAAATATAGTAAGATACGGACTTATAAGTGCCATAACTATCAGTTTGTTAGTTATGGCACTGTGTGCTGTATTGGGCCCCTTGATTCCGGTCTGGATGGGGGCTGATCCCAATATAAGAAAGGATGCCAGTCTTTACTTTATGATATTTGGCTTCAGCTTTCCCTTTCTTGCGATTGATTATGCTGCAGGAGGAATGCTGCAATGCAGTGGAAATATGAGGGTTCCGAGCATTCTGAATATCAGTATGTGTTTCCTGGATGTTATATTTAATTACATCTTTATATTTGAACCATCAAACTTGAGCATTTTTGGTTTTAGCCTTAAAATGCCAGGTTTGGGCTTGGGAGTCCTCGGAGCGGCACTTGGAACTGCTTGTGCAGAAATTTTCTGTGCTCTGTCAATGCTCTTTTTCTTATTGGCAAAATCTGAGACTTTGTCCTTAAGAAGAGAAAAATACCTGCTCCCATATATACAGGTCTTAAAAAAAGCCTTAAAGATATCAATCCCAATTGCATTTGAATCAGCAATAATGGGAATGGCTTATGTTGCCTCAACTAAGATTGTAACTCCTCTTGGAGTGAGCTCGATATCAGCACATTCTTTTTCTATAACAGTCGAGAGCTTGTGCTATATGCCAGGCTACGGTATATCACAGGCAGCAACTACGGTTGTGGGACAGTGCGTTGGAGCTAACAGAAAGGACCTGGCTAGAAGACTTGGCTGGATGACAGTTGGGCTTGGAGTATTTTGTATGGCCATGACCGGCCTTTTGATGTATATATATGCTCCTTACATGATAGGCTTTTTGACCAATGATAGTGAGATAAGGGAATTGGGCAGCACAATTCTCAGGATTGAGGCCTTTGCTGAGCCTATGTATGCAGTGTCTATCGTAGCTACAGGTATTCTCAGAGGCTATGCTGATACTCTAATTCCGAGTCTTATGAACCTTTTTAGTATGTGGTGCGTTAGAATTCCACTCTCTGCATATTTGGCTGCTAGCATGGGACTTAAGGGAGTTTGGATTGCTATGGCAGGTGAGCTTATATTTAGAGGCCTTATTTATTTTGTGAGATTGGTCAGAAAAGATTTAGAGATAAAAAAATCTGCTTGTTGACTAAGCTGAGTAAGAAAAGTACAATGAGTTAAAATTTTTAATTAAAGATATTTAAGAATCGAGGGAGTATGTTAGAGTTAAGAACTTACAGAGGACATATTAGAAATTATAAGGCACTTGAGGAGGAGCTTGGTCTCGCCCATGGTCTTAAGAGAGAGGAAAGAGAGAAGGCTATAATTTTGAAGGCCTATGAGACATGGCATGAGAAGATGGGAGACCATATATATGGCATGTTTGCCCTCTCAATCTATGACGATGAGAGTGATGAAACATTTGCCGTGAGAGATCAGTTCGGAACAAAGCCTTTTTACTACTATATCACAGAGGATAAGAAGCTTCTTTGTGGGACTTATATTAAGGATATCATGGAGCAGGAGGGCTTTAAGAAGGAATTAAACCTCGATATGCTTCAGATTTACATGAGCCTTACTTATGTGGCTGGCGAAGATACCTTCTTTAAGGGGGTTAAAAAGCTTATGCCAGGCCGTTACTTAAAGTTTAAGAATGGTGAGTGCACAATCGGTCGTTACTTTACACCAAGCTTTAAGGCTGACGAGTCAAAGACTGAGGAAGAGTGGGCTAGCCAGATTCATAATACTTTAAAAGATATTATGCTTGAAGTAAAGGACCAGGATGAGAGTGCAGATTCCTTCCTTTCAGGCGGTGTGGATTCCTCATATGTTCTTGCTATGTCAGATGCTAAGAATGCTGATACTTGTGGTTATGAAGAGGAAAGATTTGACGAGTCTGGCCTTGCAAAAGAAACTGCAGATAAGCTTGGCAGAAGCCTTTCACGCTGCTTGATTCAGCCTGAGGACTTCTTTGCCACAGTTCCATTCACTATGAAACATATGGAGCAGCCTTTGGGAGATGCCTCTGCCATAGTATTTACACTGGGGTGTAAGGCAACTGCAGAGCACACTAAGCTGGTTTATTCAGGTGAGGGAGCAGATGAGTTTTTCGGTGGCTACAATATGTACCACAATGCAGAAAGATACGGGGAGAATTTAAAGACTTTCTATGTTGGAAATACCAATATCATGAAGGAAGATGAGAAGAAGAAGATTCTTAAATCTTACAATGAGGACATCCTTCCTATAAATCTTGCAAGCGAAATTTATAAGGAGACTGAGGGCCTTGATCCACTCACAATTATGTCAGATGTTGATATTCAGATCTGGCTTGAGGGCGATATCTACCTCAATGTCGACAAGATGAGTCAGGCTTTTGGCCTTGAAGTCAGAATGCCACTCACTGATTTGAGAATTTTTGATATAGCATCAAGAATGCCTGCAAAGTTTAAGGTTAACGAGGAACAGAACAAGGTTGCCTTCAGAAGGGCTGCGGCCAATGTGCTTCCAGCCGAGGTAGCTTACAGAAAGAAGCTCGGTTTTATCGTACCTATCCGAATCTGGATGGCAGATGACAGATATAATGCAGATGTGAGAGCAAAGTTTAATTCGCCAGCAGCAGAAAAATTCTTCAATGTTGACGAGATTAAGTCTATATTTGACGCCTATGTTGCTGGAGATTCTGACCTTTGGAGAAAGGTTTGGACTATCTACACCTTCCTTGTATGGTACCAGGAGTACTTTGATTAAAGTTTTCTTTTCTGAAAGAAGAAGACTTTATTAGGCGTATTATAGGGGATTTGAATGAATAATAAAAAAATAAAACTGATTGTCACTATAGCAGTATTTGTCGCTATACTTGTCAGCGGACTTTTGGGTAAGTCCTTTGTTGATAAGGATAAGTTGGGTCAGACACAGTCTGAGAGCTCGCTTTCAAGCTCGGGTCAGAATGAGACAAAAAAGCAGGGTCAGACTACAAAGTCAGGATCTGACACAGGCAGCACAGATAAGAAGGCGAAATCAACTACAGATGCTGCATCAAATGCTAAGACAAATGCCAAGTCAGACAAAAGCTATACTTTGGCTGATCTTGACACTTTAAAGAATACTCAGAATTTTAACAGTTCAGCAATAGAGCATATCTTTAATGGAACTGCTAAAAGAGGAGTTGCCAGTGGCTATCACTATGAGGGAATTACAGATTCCAAGGGCAAGGTGATAGAAGGCAGCAGGAGCAAGGAGGATAGCCATGGAGTCTACACAGGCAAGGTCCAGGTAGATGGCTATGACAAGTCGGGTAATAGCGGCACATCCACTTTTTATCCTAAGAGTTTTTCTCCGCAGGATGTTGTAGATTGTATTAATGAAGCCTATGCCAATCTTAAGAAGGTGAGTGGCAGCGACAATACTTATAGAGGAAAATCAAAGTCAGGCATAACAGTTGAGATGTATCTCGATGATAATAAAAAGATTATCTCAGCCTTTCCTCTTAAGGAGTGACCTTTCCTGGCTTTGTTTAAAAAATTGATTGATACTGAGAATGAGAAGATTAGATGGAGGCTGATATGGCACTTTTAGAGAATTTGGAGCCTAAAAAAGTATTTAAATATTTTGAGGAGATTGCAGCTATACCGCATGGCTCGTCATATACTAAGAGAATCAGTGACTATCTGTATAATTTTGCTAAAGTAAGAAATTTAAGGGCTATACAGGATGAGTACAACAATGTGATTATCTTCTGCCCTGCCACACCTGGTTATGAGGCTGCTAAAACTGTAATAATACAAGGCCATATGGATATGGTATGCGAGAAGGAAGATGGGGTTGATATAGACTTTAAGAAGGATGGCCTTAAACTTGAAACTTCAGGGGACTATGTCTATGCAAAGGGCACTACCTTGGGCGCTGATGATGGAATCGCTCTGGCTTACGCCCTTGCAATTATGGATTCTGATTTAATACATCCGGCTCTTGAGTTTGTATTTACAGTTGATGAAGAGATAGGAATGCTGGGGGCAAGCGCACTGGATACCTCCTGCCTTGAGGGCAAGATAATGCTAAATCTAGATAACGAAGATGAAGGCTACTTGCTTGTGAGCTGTGCAGGCGGTGCAACTGTTACTGCCAGACTTGACCTTAAATATGAGCAGGAAAAATCTGCTTATAGATTCTTAAAGATTAGCGTGTCGGGCCTAAGAGGTGGACATTCTGGAACAGAAATCGATAAGGGTGGGGCCAATGCTGATTTAATCCTTGGCAGAGCTCTATACACTGCAAGTAAGTGTGCGGATATTAGAATTGTCACTCTTGCTGGCGGAAATAAGGACAATGCCATACCTAGATCTGCCCAAGCCCTTATAGGGGTTAAAGACAAGTCTGAATCAGTGATAGAAGCTCTTGAGGACTTGGCTGAAAATTTAAAACATGAGTACAGGGTTACAGATAAGGAAATTAAGCTTGATTGCCAAGAAGTGGAATCTGGCGCAGAATGCCTGGATAAGGAGACTACAGATAAGCTTATAGCTATGCTTGTGAACCTGCCATGTGGTGTCTATGCTATGCATCAGCAAGTGATAGGTCTGGTGCAAACTTCACTTAACTTAGGAATTCTTGAGATGGATGAAGGCGAGGCCAGAGCCTCATTTTCTGTGAGAAGTTCTATTAAGTCACAGAAAGAGGAGCTGATAGATAGAATAGACTGCCTTATGAAAATGCTTGGTGGCACTGTTGATGTATCTGGTAAATATCCAGCCATGGAATACAATGGATACACAAAATTACAGCAGACACTAGATGAGGCATATCATGATCTTTTCTGTGAAAGAATCAATTTTATGCACATACATGCAGGCGTCGAATGTGGTATTTTTGCAGACAAGATTAAAGGCTTGGACGCTGTGTCTTTAGGTCCGCAGATTAATCATATTCACACAACTGAGGAAAAATTGAAGATTTCAAGCACAAAGAAAACATGGGAATTAATCATAGAGACCTTAAAGAGACTTGCAAGAAACTATTAAGAGATAAATTCTAGATGTGAAAAGGAGCTAAGCCTTACAGCTTAGCTCCTTTTTTATTGGAATTTAAATAAGTATTATCTTAGTCTTTTGCTTATCTTATAAACCTAGCTGAGACTTGTCATCCATAGGCTTTATAAGCTTGCGATAAAGCCTGATAAAAAGAAAACTTGATAAGAAGAGGGATGAAATCTCGGCAATTGGGAAGGCCCACCATACAAGATGAATATTGTTGGTAAGTGAGAGCAGGTAAGCTGCAGGTATTAAAACTAAGAGCTGACGTCCTATAGAGACTATAAGCGAGTTGAGGCTTTCTGCAAAGGCCTGGAAGACTGAACCCATAACAATACAAACTGCTGCTATTGGGAATGAGATGCTGATAGTTCTAAGTGTTGGAATGCCAAGTTCAATCATTTTTTCATTGGCATTGAACATTTTTAAGAGGACCTCTGGGAAGACCTGAAAGATTACTGTTCCACTTGCCATGATACAGAGAGCAAGAACAAGGGCAAATTTCAGGGCTGAAATAATTCTTTCTTTATTCTTTGCACCGAAGTTGAAGGCAAGAACTGGGATAAGACCATTGTTCAGACCAAATACAGGCATGAAGAAGAAGGACTGCAACTTGAAATATACGCCAAATACTGCTATTGCGGTGTCGGCAATGTCTTCAAAGAGACCTAATATTTTATTCATGAGATAGGTCATGATTGAGCCTATTGCCATCATAAGAATTGATGGGAGGCCCACTGCATAGATTTCAAATATGATTGAAAGTGAAGGCTTGAAAATCTGCTTTAAAGAGATATTAATCTCCTTATTTTTCTTTAAGTTAAGTATTAAACCTATAATTGAAGCTGTTACCTGGCCTAAGATTGTAGCAAGGGCTGCACCCTTAACACCCATTTTTGGAAAGCCAGCAAGACCGAAAATCATGATTGGGTCAAATATGATATTGATAATAGCTCCTGTTGCCTGGCTTATCATTGAATATAGGGTTAAACCTGTTGACTGAAGAAGTCTCTCAAATGTTACCTGACAGAAAAGACCTATGGAAAGAATGCAGATTATTGAAAGGTAATCGATTCCGTATTGCATAATTGAAGGGTTATCTGTCTGCGAGGCTATAAATGGCCTTGTGAGGAAAAGACCGATGATAAGGAAAATTATGTAGTTGATTATGATAAGAAAGATTCCGTTGTTGGAGGCTGCATCTGAACGATCAAATCGTTTTTCGCCAAGGGACCTGGACAGAAGGTAGTTTATGCCAACTCCTGTACCTGCGGCAACAGATATAAGCAGGTTTTGCATTGGAAAGGCGAGAGTTACTGCAGTCAGGGCATCCTGGTTAATCATAGATACAAAGACTGAATCTACGACATTGTAGAGAGCCTGTACCAACATAGATATCATCATTGGAACTGACATGGAAACTATCAATTTCTTTATGGGCATAACGCCCATTTTGTTTTCTTTTTGCGGATTTGCATTATTGCCCGCTGATTTAGATTGTGACATATATACTCCTTTAAAAATTTATAATCAATGTTTAAAACCGTTTGAGTAGTAGAATTGACCATCATTTGTGTATATGAAGGCTTCCACCTTGTCAATACTGTTGATTAGTGCCAGACCATCCTCTATTCCCAAGGTAAAGACGCTGGTGCTTAAACAGTCACCAGTCAGCGAATCGTCAGATGTGATAGTGACCTCGCTGATATTGTTGTCATAAGGATAACCGGTCTTTGGATTTAAAATATGGTGATAAATCTTGTCATCGACTTTGAAATATCTCTCATAGTTGCCGGATGAGACGACTGATGAATCGTTTACCTTAAGGCTCATCAGAGTTGAAGTATCGTCAGCGAAAGGCTTCCTGACACCAATGTTGAAGTCAACATTGCCCGCCTTGTTGCCAACACACAAAACATTTCCGCCCAAGTTGATAATGGCTCTGTTTAGACCTTTTTCTTTTAGGAAGGTCTTAATGTGGTCGGCAATATATCCCTTAGCTACGGCACCCAGATCTAACATTGTCTTTTCTGGCTTGATTACAGTGTAAGTTGAATCGGAGTTTTCTTCAAGACTAATATTCTCATAATTGACATATTTAAGGGCATCATGAATATCGCTGTCAGATGGTATTTTAGGTTTATCAGTATTAAAGTCCCAAAGAGATGATACGGAACCAATGCTTATGTCAAATGTTCCCTTGCTGATCTTAGAATACTCAAGCCCAGTTTTTATCAGCTCTCCGGTCTCTTTTGGAACAATTGAAGTTTCATTGTGATTGAGCTTGTAGAGAGCACTGTCTTCGTTAGTCCTTGAGAATAGAAGGTCGTAATAGTCACAAAGATCAAGACTTTCTTTTAATAAGGACTTTAAATCTTTTGTAGATAAGGAAGCAGTCTCGTAGGCGCTGATTGACACATAGGTGTTTAATTTGTAATCCGTAACAGTGACAGGGTCTTTGAGACTAGTGTTGAATTTGGCCTGACATGCGCTTGTTGACAAGACAGATAGCGCAAGAAGAAAGAGCAAGATGCGTTTTGCGTATGGCTTAAAAGCTTTGTATGGCATGAGCCTTGGCAACTCGCTATACAGGGCCTGCTTTTTAATTATCATAAAAAACCTCTGATTTATAAAAGTCTATAAAAGTGCTTTTAAGTTTCTAAAGAATTTTATCAGACTGCTATATTTTATGCAAATGCTTGATTTGTGTGTTATAATGCAGGGCAGTTTGGTTAAAGAAAGAAGGCTTGTATATGGATAAGGTGACAAGTGAAGCAAAGTCAAAGCAGGCGGAGGATGAAAATTTTTTCCTAGAGTGCGAAAAACATATGAGTTTTTGGCTTTTGATATTTGTGGGGGGCTTTTATGGCGCCTATACCTACTCTGTGAGAGGCGGGGTCTTTTGTAATGCTCAAACGGCCAATGTTGTGCTTTTATCTATGGCTATTGGCAACAGAGACATCTCTAGAGCTCTCTATCTTTTGATTCCGATTTCATCTTATTTTTTAGGTGCTATGCTGTCGGAAATTTTGGCTAAGGATGTGAAGAAGTATAAATTGTTTAGATGGGATACAGTCTTAGTTGGAATTGAGATGCTGGTTGTTATTGTATTAGGTGCTCTGCCAAAGTCAGCTCCTGATCAGATTTGTCAGGTGGCATTGAATTTTATATGTTCTATGCAATTCAATACATTTAGGCAGAATGAGGGAATTCCTATGGCTACAACATTTGTCACAAATCATATCAGACAGGTTGGCTCAAACCTAGTTAAGGCTATAAGGGATGATGACGAAAAAGCTAAAAAAAGAAGCAAGGGTCACTTTATTATGATTATTATGTTCTTGTTGGGAGGCATTTTATCTACCGTGCTCTGCTATTATTTTGATGTGCGTGCTATCTGGGGGGCCTTTTTTATTCTGGCTATTCTTTTTGTCAGACTTATAGTTGCTGACACAACCTATGAGAAGGAACTTTTAAAGAAGGTTCCTAGGGGACACTAAATTTAAAATTTTCTTTTAAATAATTGATAGAAAAAAGCTGATGGAGCTTGCAATAGAGGAGTGAGATGGATTTTTTTGAACAAAATGGCCTGATTCCTGATGAGAGATTTCTTGCTCTTGTATTTCTTTTGGTGGCTATTATTTTGCCTGCCTTTATAACTATAAGATCAAAAGACAGAAACAGGAGACTTAGAAAAAAGATTGAGAGAGGCAAATATATCTACTGGCAGGACTTTTGTGAAGATTGGATCATTGAGAAAAAAACCGGGAATATGTCAGGTAAAGGTTATAAGTATGAGACCTATCCTGGATGCTATGTGATTAAGCTTTTTGATGATTTGATTTTAGATGGAAATTATAAGAAGTATGAGAATATATATATAGGCCAGTCTCTAAATGTATGCCAGAGAGTTCACAATCATTTGCTAGGTAAGGGCAAGGGAGATGTCTATGCTGATATTAAGTATGGCTATGAGGCTTATGTTCAGATTATTCCTTGCTCTGAGAGGGATTTAAATAAACTTGAGAAAGAGCTTATAGAATGTTATGATGCCACTGATTCTTACAATGTTACTAAGGGAGGGGCGACAGTCAGAGATCAAAAAAGAAAACTTTTTAGAAAATAATAAATAACATCATTTGCACGCAATTGATGTTAAAAAACAATCAATATATGCTTGCTTAATGCTTTTTTTAATGCTATAATTGTTATATCCGAAGGGGAATATAATTTTACGAAAGTGAGGTAGCATTATGAAACGTTATAAAGATGACAATGCAAAAGAAGCGGATTGGGAATATGATGAGATCAATGGTATCCTCACGGTCGGTGAGCTTATCGAAATCTTAAAGGAAGCTCCACAAGATGCAGATGTGCTTTTGGGTAGAAGCAGAGCAAGATGTGACGGTCCGATTGGGCATATATCAGTTAGACAAGGAATTGTCGGTATATTTACCGAGTCGGAACTCTCAGATATAGACCTTTAAATTTAAGATTACATGGCTAAACCCATAATAGGCACAACCTCCTTATATAGCCTATTATGGGTTTTTATTAATTTTAGATATAAAAAATATTATGTGAAAAATTGATAAAAAAAATCTTGTGTGGTAAAATAGCTTGGTAAATTTGTTGTTTTATTTCTTGGAGGAAAAGATAATATGAACAATTTAAAGAAAGTGTTAGCTTTTGGATTGAGCATTTTGACTGCAAGTAGTCTTGTTTTAGCAATTCCAACAACTGTAAAAGCAGAAGGTGAGCCTTTGTCGACCAAAGTTTTTAACGGAACACTTATTAGGGAGTCAGGTGTAACAGTTACTGAAGGAATGGTTACAGGCTACGATAAGAAAACAGGAATAAGCATTAGTAACCAAAATATGACTTTGACAGGCTTGCATTACTTTACTAATTTAAACAGAATTGTAATCACAAACTGTGGTGTTGTAGATATAAGTGAGATAAAAGATTTGGAGAAACTCGTGCATGTCGATTTTACAGGAAATGAGATTTATTCTTTAAGTTGTCTTGCTAACTCAAAATATATGGCTAGTCTTAACAATTATATTTCAAAATATAGTGGTTATAACCTTGCTAATGCGACTGCAAATGGGCAATTTGATTCAACCTTAATTCTGTCTCAGAATAGATTGACAAAAACAGAGGTTAATAGGTATCTTCCAAGTGCTTTAGTAAATGCACCTGTTTATATCAAAACTACTGCAAGCAGGCAGCAGGGTGGTGGTATAACAACCTATACACTTAACACTGAAGGTAAAACATGGCTTTCTTACTTGAATTCTAAGAGCTCTTCTTCAGGAAGTGATACTTCTACAGGTGGTTCAGGAAGTACATCAGGCTCGGGAAGTACAAGTGGTTCTGGATCAGAACAGTCTGGAACTAATACTGATGATACAGAAAAAATGTATTTGGGTGATCTAAACGACGATGGTGTTGTGGATTCACTAGATTTAGTTCTTGCAAAGCAGTTGGTTTTGGGCATTAACACGATTGAAGTAAATATGTATAAGGCAGATTATAATTACGATAAAGTATTTGACCTCAATGATGTTATGGCTATCGCAGAGATAATTATTGGAAGATTGGATGCAACGGAGATTGTAATCAAGGAATAAAAATACAGGAGGTATTATGTATTTATGATTTTTAAAAGTTCAAAGAAGGTTGGGACATTTTCAAGAAAGGCAGCAAGGCTTATACGCTTTATGGCGTGTAGCTCAGCTTTGAGCTTGATCCTTGGTTCGTTTTCGTATAATTCAGCCTTTGCAGCTAGTGATGGCTGGTATAAAATAGGAGATCATGAATACTATATAAGAGATGGAGAGAGGGTCACAGGCCTTCAGGAAATCGGTGGCCTTATGTATGAATTCTCTGATAAGGGAGTTCTTATGTCAACCAATACCTTGGATGTATCAAGATATCAGGGTGATATTGATTGGTATGCTGTAAAGAATGCGGGCTTTGACAGAGCTATTATTCAGGTCGGATATAGAGGCTATTGGTATGGAAATATCAGAGATGATTACAAATTTGAAGAGAATATAAATCAGGCAAAGGATGCAGGCGTTAATGTTGGTTATTATTTTGTGACCTTTGCAGTAAACGAGGATGAGGCACGAGAAGAGGCTGATTATCTTGCTGATGCTGCAGACAGATACGGTGCACAACTTCCTCTTGCCATGGATATGGAGGGTATCTCATATGATGATACTAGAACCGATGACTTGGGACCTGACGAGAGAGGATACATAATTGCAGCATTTGCCGAGAGAGTTAGAGAAAGAGGCTATGAGCCTATGATCTATGCAAGCAAGTATTGGATGACAAGCGTGATTAATATGGACTTAGTACCTGATTATTGCAAGGTATGGGTTGCTCAGTACTATTCTGAGTGCACATATGATTCTAGATATGATTATTGGCAGTATTCAAGCGAATATTCTTGCCCTGGCATCAATGATAATAGTGTAGATGTAAGCCTTGAGTACAGACCATATGATGATGGCCCGGATCTTGGAGATGTTGATGGAGACAGCTACCTGACTGTGGCTGATCTTGTGGCTACTAAAAAATATGTGATGGGTGAAGAATTAGACGACTTTAATAAAGATGCAGCTGACTTGAACAAGGATGTAGTGGTTGATATCGATGATGTTATCACTATGAATCGCTTGCTGGCAGGTTTTTAATTAGCTAATTTTAATCTTTTAAATATTCACATTATATCAAATATAATGTATAGTAGATATCGTGCCCTTCCTTTTGGAGCGGCACGATTAATTTATGCAAATAAGACTGTTGATATAAGGATTGGAGAATATATGAAGGTAATGTTTGTGTCACTTGGCTGTGACAAGAATTTAGTAGATACAGAGTCCATGCTTGGTATTTTGAGAAAGCATGGATATGGCTTTACTGATAATGAATTTGAGGCTGACGTCATTGTAGTCAACACTTGTTGTTTTATAGATGAGGCAAAACAGGAGAGTGTAGATACAATTCTTAGCATGGCTGAGCACAAGAAAGATGGAGCTTGTAAGGCTTTGATTGTAGCTGGTTGTCTTGCTCACAGATACAAGGATGAAATTTTGAAGGAAATGCCTGAGGTAGATGCTTATCTTGGCACAACATCAATTGATAAGGTTGCAGAGGTTATAGATTCTGTATTCAGGGGAAGAGGCCAGAGCGTTATCGATGATGTCGACAGAGTGGTAGAAGCTGATGATGACAGAGTTATCACAACTGCTGGTTATTACGAGTATTTAAAAATAGCTGAGGGCTGTGATAAGCGCTGTACTTATTGCATAATTCCTTATGTTAGAGGAAGCTTTAGAAGTTTTTCTAAGGAACACCTTATAGAGGAGGCTAAAAAGCTGGCAAATGCAGGAACAAAGGAGCTTATACTGGTTGCACAGGAGACTACTCTTTATGGAGTAGATATATATGGACACAAGGCCCTACCTGAACTTTTACATGAATTGGCCCAGATTGATGGAATTGAGTGGATAAGACTTCTTTACTGTTATCCAGAAGAAATTGATGAGGAACTTATAGAGGCTATCAAGTCAGAAGATAAGGTCCTTAACTATATAGATATGCCTATACAGTCTGCCAGCGACCACGTCCTAAAGATGATGGGCAGAAGAACTAGCAAGGCGGATTTGCTTGAAAAGATAGATATGATCAAGAGCAAGATTCCTGATATAGCACTAAGAACTAGCCTGATTTCAGGCTTCCCAGGTGAGACTGAAGAGGATCATAAGGAAACTCTTGATTTTGTCAAAAAAGTTGAATTTGACAGATTGGGAGTATTCACATATTCGAGAGAAGATGGAACTCCAGCTGCAAAATTTGAGGGTCAGGTGGATGAAGAAGTAAAGCAGAGAAGAAGAGATGAGATAATGCAGCTTCAGCAGCAGATTTCTCTTGCTAACTCGGCACATATGGTGTCTAAAACTCTTGATGTTTTGATTGAAGGCAAGTTGGAGGATGAAGATACATATGTGGGACGTACATATAAGGATGCTCCTGATGTTGATGGTTTAGTTTTTGTAAGTACTGAGGCAAATCACATGTCTGGTGATTTGATTAAGGTGACCATAGAGGGGGCCACAGATTATGATCTAGTTGGAAGGGAGTGCTTGTAATGAATTTACCTAATAAACTTACCATCTTGAGAACTATTATGATTCCATTTTTCCTCTTTTTCCTCTATAGTGGCATCTTTGGAAAAAATGGAGATTATATTGCAGTGGCTATATTTATAATTGCCAGCCTGACAGATCTCTTAGATGGAAAGATAGCAAGAAAGTACAATATGGTCACTAATTTCGGTAGATTTATGGACCCACTTGCTGACAAGCTTTTGGTGTGTTCAGCCTTGATTGCCTTGACAGATTTGGGCAGATTGGCCGGCTGGATTGTTATAATAATTATAGCTAGAGAGTTTATAATTAGCGGATTTAGACTTATTGCCTCTGACAGGGGCGTTGTGATTGCTGCCAGCTATTGGGGCAAGTTTAAGACAACCTTTCAGATGATTATGATAATTATGCTTATTATAGGACTTCCATATGATTGGGCCCAAATTCTTAATTTGATTTTAATCTATGTAGCCCTGGCTCTGACAATAATTTCTCTTATTGATTATATAGCTAAGAATTATAAGGTTTTCCTTGAGGGAGCTGACTCTTAAACTTCGATATATTATCAAATATAGTTAGATTTATTATCAGTTCTAAAAATAGTTCTAATCATAGTTCTTAAATTAGTTCTTAAATTAGTTCAATAATTAGATTTATTATTAAATTTGCAATTGTGTGTAAATTATATAAATGATATAAAATGTATTTACAAATGGAATAGCATATGATACTATCAATATAGATATTCTGAAAACTATATAGAAATAAAAAAGGAAAACGAACATATTTTCGAAAAAACTTGACAAGGGAAGATAAATGTTATATTGTACATTTATCGAACAGATGTTTGAAATCTGATTTATTATTTTATTAAGATCACATATGGAGGATTAAAGTGGAAGAAGAGAAGAAGAAAGCGCTGGAGGCAGCACTTGCTAACATAGAGAAACAGTTTGGTAAAGGCTCAGTTATGAAACTTGGTGAGTCCGCTCTTGATTTTAATGTTGAGGTTATTCCTACAGGTTCATTAAGCCTTGATATAGCTCTTGGACTTGGCGGAGTTCCAAAGGGAAGAATTGTGGAAGTATATGGACCAGAATCGAGTGGTAAGACTACTGTAGCTTTACATATGGTTGCTGAGGTTCAGAAGATGGGCGGTATCGCAGGATTTATCGATGCAGAGCATGCTCTTGACCCAGTATATGCAAAGAATATTGGTGTAGATATCGACAATTTATATATTTCACAGCCAGATACAGGTGAGCAGGCTCTTGAGATTACAGAGACTATGGTAAGATCTGGCGCTGTAGATATAATTATCGTGGACTCAGTTGCAGCCCTCGTTCCTAAGGCTGAAATTGATGGCGATATGGGTGACTCACATGTTGGTCTTCAGGCTAGACTTATGTCTCAGGCTTTGAGAAAGCTCACACCAGTTGTAAGTAAGAATAACTGTGTTGTAATCTTTATCAACCAGCTTCGTGAGAAGGTTGGTGTTATGTTTGGCAATCCTGAGACAACTACCGGTGGTAGAGCACTCAAGTTCTATTCATCTGTAAGACTTGATGTTAGAAAGATTGACTCAATCAAGCAGGGCGGAGACGTAATTGGAAACAGAACAAGAGTAAAGGTTGTAAAGAATAAGGTAGCCCCACCATTTAAGATTGCTGAGTTTGATATCATGTTTGGTAAAGGAATCTCTAGATCAGGAGATTTACTTGACTTGGCTTCAGATATAGATGTTATTCAGAAGAGCGGTGCTTGGTACGCATATGAAGGTGAGAAGATTGGTCAGGGCAGAGAGAATGCTAAGCTCTTCTTAGAACAGCACCCAGATATCTTTGAGACAGTTGATATGAAGGTGAGAGCACACTATTTTGAAAAGATTGAGGCTGAGCAGGAAGATGATAGTGCTGCTGAAGCTGAAGAGACAAAGGCAAGCAAGCGCACTAGAAAGGCAGCGCAGACAGAAGAATAATTATGGAGTATTTGATTACGAGTCTTAAACAAGTAACTTCAAAGAGAGAGCTGGTTTATATTAATTATGAACCAGCTTTTGCTCTATATAGTACAGAAATTAGGAAGTTTCAACTTAAAGAAGGGCAAGAACTCGATGAAGGAAGATACGAGGAAATTGAGGCAATCTTGAAAAAAAGGGCTACAGTAAGAGCTATGAATCTTCTGAAAGATAAGGATTATGCGAGAAAAGAGTTGATTCAAAAGCTTGAGAAGTTTTATTACTCAAAGAAAGCAATTGAAGCAGCATTGTCCTATATTGACTCTTATCATTATCTAGATGATGCCAGATATGCGAATAATTACCTAGCTGCTAAGGCTGAATCCAAGAGTAGGCGCCAGATTGAACAGTTCCTTAAGTTGAAAGGGATAGATGATTCAATAATAGACGAGGCCATGGAGTCATATTATGGGCAAAATGAGGATGCTGAGTTAAGCCAAGTAAAGAATCTTTTGGATAAGAAGCTCAAGGGCATGAATCCCAATGATTTAGATTATAATTCATGCCAAAAAATATTTGCCTCTATTTATAGAAAAGGTTTTGAAATAAGTCTGATTAGAAAGGCATTTGAAGAGCTTTGTAACCTTGACAATTAGCTTGGTAGAGTATATTATTATAGTGTTGTTTTGCGCAATGAAAATTGAATAAGGAGGTGCTCCTGTGTCAGTACTTGTGGTTGCTATAATCACATGTCTTGTAACACTTATCGTTGTTACACCTATTAGCTGGACTCTTGCTTCTAAGTCAATCACTAAGAAGAATAATGAGACAATCGGTGATGCTAATGTCAAGGCTCGTAACATAATCGATGAGGCGGTAAAGACAGCTGAATCTACTAAGAAAGAGGCACTTTTGGAGGTCAAGGAAGAGCGTCTTAAAAGTAAGAATGAGCTCGAGAAAGAGACCAAAGAAAGAAGAGCGGAAGTTCAGAAATATGAACGCCGTGTTCTCACTAAAGAAGAGACTCTTGATAAGAAGAATGAAGCCGTTGAAAAGCGTGATCAGGCTCTTGCAAAAAAAGAGGAAGATCTTAAGTTGCAGAGACATAAGGTTGATGAACTAGTACAGAAAAGACAGCAGGAACTTGAACGAATCTCAGGTTTAACCTCTGAACAAGCAAAAGAATATCTTTTAAAGACTGTTGAAGATGATGTAAAGCATGAAACTGCTATCATGATTAAATCATATGAGAGCAGAGCTAAAGAAGAAGCTGACAAGAAGGCAAAAGAAATAGTTGTATCTGCAATTCAGAGATGCGCTGTTGATCATGTTGCTGAGTCAACTATCTCAGTAGTTCAGCTACCAAATGATGAGATGAAGGGTAGAATTATCGGAAGAGAAGGTAGAAATATTCGTACATTAGAGACAATGACTGGTGTTGAGTTGATTATTGATGATACTCCAGAAGCTGTAGTACTTTCTGCTTTTGATCCGGTTAGGAGAGAAATTGCAAGAATTGCTTTAGAGAAGCTTATACTTGATGGTCGTATTCATCCAGCTAGAATTGAAGAGATGGTTGAGAAGGCTCAGAAAGAAGTAGAAGTTACTATGAAGGAAGAGGGTGAAGCAGCTACACTTGAAGTAGGTGTTAACGGCGTTCATCCAGAACTTGTAAAACTTTTAGGACGTATGCGCTACAGAACAAGCTATGGTCAGAATGCTTTAAAGCATTCTATCGAAGTGGCTCAAATCTGCGGACTTTTAGCTGCAGAGGTTGGCTGTGACGTAAAGCTTGCCAAGAGGGCTGGTTTGCTCCATGATATTGGTAAAGCTATTGACCATGAGGTTGAGGGCTCACACGTACAGTTAGGTGCTGAGATTGCAAGACGATACAAAGAATCGCCTACTGTAATCAATGCTATTGAATCACATCATGGCGATGTTGATCCAGAAAGCCTTATTGCTTGTCTTGTACAGGCTGCAGATGCTATATCAGCTGCTAGACCTGGTGCTAGACGTGAGACAATGGAGACTTACACAAACAGACTTAAACAATTAGAAGATATTGCCAATTCCTATGATGGAGTTGATAAGTCATTTGCTATTCAGGCAGGTAGAGAGATTCGTATTATGGTAGTTCCTGAAACTGTTAATGATTCAGATATGGTACTGCTTGCAAGGGATGTTTCAAAACAGATTGAGAGTCAGATGGAATATCCTGGCCAAATTAAGGTCAGCGTAGTCAGAGAGTCAAGAGTTGTTGACTATGCAAAGTAGTTTCGATATAGTTTCACTAGTGAGTTCAGATGACAGATGATAAATCTGTTACTATGATTAAATTTTTAGGTGTGGGTTTAGACCCACACCTTTTTTAGTTCTTGTATTAATATTATAGCTTTTCTTAGATTTTGGTACCAAAGTACCATTGTACAAATTTAACTTATTTGGGTTTGGAAAGAAATGCAGGAATTACTGATTTAACTCCTATTTCAAATTTGACAAGTATTGAAACTCTTGATATTTATGCTGCAAAGGGAATAAAGGACTTAAAACCGATTGCAGGCTTGTTCTTAGCAAGTGCTTTTTTTCTTCTTGCAAGCAAGGTGCTTAAGAAGAGAGCTTAATTGAACTCTTAAAAAAGCTTTGTTTTTCCTTAAATTTAAAAAATGAAAAATCCCCCAAGGAAAGATGGATACCCTTTGGATATTATTTTCCTTAGGGGGATTTTTTGTGCTTAATTATATTAATTAGAATTGACTTAAACCTAAATTTTAAATGCCAACAGCTTTAATTACTTCAAATAAATAATATTTCCTTGCATTTTTACTGGTGGCATTGTATGATATCAATCGTACTCGCTAAATATGGCCTGAAAAGGTTTTTATTTGAGTTAAATTTTAAAAAGGAGCTTAAACTATGAAATATTCAGAGATGAACAAAGAAGACCTTCTTGCGCTTAGAGAAGAGTTAAATAAGCAGTATGAGGATGTCAAGGGTAAGGGAATTAGCCTTAATATGTCTAGAGGAAAGCCTTCAGCAAAACAGCTTGATTGTTCACTTGATATCATTGATGCTATTAAGTCTGATTCTCTTCTTTATTCAGAGGATGGAAGTGATTGCAGAAACTATGGTGTACTTACAGGTATTCCAGAGGCCAAGAAGCTTATGGCAGAAATGATTAATACAAATCCTGAAAACGTAATCGTTTATGGCAATTCCAGCCTTAATGTTATGTATGATCAGATTTCTAGAGGATATACACATGGTTACCTTGGCCAGACACCTTGGTGTAAGCTTGATAAGATAAAGTTTTTATGTCCTGCACCTGGCTATGACAGACATTTTGCAGTAACTCAGCATTTTGGATTTGAACTTGTGACAATTCCTATGACTGAGAATGGCCCAGATATGGACATGGTTGAAGAGTATGTAAACAATGATCCTGCAGTTAAGGGCATTTGGTGTGTTCCAAAGTACTCTAACCCACAGGGCTATGTATATTCTGATGAAACTGTAAAGAGATTTGCTAATCTTAAGCCAGCAGCTAAGGATTTCAGAATTTTCTGGGACAATGCTTATTCTGTTCATCACCTCTATGATGATAATCAGCCAGAGATCCTTGATATTATCTCACTTTGTGAGGAAGCTGGAAATCCAGATATAGTATTTGAGTTTGCTTCAACATCAAAGATTAGCTTCCCAGGTTCAGGTGTGGCTGTAATGGCAGCTTCAAAGGCTAACCTTGATGATGTAAAGAAGTCACTCACAATCCAGACTATCGGTCATGACAAGCTTAACCAGCTTCGCCATGTAAGATATTTTAAGAATGCTGAAGGAATTAAAGAGCACATGAAGAAGCATGCTGCAGAGCTTAGACCTAAGTTTGAGGCTACACTTAAGGTTCTTGATTCAGAACTCGGCGGACTTGAAATTGGTGAGTGGACAAGACCACTTGGAGGATATTTCATCTCATTTGACGCACTTGAAGGATGTGCTAAGGCTATCGTTGCTAAGTGCAAGGAGGCAGGTCTTACATTGACAGGTGCTGGTGCTACATTCCCATATGGCTTGGATCCAAAGGATTCAAACATTCGTATTGCTCCATCATTCCCAACTCCAGAAGAGATGGCTCAGGCAGCTGAGATTTTCGTGCTTTGCGTTAAGCTTGTAAGCCTTGATAAGATTCTTGAGAGCAAGTAATAAGAAAAAGAATAAAGTATAAAGAGGGCACTGACTTAGAGTCAGTGCCTTAATTTATGGCAATTTATTCTAAAGTGGTTTATAATAGTTTCAAAATCATTCAAAATTTAATATCAAAATAGGAGAAAATGAAAATGATGAAATTCGGATTTATAGGCATGGGAAATATGGGCTATGCAATGCTTAAGGGAGCCTTATCAGTATTTGACAAGGAGGATATCCTTTTTACTTGTCCAAGTCAGGACAGAAGAGATAAGATAAGCCAGGAGACAGGCGTTCGCAATGTGGAGAGCAATGCAGAGTGCGCTAACAATGCAAAGTATATAATCCTTGCTGTAAAACCTCTTGTATATGACACTGTAATCAAGAATATCCGTGATATTGTGACAGAGGAACATGTTATTATCTCGCTTGCTCCAGGAATTGATATAGCTTCAATTAAGGATAAGTTTGATAAGAATGTAAGAGTGGTAAGAGTTATGCCTAACACACCAGCTCTTGTGGGAGAGGGAATGACTGGCGTTTGCATGGATAGCAAGGAGCTCGCTCTCGGTGAGAGAGACATGATAGAGAAATTCTTTAACTCATTCGGTAAGATGGTAGAAGTGCCGGAAAGACTTATGAGTGCTGTTACCTGTGCTTCAGGCAGCTCTCCTGCATATGTTTACATGTTTATTGAAGCTCTTGCTGACAGTGTTGTAAAGTATGGAATTCCTAGAAAAGATGCTTATAAACTTGTGGCTCAGACAGTTCTTGGCTCTGCAAAAATGGTTCTTGAGACAGGCGAACATCCAGGAAAGCTTAAGGATGATGTGTGTTCACCTGGTGGAACAACAATACGCGGCGTCGCAGCCCTTGAAGAGTTTGGCTTGAGAAATGCTGTGATCAAGGCAACAGATGAGTGCTATAAGGCATGCGTCGGAAAGTAAGCTTGGAAAACAGCTTGGAAAACAACTTATTAGTGTGAATTTAAATGAATGTCAGAATATAAATTTTGAAAAGCAGGTGTTATATGGATATTTCAAAAAATCAAAATAATTGCGCTTTTGATGGGGATTCATTGAATCCAACAGAAAGAATAAGGCGCATAGACAGAAAACTAGTTCATAAGGGATCTATGCTCTCAATGTATGCTGACACAATAGAAGGCCAGAATGGCCATAGGGCTATATGGGACTTTATAGACCACAAGCGTGCGGCAGCGGTTATTCCAGTCACAGAAGATGGAAAAATTCTTATGGTAAAGCAGTACAGAAATGCACTTGATAGATTTACTCTGGAAATACCAGCGGGTGGTATTGAGCCGGGTGAGGAAATGATCGATGCAGCAGCCAGAGAGCTTGAGGAAGAGACTGGATATAAGAGTAAGAACTTAAAGCTTATGATAAAGGTGGTCACTGCAGTTGCTTTCTGCAATGAGGTGATAGATGTCTTTCTTGCCAAAGACCTTGTGAAGTCTAAGCAGAACCTAGATCAGGATGAATTTATAGATGTCTATGCCTGTGATCCCTATGACCTAAGAGATATGATATTTGATCTTAAGATTCAGGATTCAAAGACAATATCAGCTATTATGGCTTACATTAACCTTATTGAAAGAAGAAAAGAAAATGGCTCAAATATAAAGCTAAATAAGAAAGAAGATAAGACATAAGATAGGTTACAATAGTAAGTAGCAAGACAAGAATAAAACAAGAATAAAACAAGAATAAAACAAGAATAAAACAAGAAAAAAGCTCATGCCTTAGGTTTGCATAAAAACCTTAAGCATGAGCTTTTATTTAAGTATTGTTCTAAATTATAGCAATTAGAGCAAATCAGCGATTTCATAGATGAGCTTTTCTGTCTCATTCCAGCCAAGACAAGGGTCGGTGATAGATTTGCCGTATACACCTCCGTCAACCTTCTGGTTGCCTGGCTCGATATAACTCTCAATCATAAGACCCTTAACGAGCCCTCTTACATCAGGCGAATGCTTCATGCTGTGCAGAACTTCTTTTGCGATTCTCTTCTGTTCGTAGTATACTTTGCCGGAATTAGAGTGGTTGGTATCAATGATACATGCAGGATTTGTAAGCTCTCTGGTGCTGTACATATTTACAAGTCTGATAAGATCCTCATAGTGGTAGTTAGGAATATTCTGACCATGCTTGTTGACAGCTCCTCTGAGAATAGTGTGGGCATAAGGGTTGCCGGATGTCTTAACCTCCCAGTTGCGGTAGATAAAGGTCTGCTTAGCCTGAGCTGCAAGGCAAGAATTGAGCATGACGGCATAGTCACCACTTGTTGGATTCTTCATGCCGGCAGGAACTTCCATGCCTGATACAGTGAGACGGTGCTGCTGATCTTCTACAGAACGTGCACCTACGGCAACATATGACAATACGTCTGAGAGGAACCAGTAGTTTTCAGGATAAAGCATCTCATCAGCAGGCATAAGCTCTGACTCAGTCATAACTTTAATGTGCATCTTACGTATTGCATATAGACCTGCGAGCATATCTGAACTTTTTTCTGGATCTGGCTGATGGAGCATACCTTTGTAGCCTGTGCCTGTAGTACGTGGCTTATTAGTGTATACTCTAGGAATTATAATAATCTTATCTGAGACCTTCTCCTGTACATTCTTAAGACGGAGAGTGTAATCTACAACAGCGTCTTCATTGTCTGCTGAACAAGGTCCTACAATTAAGAGAAATTTATCTGACTTAGAAGCAATGACATCTTTGATTTCTGCGTCACGCTTTTCTTTGATTGATGCAATATTAGCTGGAACTGGAATCTCATCCTTTACTTCCTGAGGAGTTGGAAGTTTTCTTAAAAATTCAAAACTCATATCATTTAGGCCTAGGGCCATAACCTCCTTATTTTTAAAAACATATTTGTAATTTTACGACACTTAGGCCTAAAAAACAAGGAAAGAATTAGCCGAATCTGTTATAATAGCAATAACTAATTACGTGATATTAAGATTATATATGACTTATGGCTATTAAGAAGCAATAATGAGGAAGCTATAGGACTTTGTTGTGTTTGATGGCTGACTTGGACCTTTATGTAACTTATTATGTGTGCCACAAGGCTTATAAAGACTTAATGAGAGATTTGCGAGGTGATAATATGACGGAAGATAAGACTATTAGAAGGATTATATGGATTGTGCTTGACAGCGTTGGCTGTGGCCAGGCTCCAGATGCAGCAAAATTTGGTGATGAGGGCAGCGATACCTTGGGAAATACAGCTGCAGCAGTCGGTGGCCTCAATATACCAAACCTTATCAGTTTGGGCCTTGGCAATATCGATGGAATCAAGAATCTGGACAAGTGTGACAGCCCATTGGGAGCCTATGGCAAGTTGGCTGAGATGTCACAAGGCAAGGATACAACAATTGGACATTGGGAGATGGCGGGTATCTATACACCAAAGCCATTTCCAACCTATCCGGATGGCTTTCCTGATAAGATAATTGATGAATTCCTTGAAAAGACAGGATTAGCTGGAATTTTGTGTAATAAGCCAGCTTCAGGAACTGTTGTTATCAATGAGTTGGGCGATGAACATGTGAGGACAGGAAAGCCTATCATATACACATCTGGGGATTCTGTCTTTCAGATTGCGGCACATGAGGATGTGATTCCAGTGGATGAACTCTATAGAATTTGCCATATAGCAAGACAGATTCTTGTGGGTGATCATGCTGTCGCAAGAGTAATTGCCAGACCTTTTGTCGGTCAGGGCAATGGGTCATATAAGAGAACTGCCAACAGGAGGGATTTTTCACTCAAACCTAGCGAGGACAATATCTTAGTGAGGATTAAGGATGCAGGTCTTCCTGTCATCGGCGTTGGAAAGATAGAAGATATATTTGCCGGGGTGGGTATTACTGAAGCGCGCCATACCAAGGACAATATGGATGGATGCGATGTGACTCTTGAATATATGGCCAAAGTGGAGGAAGGCCTTATATATACCAATCTTGTTGAGTTTGACTCAACTTGGGGCCACAGAAATGATTATCAGGGATACGCCAAGGGCCTTGAGAACTTTGATAAGAGGCTTAAGAGCATTATGGAAGAGATGAGAGAGGATGACATGCTTATCATAACTGCCGATCACGGTTGTGATCCTACAACTCCAAGCACAGACCACTCTAGGGAGTTTGTTCCACTTCTTTTCTATGGACCAAGGCTTAAGAGGGGAGTCAATCTCCACACTTCAAACACATACGCAGATATAGCACAGACATTGGCCGAAATGTGGGGGCTCAAGCCTACCAGCGTCGGAAAGAGCAGAGTGGCTGAGATTTTTGATTGATATAAGAGGGCAAAATTATGAGAATGGTTGATATCATTGCAAAGAAGCGCAATGGCGGTGAATTGACAAAAGAAGAGATTAATTTTTTCATTGAGGGATATACAAAGGGCGAGATTCCGGATTATCAGGCCTCAGCTCTGGCTATGGCTATATATTTTCAGAAGATGAACATGAGGGAGACTATTGACCTGACTCTTGCCATGAGAGACTCGGGCGATGTTTTAAAGCTTGACAAGATCGAGGGTATCATAGGAGACAAGCACTCAACTGGAGGCGTTGGAGATAAGACTTCCCTGGTACTTATTCCTCTTATGGGAGCCTGCGGAATCAAGATGGCTAAAATGAGCGGCAGAGGTTTAGGCCATACAGGCGGCACTATAGATAAGCTTGAGAGTTTTCCTGGCTTTTCAACCCACCTTTCAGAGGAGGCTTTTATCAGCCAAATCAATGATATAGGTATAGCAATCAATGGTCAGACGGGAAATCTGACCCCTGCAGATAAGAAATTGTATGCTCTGAGAGATGTTACGGCGACGGTAGAGAATATGTCCCTTATTGCAGCCAGTATCATGTGCAAGAAATTGGCCGCAGGGGCTGATATCATAGTGCTTGATGTCAAGTGTGGCAGTGGAGCCTTTATGAAGACTAAGAAGGATGCTGTGGCTCTGGCTAAAACTATGGTTGAGATAGGCAAGGGGGCTGGGAAGAGAGTCAGAGCGGTTGTGTCTGATATGGATCAGCCTCTGGGCTATGCAGTAGGAAACATACTAGAGGTTATGGAAGCTGTAGATACGCTTAAAGGAGAAGGACCGGCAGATCTTAAAAGGTTGGTTATGGTCCTTGGCGCTCAAATCTTGTTAGAGTCAGGCTATGTGGAGGATGTAAAAGAAGCTGAGAGAATGCTTAAGTATAACCTTGAGAGCGGTCAGGCCCTTAAGAAATTTCATGAGCTTATAGCAAGCCAGGGGGGAGACGACTCCTTCTGTGATGATCCGTCAGCTTTGCTGAAAAACACTGAAAGCTATGAGGTTAAGGCTGATAGCGATGGATATGTCACAGGCATAGTTTCGGATAAGATTGGCCTTGCATCCATGATTCTTGGCGGAGGAAGAGCAACTAAGGAGAGTCAGATTAACCTGTCTGTAGGACTTGTCTTAAAGGTCAAGGTGGCAGATCAGGTTAAAAAGGGCGATTGTATAGGAGTCATTTACTCATGCGACCATGCGAAAACTCTTGAGGCTGAAAAGATGATCAAGGAAGCAATTCACATAGGCCAGGATTCAGTGAGAAAGAGAAAACTGATATTGGATATTATTGATTAAGAAATTTATATATGTTAAAATTATATAGCTGTCGGCCAGAAGGACTGGCCTAATTGATATATGACAGCTATTTCTTTAAATTAATGGAGGTTAAGTAAAGATGGAAGTAAGACCAGGAGCAAACCCAGTCGACGTAAAAACTTATGACACAGAGAGATTAAGACATGATTTCTTAATTCAGGACCTTTTCGTAAAGGGTGAGATTAAGACTATTTATAGCCAGATTGACAGAATCATCGTTGGTTCTGCAACACCAACAGCTGATACACTCACACTTGAGGCAGGCGCTGAGCTTAGAGCAAAGTACTTCCTTGAGAGAAGAGAGATGGGAATCATCAATATCGGCGGCAAAGGAACAGTTACTGTTGATGGAGTTGATTACAAGTTCAAGTATAAAGATGGTATGTACATTGGTATGGGCGCTCGTGAGATTAAGTTCTCAAGTGATGATGCTTCAAATCCAGCTAAGTTCTACTTTAACTCAACACCAGCACATATGACATATCCAACAGTATTTATCGATCCTGCTAAGGATATCCTTCCTGAGAATAAGAAGGAGCTTGGTAGCCTTGAGAATGCTAACCACAGAACAATCAACAAGTACATCCTTCCAGGACAGGTTGAGTCTTGCCAGCTTGAGATGGGTATGACTTGCCTTGAGCCAGGCAGTGTTTGGAATACTATGCCATGTCATACACATGACAGAAGAATGGAAGTATATCTTTACTTTGAAGTACCTGAAAATGATGTTGTATTCCACTACATGGGCGAGCCAACAGAGACAAGACATATCATCATGCGCAATGAAGAGGCTGTAATTTCACCAAGCTGGTCTATTCACTCTGCTTCAGCTACACATGCATACACATTCATCTGGGGAATGGCTGGTGAGAACCAGGATTTCGACGATATGGATGATGTTGATATGAAGGATTTGAAATAATATAAGAGAATTTATTTGAGATTTTTGAATAAGAAATTAAGAAGGCTGTGTGAAACCCTGAAAGAGGTAATCGCACAGCCTTTTTTTAATATTAAGTATTAGACATAAATGCATTTTTTATAGAAGGGCATTCTTTTACGCTTTTTTGCTTTCGAAAAAATGAAGCTGGCCAGCAGGAATCTCCTCATAGTGGTCATCGTTTATTCTTACCCAGCAAGACTTGGCTGAAGGGTTGTAGACAAATGAATTATCAGCAGCAAATTCAAGTCTTTCAAAGATTTCCTTGTTCTCGACAATCTGACCATTGGTAGCATACCAGATATCATCCTGCTTGCTTATCATCTCGGCAAATTCTTCAATCAAATTCCAGTTGTCGTTGCGGTCGAACTCAAAGCTATGACCCCACACATAGAACATGTAGAGGTACTGTCGCTTTTTGAGTGAAATAAAAGATTTTGTAAAGTCTAGCAGGTGGTGATTGTGATGACAGGTAGGCTTCCAGAGCAAATAATTGTCTGGCATGTCAAAGCCAGTAGGGTCGCCAAGGAGAATAGGACCTTCAGCTTCCTTGGCTAAAGCCTTTGCGGAGTAGACTTCAGCGTACTTATCACAGGCAAGTCTTCCGTACTTTAAACCGCAGGCTGCACTTAAGCTGGCAATTCTCTCATCGCCGGCACCGTTAGGATAGGCAATACCAGTGATTGGCTTTTTAAAATACTTCTCAATTGCCATTTTGTCTTCAAGAATCTGATTGATGACATATGCATTGTTGCATCTTGTTATAGTAGGGTGCTCACTTGTGTGGACTGCGACCTCATGTCCCTCATATACACCTGCCCAGTCTTTTTCCTTAATTCGGTTATCCATATATGTGAGTCCGGAATTTAGATTGAAAGTGGCCTTAATCCCATATTTATTAAATATTTCAAGCAGTCTTAAATCCTGTGTTTTTCCATCATCATAGCTCAGAGTAAGGACCTTGCTCTTGCCGCCTGGAAATGCCATGTAGACTTTGTTCATCAGTAGAATCTCCAATCAAAAAATATGTATTATGATACAATATAAATTAATTTTAGTAAAGGTTTTTGTTCCATCAATCTTGAGCGGATTCCCTCTATAAAGGGCATTTGCATTGACTGTAAATGGAAAATTTAGTATAATTAACAATAAATTTATATCCTGTTTGAGAGGATTTATTATGAATAAATTTTTTGAAAAAGTTAGGGCGGTATTCGATTACGAGAGGGATGCGGAAATAAATATGTACACTCTGAAATTGATTTCTTTTTTCTTGGGTGTCTTATTGTTTATTCCTAACTTGAAAAATGCTTCTAATGATTTTATACCAGTTTTTTATGGACTGACTATAGTGGCTATCGTACTTATAAGCCTGCCAATGTGGATTGAAAATATCAAAAATGTTAGGATGGCAATATATGTGCCTATGATGATTGTGTCAGGTATCTTGACTTTGTCGCTCTTCTTTGGCTTTTTGGATGGATCGGCCAATTTTTGGATATTTATTATTTCATATGTCATGATTATTCTCTATGGATTGCCTGTAGGAATCTGGGTTGGACTGTATTTTGTGGCTATGTCTGTGATTCTTTTCTGGACACCTGTCAACAGCATCCTTGTTTACGATTATTCTCTAGATTATAGGAATCTATTTCCAGTTCTAAATATATTCTTCTTTATGATTATTTTTGTCTGTGATGTCTTTTATAAGAGCTATCAGATGAATTCATATGATCAGGAAATGCTCTTGCAGAGGGAGATTAAGAAGGCTGTACGTGAATCTGAGAGGGTTATGCTTAATGGTATCACAGCCATCACATCAATTATCGATGAAAAGGATGAATACACAGGTCAGCATTCACAGAGAGTGGCAGAATATTCAAGATTGATAGCTGAGGAGTGCGGTGTCACTGATTATGACCAACTTGAGATTATTTATAGAAGTGGACTCTTGCATGATATTGGAAAGATTGCTGTGCCTGACAGAATTCTTAAAAAGCAGAGCAGACTTACAGATGATGAATATGCAATTATGAAAATGCACACCATTTGGGGCAAGGAGATTTTGAGCGAACTTGAATTTCTTCCTGGTGCTGATTTGGGAGCAAGATATCATCATGAAAGATTTGATGGATCTGGATATCCAAATGGAATTTCAGGCAGTGATATACCTGAAATAGCTAGATACATAAGTGGAGCTGATGCGCTTGATGCGATGAATTCAAGCCGTGTTTATAGAAAAAAGTGTGATCCTGAATATATTTTGGCTGAATTTGAAAAGAATTCTGGAATCCAATTTGATCCTATGATTGCCGAGGCTATTTGCAAGCTGATTAGGATTAAGAAAATTGAGGTTTGATTATGGACTTTGACGAGCTTAAAAAACACATAAAAATTATTGTTCAAATCTATAAGAAAAATGAGAGAGATCCCTATATGGCTCTCTGGATAAGAAGACTTATGATGATCATTCTCTTGGTATCAGCCTTTATGGTTTATGCTCTGGGCATGACTAAGGCTGTCTTGGTGATTGCCGTGGCTTTCGTCTTCTATGCTGTATGCGAGATTTTTTCTGAGAAAAAATACATGCCGGCTCTTGATGTGTTTGCAACAAGCGCAATATTTGCAGCCAGCTTGGTCTTGTTTTTTACTGGATGGGCTAGGGAGATTTCTCCTTTCTGGGCCTTGATAGTGATGACTATAAGTTTCTTTTCCCTGGGAATTAGATGGGGAACAATATTTGGCTTTATTTTGACCCTGATTTCCACACTTATGCTTAACACTAGCTTGGTGGATAAGCTTGGCTACAGCTACCTGGCAACGATAAGAAGGGTTTATCCACTGCTTGTCGTAGCATTTGCCGGTATTTCCTGGATTATCATGTCAGAGATACAAGAATACTGGTTGAAGCAGACAAATCAGAAAAACCTTCTTGAGGCTAGAGTTGTCAAGGAGAAGGAAAGCTTGGCAAATATTTCAATCAAGGTAGTTTTGTCTATGTACAGGGCTATGGAGGTCAGATTGCCAAGACTAAAGGATCACTGTGATAAGGTAGCCGAGATAAGCAAAGCTATAGCTGAACAGATGGGACTTGGAGAAGAAGAGTGCAATGAGGTATACTATGCTGGACTCTTACATGATTTCGGTAAGGTAGCCTTGTCTGATGATTCATGGGATCAATACGGCAATGTCGATGAAAACAGTGATGTTTACAGACAGATTGTGGTCAAGGGTGCTGATATCCTAAAGGAACTGCAGATTATGAAGACAGTTGAATTGGGAGTTAGATACTACAAGGAAAGATATGATGGAAAGGGCTATCCTGATGGCCTTTCTGGCAATGAGATTCCTATGACAGCCAAGATAGTTGCAGTTGCCAATGACTGTGAAAAGCAGATAGAGGAGGGGGCTTCATATGAGATGGCTCTCGACTATATCAGAAAACATGCAGGTTCGCTCTATGATGGATTTGTTGTAGAGTCAGCCTTAAAGGTGAATTTAGAGCAGGCTCTTTCTAGAGCAAAGCAATAGTAATAAATATTTAAACGGGCAGGAGAGCATAAAGGCGTCTTTTGCCCGTTTTTAAGGAATTTTATGGCGAAAAGAAATAGAACTAAGATAGGGATTAGAGAGAAAAAGAGAATAATTAATGCTACCTGGGCCTTGATGGTAGACAGATTGAAGCAGATTGACAAAAAGGGCATGGACAAGGCCTTTTATGATGCTCTCTCCCTGGTGGTTCTCAATGAGAGAAGAGATCAGGGCATTGGTTCTTTGCAGGAAAAGACAATTCACAGGGTGCTCAAGAATTATTATGAAGCTGATAAGAGACAGCAGGAAATCCCAATTGAGGGCTTTTATGCGGATATATTGAGAGATGACGGCAGTGTGGTAGAAATTCAGACAAAGAGCTTTGACAGGCTAAGACCCAAGCTTGAGGTTTTTTTGAAGGAACACATAGTTACGATTGTATATCCTATGGTTGATTCAAGGACTCTGTGTTATATTGATGAGGATACAGGTGAGATTTTAAGAAGAAGAAAATCTCCCAAACACATGAAGGATGAGGAAGCATTTGTGGAGCTTTACAGGATAAAGTCCTATCTTAGCCATCCCAATATAAGAATAAAGCTGGTTGCCCTTGAGTGTGAGGATTATTACTTCGAGAGTCAGTCGGCTAGCGGCAGATCCCTTTACTTGAAAAAATTTGACTCTATGCCTCTTGGCATAGTAAGAGAGGTCGATTTAAACAGGGTTGAGGATTATATGCAGTTTGTTCCTCTGGACTTGGAGGAGGATTTTACCTTAAAAGAGTATTCTAAAGCAAGTGGCCTTAGCCACGACCTGGCTGGAATCAGTCTTAGAGTACTCACTGAGCTTGGAATTTTGTCAAGGGTTGGAAAAAGAGGAAATGCTTATCTATATAGAGTGGTGGAAGACTGATGTTTACTGTAAATGATGATGAGTTGAAGATTTCTGTCAGACATTTGGTAGAGTTTATCGTGAGAGAAGGAGATATAGATGCCAGTAAGGTGTCTGGGGCAAGCTCCGCCAAGTTTATGCTAGAAGGGGCCAGAATTCACAGGGCTATACAAAAGTCTTCGGGCTCGAGATATCACGCGGAAGTTCCTCTGAAAATGACCATAGATGAGGACTTTTACAGGATTACTATTGAGGGCAGAGCTGACGGCATCATATGTGACTTGGAGGAGGATGCGGACGGAAACAAGACTCCTCTGTCAGATGTCCTGGTCGATGAGATTAAAACTATAAGGACTAATCTCAATAAGATGACCGATGCAGTCCCTGTCCATAAGGCTCAGGCTTTGCTCTATGCCTATATTTATCTCATACAAAAGGATTTGGAAAAGATTGGAATAAGAATAACTTACTGTAATCCTGAGATGGAGAATAAGACAAGATATTTTAATTATGAGTACAGCAAAAAGGACATATGTGACTGGTTTGAGGAAATATATGGCCTTTTTAAGCCTTGGGCAGACTATGCCATAAGTTCAAAGGCTAGGATGGAAAAGTCTGTTCTTGAACTTGACTTTCCATATCCCTATAGAGAAGGACAGAAAAAGCTGGTTGCAGGAGTCTATAGATGTATTGAGAATGGAGATAATCTCTATATTCAGGCTCCTACGGGTACAGGAAAGACTCTATCAACCTTTTACCCTGCTGTTCAGGCTATGGGCAGGGGGCTAGCTGAGAAGATTTTTTATCTCACAAGTAAGACAATAACAAGGACTGTGGCAGAGGACAGCTTTAATCTGATGCAGCAAAAGGGTCTCAATATGTCCTGTCTTACTATAACAGCCAGGGATAAAATCTGCTTTTTGGATCAAAGATTATGCAATCCCAATGACTGCATATACGCCAAGGGCCACTATGACAGGGTTAATTCCTGCATGTATGACCTGCTTATCAATAACGACTTTATCAAGAGGGAGACAATTGAGGATTATGCAAAAAAGTACTGCGTCTGTCCCTACGAATTGTCACTTGATGTCTCGTATTGGTGCCAGGCCATAATATGTGACTACAACTATGTATTTGACCCGGATGTGGCTTTGCAGCGCTATTTTAGCGATGGAAGTGATCACGATTATGTAGTGCTTGTGGATGAGGCCCACAATTTGGTGGATAGAGCAAGGACTATGTACTCGGCTGACATTACCAAAGAGGAGCTGCTCCAACTGCGCAGAGTCAAGTCTATAAGAAATCACAAGAAAATCTATTCCCTGATTGAGAAGTGCAATAAGGATATGTTATCATTAAGGAAAAGTTGTGATGGCATGACTGTCTATGAGAACATCGAAGCTATAGGCAAGCTGCCAGATTACCTGGATCGCCTCTATGGCGCTATCAGCGACTACTTGACTGATAACAAAAAGATAGAGGACAGGGAAGAGATTCTTGATTATTTCTTCAGAATTAGGCATTTCCTTGAGATGTATGACAGATGTGATGAGAAATATATTGTATATTCGGAATTGGACAAGGATGGGATATTTAGACTCCATCTTTTCTGCGCGGATCCGTCAAGCAATATTGCCCATGTCATATCAAAGGTGAGAAGTGGTGTTTTTTTCTCAGCAACTCTTCTTCCTATCAATTATTTTAAGGAGATGATTACTGGGGATATAGGCGAATATGCCATTTACGCAAATTCTGTATTTGACCCCGACAAGAGACTTCTTGCCATAGCTACAGATGTTTCGAGCAGATATACTAGAAGAAATGAGGCTGAGTACAGGAAGATATGTGAATATATTGAAAAGACTGTGGCATCAAAGAGGGGAAACTATATGGTTTTCTTTCCCTCATACAAGTATATGAAGGAAGTGAGCGACATATTCATCGAGGACTATTTAGACGACGAGAGCAAACTCTTGATGCAAAATACCTATATGAGCGAGGAGGAGAGAGAAAACTTCTTATCTTCTTTCTTGAATGAGGATGATGAGGTGAGCTGTATAGGCTTTACTGTCCTTGGAGGAATCTTTTCTGAGGGGATTGACTTGACTCATGAGAGCCTGATTGGGGCCATAATAGTCGGCACCGGCCTTCCTATGATTGGACAGGAGAGGAACCTTTTGAGAGATTTCTTTGATTCACAAGGCAAGGATGGCTACTCTTATGCATATGTCTTTCCTGGCATGAATAAAGTAATGCAGGCAGCAGGCAGAGTTATAAGAACTACAGAGGATGTGGGACTTATTACCCTCTTGGATGACAGGTTTATGAGCAATGAGTACAGAAGATTATTTCCTAAGGAGTGGGAAAAAAATATAAATGTAGATAAGAATTCTTATCGAATCGCGCTTGACAAGTTCTGGCGTGGGAAGGAGTAGACATGACTTTTATTGACAATGCAATGAGTGACGAGGAAAGAGAGAGACTGGAAGAGATTATCAATAGCGGAAATAATGAGCATAAGATTCCAGACTTCAGTGATATGGTCTCAAAGGGATACAGCCCAGGTATGCTCAACCAGTTCAAGTTGGCTGCAGATGAAGGATTTGACCTGAGCTTTTATATGGGCGAGGGCTATGACGAGTACCAGCTCAATGAGATTCGCCTGGGACTTGAAGCTTGTGTGGATGTGAATGCATATCTTTTCCACGAGTTTAACAGTGAGCAGATGAAGCAGATAAGACTAGGTTTGGAAGATCAATTAGACATAAGTAAGTACAACCTGCCTGGTTTTTCATCAGCTCAGATGGAAGAGATAAGACTGGGCCTGAAAGAGGGATCAGATGTAGATGAGTATGGTGATCCATTTGTAGATCCTTATGAGATGAAGAGCATAAGAGAGGGAAATGATCCTGATGCAAGAGGGGAATTTGATGAGTATCAGAGACATGAGATTCTTATTGGCTTGACAGAAGGGATAGATGTGGATGTCTATGCCAAAGAGGAATACAGTGGAGAACAGATGAAAGAAATCAGAATAGGACTTGAAAATAAGTTGGATGTAAAGTCCTATCTTGATAAGGACCTCAGTCCAGAGCAGATGAAAGAAACAAGGCTTAATCTAGAAAAACAGAGGTGAATATATGGGTGAGAATGAGTTAGATTCAATCGTTGTCACGCTCTCTGAAGATAAAATGAATGCATTTCTATGTTTAAGAACTCCTTATGGAATCGATGGGGCTGACAAAAAATATAATTATGAAGAAGTTTTAGAGCGTATCAAGGAATGTGGAGTGAAGATGGGAATCAATGAGCAAAAAATTCATTCCATGATAGATAATAAGACCTATGATTCAACAGAAATAATTGCCTCTGGCAAGGCAAGTCAGGATGGCGAAGATGGTGAATATAAGTTCTTTTTTGAGACAAAACACAATGGAAAGCCTGTAGTAAAGGAAGACGGATCTGTTGATTACTACAATATCAAGCTCTTTGAACTGGTGACAAAGGGACAAAAACTGGTTGAGTACATACCTCACACCAATGGAGTTTTTGGCTTTGATGTATGTGGTAAGCTCTTGATTCCTAAGCCGGGAAGACCAAAATCCAGACTTAGAGGAAGAGGCTTTACTTTAAATGAAGATGAGACAGAGTACTATGCTGCTATCGATGGCAAGGTCGAGTACAAAAATATGGACTTGAATGTCCTTTCTGTACTGACAATTGACGGAGATGTGAGCCTTAATGTGGGCAATATAGATTTCAACGGTGATGTTGAAATAAAGGGCAATGTAATAACTGGCGTGACTATCAATGCCAAGGGCAATGTTACAATCGGAGGTTATGTTGAAGGCTCTGTAATCAAGGCTGGCAAAGACATTATCTTTAAAGACGGCATCAATGGAAAAGGAATTGCTTATGTTGAGGCTGGAGGCAATATCAAGGCTAAATTCCTTGAAAATTTAAATATCCGCTGTCATGGCGATATTGAGGCAAACTATATCCTGAATTCTGCGGTTATGTGCTATGGAAAGGTTAAGGTTGCCGGCAAACAGGGAGTCATACATGGCGGTGATGTCACAGGAATTCTTGGAATAGAGGCCGCAAATCTTGGAAATGATGCCTACGTTTCAACAATTATAAGGGCCGGAGAGACAAAGGCACTTCAGAGTGAGTACGCAAGCCTGATTATTAAGCTTAAAAGGTGCAAGGAAGATGTCAAGATTTTGTCTGCCGTGCTGGATAAGCTTGATATACTTAAAAAGGCTGGATCTGAAAAGTATAACCAAAAGACTTTTGACGAAGTCTTTCAGTCAAAGATTATCAAGAATTCAGAGATTTCCAAGTTTGATGAAAATGCAAAAATACTCTTTGAGCTTATGGCAAAATCAAGTTCAGCCAAGGTTGTGGCTAACAACCTTCTCTATCCGGGTGCCAAGGTCTTTGTGAGCAATTCACTTTATGAGGCTAAGGAGCCAATCAAGGGTGTTACGCTTATCAAGTTCGGAGACAAGATTGCGGTTTCAAGCTCGGATTGATTGAAAGGAAATAGTTCTAGTTGCAACTATTTGTATAATTGTGATAAAATTTAAATCTATTTTAATTTTTTAAAAAATGGAGGGCTATGATGAGTGGCGTAAGAAGAGTATACGTTGAAAAGAAGAAGCCTTTTGCTGTAAAGGCAAAGGAACTTCAGGAAGAGATCAGAGGTTATCTTAACATCAAAACAGTTACTGATGTTAGAGTGCTTATCCGCTATGACGTGGAGGGTGTTTCAGATGAGACATTTAAGACAGCGATGACAACTGTTTTCTCTGAGCCACCAGTTGATAATATAAGAGAGACAGACTTCGAGGCCAATGCTGATGACTTCTGTTATTCTATTGAATATCTTCCAGGTCAGTTTGACCAGAGAGCTGATTCGTGTGAGCAGTGTATCAGATTCTTAAATGAAAATGAGAACCCTGTTGTTCACACAGCTACAACTTACGTTGTTTCTGGTAAGTTTACTGATGAGGAGAAGGAGAAGATTAAGGAGCTCACAATCAACCCAGTTGATTCAAGAGAGGCAAGCGAGTCTATTCCTGAAACTCTTGTAACTAACTACAAGACACCAGCTGATGTCATCATATTTGACGGATTTAAGGATATGGCTGAGAAGGAGCTCAAGGATCTCTATGATTCTTTGAACCTTGCCATGACTTTCAAGGACTTTAAGTTCATTCAGGATTATTTTAAGAATGAAGAGAAGCGTGATCCTTCAATGACTGAGATCAGAGTACTTGATACATATTGGTCAGATCATTGTCGTCACACAACATTTGCCACAGAGCTTACAGATGTTAAGTTTAAGGATGGCTTCTTCAGAAAGCCAATCGAAGATACATACAAGGCTTACCTGAGTGATAGAGAGCAGCTCTACAAGGGTAGAAAGGACAAGTTTGTCTGCCTTATGGATCTTGCTCTTCTTGCAGCTAAGAAGTTAAGAGCTGAGGGCAAGCTTACAGATCAGGAAGAATCTGATGAAATCAACGCTTGTTCTATAGTAGTTCCTGTAGTTATCGATGGCAAGGAAGAGGAGTGGCTTGTAAACTTCAAGAACGAGACTCATAACCATCCTACAGAAATTGAGCCATTTGGTGGCGCTGCTACATGTCTTGGCGGAGCTATTCGTGATCCACTCTCAGGACGTACATATGTATACCAGGCTATGAGAATTACAGGTGCAGCAGATCCTACAAAGCCTATCAATGAGACAATCAAGGGGAAGCTTCCACAGAGAAAGCTTGTTACAGGCGCAGCTCAGGGCTACAGCTCATATGGTAACCAGATTGGCCTTGCAACAGGTTATGTAAAGGAAATCTACCACCCAGATTATGTTGCTAAGCGTATGGAGATTGGTGCAGTTATAGCAGCAGCTCCAAGAGCAGCAGTAAAGAGAGAAAATTCAGATCCAGGCGATATCATCATCCTTCTTGGCGGACGTACAGGAAGAGATGGCTGTGGTGGAGCTACAGGATCATCTAAGGTACATACAACTAAGTCTATCGAAGAGTGTGGCGCTGAGGTTCAGAAGGGTAATGCTCCTACAGAGCGTAAGATGCAGAGACTCTTCAGAAGACCAGAAGTTACAAAGCTTGTTAAGAAGTGTAACGACTTCGGTGCAGGTGGAGTTTCAGTTGCTATCGGTGAGCTCGCAGCAGGACTTAAGGTTAACCTTGACAAGGTTCCAAAGAAGTATGAAGGTCTTGATGGAACAGAACTTGCTATCTCTGAGTCACAGGAGAGAATGGCAGTTGTTATAGCTAAGGAAGATGTTGATGCGTTCCTTAAGTATGCAGCAGAAGAAAACCTTGAGGCTATTGAGGTCGCAGTTGTTACTGAAGATCCTAGACTTGTACTTACATGGAGAGGCAAGGATATTGTCAATATCTCTAGAGCTTTCCTTGACACTAATGGTGCTCATCAGGAAACAACAGTACTTGTTGATATCCCATCAGAGGATGCAGCAGTGCTTAAGCCAAGAAGTGTTGAAGATGTAAGAGGTGAGTGGTTAAAGGTATTAGCTGATCTCAATGAGTGTTCACAGAAGGGTCTTGTTGAGAGATTTGACTCATCTATCGGTGCTGGTTCAGTGCTTATGCCTTACGGTGGTAAGTACCAGCTCACAGAGACTCAGGCAATGGTTGCTAAGCTTCCAGTACTCAATGGCAAGTGTGATACAGTTACAATGATGTCATATGGATTTGATCCATATCTCTCAAAGTGGAGCCCATATCACGGTGCTGTCTATGCAGTTGTTGATTCAGTTGCTAAGATAGTTGCTGCAGGTGGTGACCTCACAAAGATTCACTTCACATTCCAGGAGTACTTCAGAAGAATGACAGAGGATCCAGAGAGATGGAGCCAGCCTTTCGCAGCTCTTCTCGGTGCTTATGCAGCTCAGCTCGGATTCGGACTTGGCTCAATCGGTGGTAAGGACAGTATGTCTGGTACATTCGAGGATATCGATGTTCCACCAACACTTTGTTCTTTCGCTGTTGATGTAGCTACAAAGCAGGATATCATCACTCCAGAGCTCAAGGCTGCTGGCAATGTTCTTGTAAAGTTTGATATCACTAAGGACGAGTACCAGCTTCCTGATTATGAGCAGATTAAGGAACTCTACGCAAAGATTACAGATATGATCCACAAGGGGCTTATCGTTTCAGCTTATGTCCTTGATTCAAATGGTATCGTTCCAGCTATCTCAAAGATGGCCTTTGGTAACGGCCTTGGCGTAGATATTGATTCATCAGTATCTAAGGAAGAGCTCTTTGCACCAATGCACGGCTGCATAGTAGCTGAAGTTCCTGCAGATAAGCTTGCAGAGCTCAGTGCTGATTATACTAAGGTCGGCGTGGTTAACGATGATAAGAGATTTACATATGATTCAGTTTCAATCAATCTTGAGGAGGCTTTGAGTGTTTGGAAGGATACATTGGAAAATGTATTCCCAACAAAGGCTTCAAAGGAGACTGATAAGGTTGAGAGTAAGCTTTACAAGGCTGATTCAATTCATATTTGCAAGAATAAGATTGCTAAGCCAACTGTATTTATTCCAGTATTCCCTGGCACAAACTGTGAGTATGACTCTGCTAGAGTCTTTGAGGAGGCTGGTGCTAATACAATCGTTAAGGTATTTAAGAACCTTGATGCTGAGGGAATCAGAGATTCTGTTGATGAGTTTGTAAAGTCAATCGAACAGTCACAGATTATTATGTTCCCAGGTGGATTCTCAGCTGGTGATGAGCCAGACGGTTCTGCTAAGTTCTTTGCCACTGCCTTCCGCAATGCAAAGATGAAGGAAGCAGTTGATAAGCTTCTCAATGAGAGAGATGGACTTGCTCTTGGTATCTGTAACGGTTTCCAGGCTATTATCAAGTTAGGTCTCGTGCCAAATGGTAAGATTACAGGACAGGATGCTAAGTCACCAACACTCACATTCAATACAATTAACAGACACATCTCAAAGGTGGCTTATGTTAAGGTTGTATCTAATAAGAGCCCATGGCTTGCTAATGCTGAGCTTGGTGGAGTTTATGCTAACCCTGCATCACACGGTGAGGGACGTTTCGTTGCACCTGATGATGTGCTTGCTGAGCTCTTTGCAAATGGTCAGGTTGCTACTCAGTACTCAGATACTGAGGGTAATGTAAGTATGGACGAGGAGTACAACTTCAATGGCTCTTATCTTGCAGTTGAAGGTATCACAAGTCCAGATGGACGTGTACTTGGTAAGATGTGCCATTCAGAGAGAAGAGGCGATGGAGTAGCTATGAATATCTTTGGAAATCAGGATATGCAGCTCTTTAAGTCTGGTGTTGATTACTTTAAGTAATTCTGAATATTTTCAGTAAATAGGCCAGCATGTGGATATCCATATGCTGGCATTTTTTAAAAGGTGGTAATTTGGGTAAGTTGGAAAAGAAATTTGGAAAATATGCAATTCCCAATCTTATGAGATATATAACCGTAATCTATGTGGTTGGATTTGTAATAGCAGTTTTTGGAAATGATATATATAGCCAGTTCTTGGGATTGGATATATCAAAGGTTTTGCAGGGACAGGTTTGGAGACTTGTAACATTTATATTGCAGCCCCCTTCAAACAGTATTATCTTCTTTGTGTTTGTTCTTTATTTTTATTATATAATCGGAACTACACTGGAGGCTATTTGGGGCTCTTTCAAGTTTAATCTCTATTATTTTAGCGGAATACTCTTCCACATAATTGCGGCTTTTATCATATACTTTATTTTTGGCGTATCATTTGCCTTCTCGACAGCCTATATCAATCTGGCTCTCTTTTTAGCTTATGCCATGGAAAGAGGAGAGGACAAGGTTCTTCTCTTCTTTATCATACCGGTAAAGATGAAAGTCTTGGGCATTATTGATGGTGTCTTTTTTGCTCTGACTATAATAGGTGGCTTCCTAACACCAATCCTTGAACAGAGCAGCCTTGGAATCTCAATATGGCTTGGCCTTTTTCGACTTGGAATACTGAGTTCGAGTGTTCAAGCTACTGCAGCCCTGGTTTCAATGCTAAACTTTATTCTATTCTTCTTCTGGGTTTTGAGACCAACTAAGTACAATAAGGTACAGGCCAACTACAGAAAAACTATGAAGACGGCTAAAAAAGCTCAGGAAGAGAGAGCTAGACAAGAACTGGCTAAAAGCTTATCAGGTCAGGACTTAGATCAAGATGAAAACAGGGGCAGGCTTAAGGACTTTACTTCTAAGATAAATGTGGGCAAGGCAAGACATAAATGTGCAGTTTGCGGTAAGACTGAGTTGGATGATTCTAGCCTAGAATTCAGATATTGCACAAAGTGTGAGGGTGACTATGAATACTGCATGGAACATCTCTACACTCATGTCCATGTTAAGAAAAACTAAAATAAATTTACAAAAGTAGATCGTTTACTTGCTTTAAAAAATTTTTTATGAGATAATAACACAGTTAATGGAAAAAAATATTCGGAGGTTAATTATGAAGAAGACCAAAATGATATGTACAATGGGACCTAATACCAACGACAGAGAACTCATCAAGCAGATGACTCTCGCTGGTATGGACATTGCAAGATTCAACTTTTCACATGGTGATCATGAAGAGCAGAAGGGAAGATTCCGTCTTGTAGAGAGCGTTAGAGAGGAACTCAATATTCCTGTAGCAACTCTTCTTGATACAAAGGGACCAGAAATTAGAACTGGCGTACTTAAATCAGGTAAGGATGTTGAGCTTAAGGATAACCAGAAGTTCACACTTACAACAAGAGAAATCGAGGGTGATGAGACAATCACATCAATCACATATCAGGGACTTCCTCAGGATATAACAAAGGGAAACACAATCCTTATTGATGATGGTCTTATTGAGCTCAGAGTTGAGGACGTTATCGATGGCACAGACATCGCATGTACAGTAATCAACGGTGGAAAGCTTGGTCAGAAAAAGGGTGTTAATGTTCCTAATGTAAGCATCAGACTTCCGGGTATTACAGATAAAGATAAAGACGATATCATTTTTGGCGCTGAGTTAGGTTTCGATTTCATCGCAGCTTCATTTGTAAGAAATGCAGCTTGTATCCAGGAAATCAAGGAACTTCTCTGGTCTCATGACAGTGATATTCCAGTTATCGCTAAAATTGAGAATGCTGAAGGTATCAAGAATATTGATGAAATTATCAGAATCGCTGATGGTATCATGGTTGCTCGTGGAGACATGGGTGTTGAGATTCCAGCTGAAGAAGTTCCACATATTCAGAAGGAAATCATCAAGAAGTGTAACGCTGCATATAAGCCAGTTATTACTGCTACACAGATGCTTGATTCTATGATTCGTAACCCACGTCCTACAAGAGCTGAGGTTACAGACGTTGCTAATGCTATCTATGATGGTACAGATGTTGTTATGCTTTCTGGTGAGTCTGCAAATGGTAAGTACCCACTCGAGGCTGTTAAGATGATGGCTAAGATTGCAGAGACAACAGAGAATAATATTGCTTCTAGAAATGCTGAGTATGCAAATCTTCACTCAAAGAGAAGCATTTCAAGTGCTGTAGTAAACGCTGCTGTACAGACAGCAGAGAATCTTGGCGCTAAGGCTATTGTATGTCCTACAATTTCAGGCTTTACAGCTAGACTTACATCAAAGCTTAAGCCAAGCGTAGAGATTATCGGCTGCACACCATATGAGAATGTTATGAGAAAGATGCAGATCTACTATGGAGTAAGACCTTTAAAGAGTGCAGTTGAGAAGTCAACAGACAATATTATTGATCATGCACTTGAGGTTGCAATTGCAGCTAACTACCTCAATGATGGCGATGTAGCTATCGTTTCTGCAGGTATCGCTACAAACTCTTCACCAACAGCTAAGCGTGGCTTAACTAATACAATGAGAGTTGTAACTATCTAATGAAATTTTTAAAATATATCCTTGTATGGATCCCCGTTATACTGATAGCATCCTTTATCTTTGGCTTTTCGGCTCAGGATGGAGAAGAATCTGGACATTTAAGCCATAAAGTTGCAGTATGCGTAGCTGACGTGACAGCAAATTTAAATCTTATAGAGGATAGTGACCAGGCTAGAAATAGCCTGGTCTCAAATATTGAGTACCCAATTAGAAAATGCGCCCATATGACAGAATACGCAGTGCTGACCCTAAGTATATTTATCGCCCTTGCGGTGTGTGGCTTGAAGTCACATAAGAGATATATATTTAGTTTTGTGCTTACAGTACTTTTTGCTTCTAGTGATGAGTTTCATCAAAGGTTTGTCCCTGGCAGATGCGGAACATACAAGGATGTGCTTGTGGATTCAATTGGGGCTCTGCTATGTCTTTTGATTCTGTTTTTAATAAATAGAATTATCAATAAAAGAAAAGTGACAAAGGAGATATGAAAAGATGACAGTTTATGACGAATTAGTGGAAAGAGGACTTATAGCTCAGGTCACTGATGAGGATAAAATTAAGGATCTTGTAAACAATGGAAAGGCAACTTTCTATATAGGTTTCGACCCAACAGCAGACAGCCTTCATGTAGGTCACTTCATGGCATTATGCCTTATGAAGAGATTGCAGATGGCTGGAAATAAGCCTATTGCTCTTGTTGGTGGTGGTACTGGAATGATTGGCGATCCATCCGGCAGAACTGATTTGAGAAGCATGATGACAATTGAGCAGATTGATCACAACTGTGAGTGCTTTAAGAAGCAGATGAGCAAGTTCATCGAGTTCGGTGAGGGCGATGGCAAGGCTATGATGGTCAACAATGCTGACTGGTTAAGAGATCTTAACTTCCTTGACTTTATGAGAGATATAGGCTCACACTTCTCAGTTAATGAGATGCTTCGTGCAAGAGCTTATGTAAATCGTATGGAGAGAGGACTTACATTCTTAGAGTTTTCATATATGCTTATGCAGGGCTATGACTTCTATATGCTTTACAACAAGTATGGTTGTAATATGGAGTTCGGTGGAGATGATCAGTGGTCAAATATGCTCGCTGGTACAGAGCTTATCAGAAAGAAGATGGGCGAGGATGCATACGCCTTGACAATCACTCTTCTCACAAACTCTGAGGGTAAAAAGATGGGAAAGACAGCTTCTGGCGCTGTATGGCTTGATCCAGAAAAAACTAGCCCATATGATTTCTACCAGTATTGGAGAAATGTTGACGATTCTGATGTTATCAAGTGTCTCAAGTTACTCACTTTCCTTCCACTCGAGGATATAAAGGCTATGGAAGCTTACGAGGGTGCTCAGCTCAATGAAGCTAAGGAAATTCTTGCATATGAGCTTACAAAGATGGTTCACGGAGAGGAAGAGGCTGTTAATGCTCAGAACACAGCGCGTTCAATCTTTGGTTCTGGAGATGCAGACACAATGCCTTCAGTTGAACTTGATGAGGAAAAGTTTGAGGAAGGTGCTATAGATATTATCACACTCGTATGTGAGTCAGGCCTTGCATCATCAAAGTCAGATGCAAGAAGATCAATCCAGCAGGGTGGAATCTCTGTAAATGGTGAGAGAATTATGACTATTGACGAGTCCTTTGCAAGAGACCTTTTTGTTGAGGGTGTAGTTGTAAAGAAGGGTAAGAAGAGCTTCAAGAAAGTATTGTTGAAAAGATAAGCTTAGATTGAAGAGGAATATATGAAAAAAGAAAATCAAGTATTATTTAGAATTATGGCAGAGCTGGTTTTGCTCCTTGCCTTGATGACTGATGTGCTTGTAACTGTACTATTTTCGCTGTTTAAAATCAATGTTGAGGCCATGACCTCACTTGATTTTAATCAGCTTTTTTCAGCTGTATATGCATATGAGTGTAATAAAACAATCTATTACTCTATGGCCAATGTAGTGCTCTTTTGTACAATTGGAGCGATTCTTGGCTTACTCTTTAGAGTTAAGGGCTCTGCATATATTACTAAGTATGCTGCCATATCAGGAATGTGCCTAGGCGTATTGTCAATTATTATTTACGCATTTCAGGCCAATAGCAAATTTCAGCTTTTCTTGCTCATGTTAACATGGGATGACGGCTATGCTAGGGTCAGAGCCAAGTTTTTGAATCCGCCTTTCCTTATAAGCGGAATTATAGCTATGCTGCTAGGAATATTGATATACATTTATACCAATATGTCCCAGATTGGCAAGCTTAAGGTTTATTATGACAGTAGGCTGAATTCTATAAAATTACTTACACCTATTATTTTAGCAACTCTGCTTTTTGGTCAGCTGATTCCTTACACATTTGCAAGACTGGCTTCAATGTCAAGAATTGAGACCACATACACAGTTGAGGTCTCCTTGTCCCAGATTATGGACCAGTATGTCTATATGGGGGACAGAATATTTGCCATGCCGGCATTTATTCTCTTTGCTTATATGATTTTGGACAAGGCTATAAAAGTAAAACTCAAGAGGGCTTTTAAGGCATTTTTATTGATTCTTACAAGCTTAATCCCAGCATTTGTCGAGATTGTAAGACTGATTATAAACTCACCAAAGATACTGGGCCAGTACACAGGCCTTGTTGAAACGGCAGATAGCATAGAGGCTACATTTTTGCCCTATATAATTATGAGATTGTCAACAATAGTCCTGCTTGCCATTCTTGTATTTATCACTTATAGACAGGAAACAAAAAAAGCAACCTGGCCTATTATAGGAATCTACGCCTGCCTATCATTGATTCTTGTGGCTGTGAGCGTGCTATTTTTCGGCATTTCGGTTGCTTTATATGTATATGCAATATTAAATTTAATAACTTCAATTATCGTTTACAAGCGATAAGTTCCTTGTAGAGGCTTCTGCTATGAGAGAGTAGTTGGTGTAATAAACCACGAAACCAGGTTTTGCCTGGGCTGGTTTCTTAACCTCCTTCTTGATAACATAGTCGACCTCTACTTTTTTTTGCTCTCTTCCTTTTGAGTAGTAGGCGGCCAATGCTGCAGCTTCCTCAAAAGCCCTGTCTGGAACCTGATCCATAGACTTGCCCTCAGTTCTTAGGATGACATGGGAGCCAGGCATCTGCTTAGCGTGGAACCAAAGATCAGCATTGCTTGCAAATTTAAAGGTCAACTCATCGTTTTGGTAGTTGTTCTTGCCAATATAGATATCAAATCCATCACTCGATATGTAGTGAAGAGGCTTGTTTTTAGACTTCTTTCTGTTCTTCAAAGAGCTGTGAACATAGCCTGAATCAATAAGCTCCATCTTTACATCAGCCAAATCTTCCTCAGATTCAGCAATATCAAGCGCTGTAGAGATGGATTCCAGGTGGAGGGCCTCGGCTTTAGTCTCTACGATCAGCTTAGATTCGGCTTCAAAAGTTCTTTTGAGTTTGTTATATCTCTCAAAATACTTGACTGACATCTCGCGAGGACTCAAATCAGGATCGAGAGGAATCTCAACTTCCTCGTTAGTGTAGTAATTTAGGGCCTTAAAGGACTTGCTGCCTTCTTTGATATTGTAGCCATAAGTGTTGATGAGTTCGCCGTAAATTCTGTATTTGTCTCTTTTTTGGGTAGAGGCAAGCTGCTTTTCCTGAATATCAAGCTTTCTGTAAACTCTTTCCAAGTGGTTTGAGACAATCTTTCTTAGGTCATAAGACTTCTGTCTCATGCGGCTGCTCTTGTCTTTAGCGGCATAGTAGGCTATTATCAACTGACTTATAGAGTCAAAATGGCTCTCTTCCTTGTAGGAACTAAGGCTGATAGAAGAGAAGTCTTTTGGCTCACCATCTTCGTAATAGACGCTAGGACTAAATTCGCCTTCCTTTACCAGTTTCATAATCTCGTCAAAACTTTCATAGAGCTTCTCTAAATCAGCTTCTTCCACACAATTAGCAGGAATATCGCAGTCGAGTTTGGCCCTCAAAGCCATCTCGTAGGCTATGCTTGGACTTAAACCTGTGTATGAGGAATATATAGCCTTGATAAGATCCATTGGCTTAGAAGCAATGGCTGAGATAAAGGCATCCTTTGTGGTTTCAAGTGGATTTAGCTTATTGGAGCTGTCAGGTATAAAATAAGTTCTTCCTGGTAAAACCTCCCTGACTGAGGACATAGAGGCAGACACTCTCTTGATAGAGTCTAGTATAGTGTCACCATCAAGGAAGATTATGTTGGAGTATTTGCCCATAAATTCGCAAACAATTTTCTTAGTTCTGAGGTCACCCATCTCGTCCAAATGCTCAACCTCAATGCTGATGATACGCTCCAAGCCAGGCTGTGTGATTGCAGTGATGCGGCCATTTCCCAAGTGCTTCCTCAAAAGCATGCAGAAATTAGGCGCAGTCAGAGGGCTTGGCTTGTTGGTTTCTGTCAGATATATGAGGGGGAGAGAAGCGTTGGCGCTGATTGATAGTTTATAATTATTGCCAGCGTTCTTGATGGTGATTAAGAGCTCATCAGCCTCCGGCTGGGCTATCTTGTAGAGTCTTCCGCCTACAAGCTTATCACTCAATTCTTTTCTTAAATTGCTTATTACAATTCCGTCAAATGCCATTTTTATATTAAGGCTTGGCCTAGATTAGGTCTATTAAGCCCGTCTCCTTTGAAAAATTAAATATATTGTACTTTAGAATATGGAAAAAGGCAAGGAAGGAGACCTTGGCCCTAGAAGGATAAGTTAAAAAAGACCTGGCAGAATTATGCCAGGTCTTTAAAGATTCTAAATATTAGATTTAAATATTAGATTAGAATATTAGATTTAATATTTACTGAAAAGGATTACTCAGTAAGGCCCTTATTCTCAACTTCAAGCTTCTTCATAGCGCGAACTTTGAGTGAAAGTCCGAAGAGGTTGATGAAACCATCAGCATCATGGTGATCATAGAGATCTCCAGTTGTGAATGAAGCGATTGACTCATTGTAGAGTGAGTATGGAGATGTTGTGCCGGCCTTGATGATGTTGCCCTTGTAGAGCTTGAACTTAACCTGACCTGTAACTGTCTCCTGAGTTGTTGAAACAAAAGCTCTGAGAGCGTCGCAAAGAGGTGTGAACCACTTTCCTTCGTAGATAACCTGAGCTAACTTGTTAGCGATATCAAGCTTAACTGTTGTTGTATCACGATCAAGGATAAGCTCCTCGAGCTGCTGGTGAGCTTCGTAAAGAATTGTTCCGCCTGGAGTCTCATAAACACCACGAGACTTCATACCTACAACTCTGTTCTCAACGATATCAATGATACCAATACCATGCTTGCCACCGAGTACGTTGAGTGTGCGGATGATGTCAGAAACCTTCATCTTCTTACCGTTAACTGCAACAGGAACACCCTTCTCGAAGTCGATAGTTACATACTCGCCCTCGTCTGGAGCATCTTCTGGGCTTACGCCGAGTACAAGTAGGTGCTTGTAGTTAGGCTCGTTAGCTGGATCCTCGAGCTCGAGACCTTCGTGGCTGATGTGCCAGATGTTACGGTCACGGCTGTAGCTTGAATCTACAGAGAATGGAAGATCGATTCCGTGAGCTCTGCAGTATGCAATCTCATCTTCACGAGACTGAAGTGTCCACTTAGAATCTCTCCATGGAGCGATAATCTTGATATCAGGAGCGAGAGCCTTGATTGCAAGCTCGAAACGAATCTGATCGTTACCCTTACCAGTAGCACCGTGGCAGATAGCAACAGCGTCTTCTTTTCTGGCAATCTCTACAAGTCTCTTAGCGATACATGGTCTAGCCATTGATGTACCAAGAAGGTACTTGTTCTCGTATACAGCATGTGCCTGAACACATGGAACAATATAGTTATCACAGAAATCATCTGTAAGATCTTCTATGTAAAGCTTACTTGCGCCACAGGCCTGTGCTCTCTCATCAAGTCCATCAAGTTCTTCACCCTGTCCACAGTCAACACATACGCAAACTACATCGTAGCCATATGTCTCCTTTAACCAAGGAATGATAGCTGTAGTGTCAAGTCCACCTGAATATGCAAGAATAACTTTTTCACTCATAAATAACCTCTTTCTGCGTTATAACGCTTATTAAATGTATAAATGACCGCAATACTTAAGCGACCTTATCTATAATAAGTCATAGGAGGGGAAATTGCAATATAAAAATATTTATTTTTATGCATAAAAATATGAATAAATGCATAATTATGTAATTTGGCAAAAAATAGCTTTACATGACATTAAAAGTTGCTATAATGATAATATTCGATTTGAATTTGTCCTGCATTAAATGGGATGAATCTGAATAATTATTAATGAATCTTAAGAATATGAAAGTGAGGCAGATTATGAATATAATCGATGGTGGTATTACAAGTGCCAAGGGCTTTAGCGCTGCTTCTTTTTGCGCTGGAATTAAATCTACAGCTAAAGATGATATGGCAATGATAGTATCAGACACTCCTTGCCTTGTGGCAGGAACATTCACTACCAATAAAGTATTTGCCGCTCCTGTAAAGTGGGATAAAAAGGTTGTATATGAAAGCCCATGCGCTAATGCAGTTGTTATTAATAGCGGCATTGCCAATGCATGTACTGGCCAGAAGGGCGACGAGACTTGTGAGGCAGAGGCCAGTGCTGTTCAGTCTGTTTTAGGTTTTGATAAAAACACAGTTCTTCTCGCTTCAACTGGAGTTATTGGTATGCAGCTTCCTATGGATAAGATAGTTGGCGGTATTAAGGAACTTGCAGGCAAGCTTGATTATTCTGCTCAGGCTGGAACTGATGCAGCTATTGCTATTATGACTACAGACACTGTAAATAAGCAGGTTGCTTGTAATGTAGATATCAACGGAGTTACAGTTACTGTCGGTGGTATGTGCAAGGGCGCAGGTATGATTCACCCTAACATGGCTACTATGCTCTGCTTTATCACTACAGATGCCCTTATCAGCAAGGATGCCTTGCAGAAGATGACATCAAGCATTGTCGATGATTCTTTCAATATGATCAGTGTAGATGGAGACACATCAACTAACGATACAGTGCTTGTTATGGCCAATGGTGAGTCTAAATGTGACCTTATCAAGGAGGGCACAGAGGCCTACGACAAGTTCTATCAGGCTCTCTCTTATGTTCTCACTGAACTCAGCAAGAAGATTGCCGGGGATGGCGAGGGATGTACATGTCTCTTTGAAGTAAAGGTCCTCAATGCTAAAGAAAGACAGACTGCTAGAAGGCTTGCAAAATCTGTAGTTACGTCAAATCTTACTAAGGCTGCCATCTTTGGACATGATGCAAACTGGGGCAGAATTCTCTGTGCTCTGGGTTATTCAGGTGCTGATTTTGATCCTGAAATTGTGGACATCTACTTTGAGTCTGAAGCTGGAAAGCTCAAGATTGTTGAGAATGGATGCGCAACTGATTACAGTGAAGAAGAGGCTACAAAGATTCTTTCTAAGAACCCTGTCACTGCAATTTGTGATATCAAGCAGGGCGATGTCGATGCTACAGCTTGGGGCTGTGACTTGACATTTGACTATGTAAAGATTAATGCTGATTACAGAAGCTAATATTTAGGCTTACAGAAGCTAAGGCTTTGGCTTATTTAAGCCAAGACTGAGGCTTATGGAAAAAGTGAATTTGTTTGATTTGAATATTTATAAAAGAGGAGTAGTTAATTATCATGGAACTTGAAGAGGAATTAAATAAGGCAAAAATACTTGTTGAGGCTCTGCCTTACATTCAGAAGTTTAGTAAGAAGATCATCGTTGTTAAGTATGGCGGAAGCGCTATGGTTGATGAAAAGCTTAAGAAGAGCGTTATTCAGGATGTTGTACTTTTAAAGCTTGTTGGCTTTAAGCCAATCATCGTTCACGGTGGCGGCAAGGAAATCAGTGGTTGGGTAAAGAAGGCTGGAATGGAGCCAAGATTTGTCAATGGACTCCGTGTTACAGATGAGCCAACTATGGAGATCGCTGAGATGGTACTCAACCGCGTCAACAAGAGCCTTGTGTCTATGATTCAGGAGCTCGGCGTTAAAGCTTGCGGTATCAGTGGTAAGGATGGCGGCCTTCTCAAGGTTGAGAAGAAGACATCTAACGGTGAGGATATAGGTTATGTAGGCAATGTGACGGATGTAGACACAACATTGGTGGATTCCCTACTCGAAGATGATTTTATCCCTGTAATCTGTCCTATCGGTTATGATGATAGCTTCCATTCATATAATATCAATGCAGACGATGCGGCATGCGCAATAGCTAGAGCTGTTGGAGCTGAAAAGTTGGCCTTCCTCACAGATATAGAGGGTGTCTACAAGGATTACAATGACAAGTCAAGCCTTATCTCAGAGCTCACTACTCGCGAGGCAAGAGAGCTTCTTGAGGGAGATTCAATCGGAGGCGGAATGCTTCCTAAGCTCAATAACTGCATAGATGCCGTTGAAAATGGTGTATCAAGAGTGCATATCCTTGATGGAAGAATTCCACACTGCTTATTGCTTGAAATCTTCACTAACAAGGGTATTGGTACAGCTATTCTTGGTGAAAATGCAGAGAGATTCTTCAGTTAAGACTAAGACTCTTACAAGATTTTATAGTTAAGACAAAAATTAACAAATTCTTTTAAAAGATGGGAGAATATCATGAATACAGAAGAAATAATTGAAACAGCCGAAAGTAAACTTATTCATACCTATAACAGATATCAGATTGTCCTTGAAAAGGGCCAGGGTGTCAGACTCTATGACCACAATGGAAAGGAATATCTTGATTTTGGAGCAGGTATTGCTGTATTTGCCCTGGGTTATAACAATAAGGAATACAATGATGCTCTTAAGGCTCAGGTTGACAAGCTTATTCATACATCTAACTACTTCTATAACGAGCCAGCTATGGAGGCTGCTTGTGCTGTAACTAAGGCTACAGGTCTTGATAGAGTTTTCTTTACCAATTCAGGTACAGAGGCCATCGAGGGCGCTATTAAGCTCGCAAAGAAGTATGCTTACTTAAAGACTGGTTCTACTGATCACGAGATTATTGCTATGAAGAAGTCATTCCACGGCAGAAGTATGGGTGCCTTGGCTGTAACAGGAAATAAGCACTATCAGGAAGCATTTGGCCCTATGATCCCAGGCATTAAGTTCGCTGACTACAATGATTTAGACAGCGTGAAGGCTCTTATCAATGATAAGACATGTGCTATCATCTTCGAGACAGTTCAGGGCGAGGGCGGAATTTATCCAGCCACTGAGGACTTTATCAAGGGTGTTAGACAGATCTGTGATGAGAAGGGCATTCTCATGATTCTTGATGAAATTCAGTGTGGAATGGGACGTACTGGTACTATGTTTGCTTACGAGCAGTACGGTATCAAGCCAGATGTTGTTACAATTGCAAAGGCTATAGGTTGTGGAGTTCCTTTGGGCGCATTTGTGGCTAAGGATGAGGTTGCAAAGGCTTTAGTTCCTGGCGATCACGGCAGCACTTATGGAGGAAATCCTCTTGCATGTGCAGCTGCAGCTAAGGTATTTGAGCTCTTTGACAAGTTAAATGTACTCGATAATGTTAAGGAAGTTGGAGCTTATCTCTCAGACAAGCTTGAGGAATTAAAGAGTCAGAATCCATTGGTTGTTGATCACAGAGGAATCGGCCTTATTCAGGGAATAGAGCTCTCTGTAAGCCCATCGGAAGTTATCAAAAAAGCTCTCGATGAGGGACTTATCCTCTTCTCAGCAGGGGCTAATGTGGTTCGTTTTGTTCCACCTCTTGTAATCACAAAGTCTGATGTTGATGAGATGATAGAGAAATTAAGCAAAGCACTTAATTCCGTAGGTTAATTTTTATGAAAAAGATATATAGAAAACTACTTGCCTTAATATGCATCAGTGCTACTCTTTTTGCCACATCATGTGCCTCTAGAGATAAGAGCTCTGTGGCTGATATTAATCTGTCAGGTCAGCAGACCATAACTATCTGGTACTATGATTCAAAATATGAGCCTTATCTAGAATATGTAGCCAAAAAGATTAAAGCGTCCAATGAGTTGATTGATGTAAAGTACGAGTGTAAGGACAAGAATGAATACCTTGAGCAGATCTATAATGCCTCAGTAAGAGAGGATAAGGGACCTGACTTGTATCTCATGAATTCATCGGATACAGAGAAGGCAGTTAGCATGGGTATTGCGGCTGAAAACAGCACCTATGCCCAGGCTTACACTGAGGCCAAGTATGGCAGAGCAGCTATGGATTCCATGACATATAACTCAAGAATCTATGGTTACCCAATATCCTTCAGAGTGCCTTTTATGGTCTACAATACCAAGGTTGCAAGCAAACCTACTTCTTTTGATGACATAAAGAATTTTGTAGAAAACTATAAGGTAAACAGTGATAATGAAAAGATTGAGACTCTGGTTGCCTGGGATGTTGACAGCGTTTTGATTAATTATCCATTCACTTGCTCAAGCATAGAGATTGGTGGTTCCTCAGGCGATGACTCTCATTCAATAGTGGTAGATTCAAAGAGATTGGCAGAGTATATGACAAAATTCCATGAGTTTAAGGGAATTTATGGCATGGACCCTGACAAAATTACTACAGATTACTGCGCTAAGAATTTTGCTGAAGGCAAGATCGCATATACTATAATTGATTCAGACCACTTGGCTATGCTTGACAGCAGCGGAGTTTCTTATGAGGTAGTGCCTGTTCCTTCGCTGTCAGACAGCAATGAAGCAAAGGCTCTCTCGGAGACAACATCTGCCTATGTCAATGCATTTTCCAAGAACTTGTCAGCAGCAAAGGCTGTAGCTCATGCTCTTAGTTACGAGTATGCTGATCAACTTTATTTATCTTGTGGCTTGATGAGCGCTAAGAAGATGGATATTAACAATGATAACTATAAATTGACTCACTCAGTAGTTTACAATGTCTATGAGAAATCACAGCCTAGGGCTCAGTTTATAGGACAGAACTATTACTACTCTCTTTTCCAGATTATGCTCACAAAGGTGTGGGATGATAAGATAGACAGTAGTGATGCAGTTAAGGAGTTTAGCAGTAAGGCCTATGGCAGACTCAGTGACCTAGAATCAGATTCGGGCCTTAAGTAATTAGAAGAATGGAAATAATATGAGCGAAGATTTATATAAGATTCAGGGCATAGTTAACCTGAAAAAAGGAGAGGGCCGCACTCTTAAAACAGGTGGCGCCTGGGTTTATGACAATGAGATTGCCAGCATTATGGGCGATTTTGAAGATGGAGTATTGGTTGAAGTTAAAGATTTTGACGGCTACTTTATGGGAATCGGTTTTATAAACCGTAAGTCAAAAATTACAGTTCGCATGCTGACCAGAAGAAGCAGAGAATTTAACAAGGAAAGCTTGGAAAAGAAGGTTAGAGATGCAATCAGCTATAGAATGCTCACAACAGACACATCTTCATGTAGATTGATATTTGGAGAGGCTGATTTTCTACCAGGAATTGTGGTTGATAAGTTTGAGGACGTCTTAGTTGTTGAGTCACTCGCTCTTGGAATAGACAGATTAAAGATGGATATTCTTGAAGCTGTAAAAAAGGTACTTGGCGAGTATGGCATTTCTGTCAGAGGAGTATATGAGAGAAGTGATGCCAAGGTGAGACTCCATGAAGGCTTGCCAAGATTTAAGGGCTTTATAGGTCCTGAATTTGACACAAAGGTTATGATTACTGAAAATGGAGTCAAGTACTATGTCGATGTTCTTGATGGCCAGAAGACAGGCTTCTTCCTTGATCAGAAATACAACAGAAAGTCTATATGGAATGTTGCAAGAGGAGCAAAAGTCCTTGATTGCTTCACTCATACTGGTTCCTTCGCCCTAAATGCTGCAAAAGCTGGGGCTAAGTCTGTATTAGGTGTTGATGCTTCTGAATTAGCAGTGGCACAGGCCAGGGAAAATGCTGAATTAAATGGACTGTCTGATATTGCTAAGTTTGAGTGCCATGACGTCTTTGATCTTTTGCCAAGTTTTGAGAAGGCTGGCGAAAAATTTGACCTTATAATTCTTGATCCACCAGCTTTCACCAAGTCTAGAGATTCGGTAAAGCAGGCTGTAAAGGGCTATAAAGATATCAACTTGAGAGCAATGAAGTTGGTAAAGGATGGAGGCTTCCTCGCTACTTGTTCATGCTCACACTTTATGACACCTGAACTCTTCAGACAGACAATTGGTCAGGCTGCAAGAGATGCCCACAAGAAGGTTAGACAGATTGAATATAGAACACAGAGTATGGACCATCCAATTTTGTGGAATTCACAGGAATCTCTCTATCTCAAATTCTACGTCCTTCAGATTGTTAATGAAATTTGATAGCTTTTGCCAGTTTTGATAATAAATATGTGAATTTAACCATATGTAAAATTACTCATAAGCGAGCAAACGTTAATAAAATGCAATCAAAATTAACAATTTAGACATGTATACATAAAGCAGAATAATTGAAAGTGAATTAGCTTTGTACTATAATTAGTACAAAGCTAATTGTGTTTATATGTGAATTTTTAATTGTGTGCGTGATAAAAATTTGGCGGCATATTACTTGAAAAGTGAGTAATTGAGAACATAAGTCAATCAGGGAAGATTGTTCTTATGTTGCCATTCGTTTATATGAAACGGAGGTAATGTTATGAGTAGGGATTCTTTTGTTAAAAAAATATCAATATTTGCTTTAATGTCGGGCTTGAGTTTTGCCTCAGTTCTCATGATTGGCAGCGAAAAGGTAGAGGCTGCAACAATTCCATCATCATCTAGTTTAGATATTGAAGGTAATATCTATAACGCCGATCTCAATGGAGATGGCTCAGTAGATTCAGCTGATTTGGTTCTTTTTAAGAGATATCTTTTGGGATATGACATTGAAGGAGCTGAAAAGATTCAGGATATGAATGGAGATGGAACGATTGATATCTCTGATATGCTAAAGATTATTTCTTATATTGGAGACAATGGTGGAGTGGTTGAAAAGTGTAACCTTGATCGCAATGATACCTATTATCCATATGAATATGCATACAGAACCGGAGATGTGGGAGCTATTATCAAGAGCGGCCAGACATACGGTAATGCTTATGGAGTTGACAGTTTGAGCTTATCTCAAAAGTACAAGGTTTATCAGGGAGTTTGTGATGTTATGGATCAGGCACTTGATAAGGATTCTGAATTCGAGGCTGAGAGATTTGTTCATGATTACCTTGTAAACAACTGTGACTATGATACAGAGAATTATCAGAAGTATATAGATGGCAAGATTAAGGATGTACCTTGGATTTCACATATGGCTGAGGGAGTCTTTATCAATAAACTTGCTGTGTGCGATGGCTATGCATCAGCATTTAAGATGTTTATGGACATGTTAGGTGTTGATTGTAAGCTGATAGAAGGACTTGGAAATGGTGGAAGCCATGCCTGGAACGAAGTGGAAATCGATGGCTCTTGGTATATGGTTGATGTCACATGGGATGATCCAATCGGAACAAGCAATAATTCATTTAACTATTCATATTTCAATATAACAGATGAACAGTTGAGAAAAGATCACTCTGATTACGAGGATGAAGATTATGTCCCTGCCAATGGCACAAAGTATGGCAGCGACTATGCTTTTCGTTGCTTATTTACTGATGAAGCCAACCCTAACTATTTCTTAGATACTCAGTATGATGAAATTGAGGCCTACTACAGAAAGAAGAAGGCTGAAGGCGTAAGCAGCGTTGAAGTATATATTTTAAGAACTGACGGAAAACCAATATATGAAGTTGTAAATAACACAGTTGAGTGGGACAGAAACTGGTACAATCAGTACAGATTTGCAGCAGCTAGCTTGTCTTGCCCAAGTACAAAATATGCAATATTTAATTTCCGCTAGTTTTTATTATAATTTTTTGAAACAAGGTTCTGGATGGTGATGTTATGGCATTTGAGAAAAGCTTTTTGTGGAGAGTTTCACCCAAAAGAATAAAAAGATTCGAGTCTGAGATTGAAAAAGAAAATAAATTTGCCTTTAGATGGTTTATGTTGATGGGGATATTTGTAGCCGCGGTCAATGTTTTGATTCAGCTAGCTATAGGTAAACTAGCCTCATTTACTCAATCTGTCTTTATCTTATTATATTTTCTTATCATTTTTTGGATAGAGGGAAAGATAAGAGCCAAAAATAAGAACTACAGATTTAATGTGGGCTGTATATACTTAGTTCAGTTACCAATTATAAGCTTTGCAATCATGATGGGTTCTTTTTGGGATAAGAATCATGTAGCTGTCACTTTTTTGATGCTGATTTTGCTGTTTCCGATTTTTCTGCTGGATTATCCATATAAGACTATAGGATATTCAGCTTTTATCGCAATCCTTGCATCATTAGCATGTTTCATAGCTAAAGATAAGAGTGTATACGGCAGGGACATAGTACATATTATATCCTTTACCGTAGGTGGAATCTTAGCTAACCTATTTACAATGGCAGAGAGACTGAACGGAATAGAGAATCTGTCAAAGGTTAAGGAAAGTGCCAACCATGATGTTATCACGGGATTGAGAAACAGATATGCTCTCAATAAGGACAAGGACTCATATTTGAAAAAAAACATATTTGTTATCATGTTTGATATTGATGACTTTAAATTTTTTAATGATATGTATGGCCATACCATAGGTGAAAAGATTATAAAAACATTTGCCGAGGATATAAGTGATCTTTTTGGATCTTCAAACTGTTATAGGTATGGCGGCGATGAAATCTTAGTCATAAGAGAGGGAGATAATCTTGAGGAAATAGTTGATTTGTCCAATCAGTTGAAGAAGAAAATTAAGATGATTCAGCTCTTCTCGAAGAAAATTTTCCCAACATGTTCAGGTGGATATGTATATGGAACTCCTAACTATGAGGATGAGATCAATGACATGATCAGACAGGCTGATTTCTATCTCTATAAGGGTAAGACTGATCTTGATAGTGTCTTGGTTGGATCTAGATTTGATGCCTCTAAACACAGCATAGACAGCATGATGAGTGATGGCAAGGTAGGTATGAATTCTGAGTATCAGGATTCATTGACTGGACTGGCAAATATGAATTATTTCAGAAACATGATTTCGGATTATCTGGATAATATGTTAAATCCTGATTCAGAGATTACCATAGCTTACTTTGATGTGGTCAATTTTAGTGCCTACAATGAGACATATGGATTTCAGCAGGGCGATGAACTCTTAAAGAAAATTTCTCTTTTACTCAAGACTACGTTTGGAGATGTTTTACTTGCCAGATTTGGTGCAGACCACTTTGTCTGTCTTGACTACAAGGATGGCATTGAGGACAAGATCAGAGCCTTCAACGATGATTTTGAGGACATAAGATATCTGAGAAAGGTGATTATTAAAACAGGTCTCTATGTCTATGACAGAAAGGAAGATATAAGCATTGCCTGCGATAGGGCTAAGGCGGCTTGCGACTCTATTAAGGAAGATTTTGCCACTGATATTAAGTTCTATGACACTAAGCTATCTGATAAATTGAAAAGAAAGCAGTATGTTGTCAATAATATTGATCAGGCTGTTGAGAGAGGTGATATCAAGGTTTATTACCAGCCTATAGTTGATATTAAGACAGGCAAGCTGATTGAACTTGAGGCCTTGGCTAGATGGGATGATGAGCTGTATGGCTTTATGTCTCCTATCGACTTTATACCTACTCTTGAGGAGGCTCACCTGATTTCTAAGCTGGACATATGTGTTATCAAGCAGGTTTGCAAGGATTGTAAAGACGTCTTTAGCAAGATGAAGGACAAGATATCAGTTTCTGTAAATCTCTCAAGATATGATTTTTCTATGCTTGATCTAGTGGATGAGGTCAAGGGTATGATTGATTCTTCTAGCTTGCCTTATAATATGATTCATCTTGAGGTTACTGAGTCTATTCTGACATCTGATATAGATGATTTGGGCAAGAAAATCAACAAGTTCAGGGATTTTGGCTTTGAAGTTTGGCTTGATGATTTTGGAAGCGGCTATTCATCACTTAATACTTTGCAAGACTTTAATTTCGATGTGATTAAAGTTGATATGAGATTTTTGAGATCTTATGGAACTAACAATAATTCAGAGATTATCGTATCTTCGATTATTGATATGGCTAAAAAACTTGGAGTTAAGTCCTTGGTTGAAGGAGTTGAGACAGAAAAACAGTATAATTTCTTGAGAGATATTGGCTGTGATATGGCTCAGGGCTATCTCTTTAGCAAACCACAACCAAAAGAAATTTTGTTTCCAACGGCTTGATTGGAAGGAAGATTCTTTTCAAAACCGGATTAGAAGTGGCTTATATTAGGATTTTAAGGGAAGGGCAATGAATTTGCCCTTCTTTTATGCTTATAGGTTATTCCTATATCGTGATATAATTTTTAGGTATTTGTCAATGCTTTGATTATAAGTTATACTTTCAGACATAGAACAGAAAACAAAAACAGAAACAGAAAACAGAAACAGAAAACACAAACAAAAGAGATTACAAAAAACAAAAAATAAAGAGATTATAGGAGGCTTTTATTATGAGCAAATTACAGGACAGAGATTTAAAGTTTGAAACACTTTCACTTCACGTAGGACAGGAGGAAGCTGATCCAGTCACAGATGCTAGAGCAGTTCCAATCTACCAGACATCATCTTATGTATTCCACAATTCAGACCACGCTGAGGCAAGATTCGCACTCAAGGATTCTGGTAACATTTATGGAAGACTTACAAATCCTACAGAGGACGTATTTGAGAGAAGAATTGCAGCTCTTGAAGGTGGTGCGGCAGCACTCTCAGTTGCATCTGGTGCAGCAGCAGTTACATATGCTTTCCAGGCAGTAGCACATGCTGGTGATCACATCGTTTCAGCTAAGAATATTTATGGTGGTACATACAACTACCTCGCTCATACATTCACAGATTATGGTGTTACAACAACATTCGTTGATCCATTCAACTATGAGGAGATTGAGGCTGCAATCCAGGAGAACACAAAGGCTCTCTATGTTGAGACTCTTGGCAATCCTAACGGTGAAGTTACTGATCTTGAGAAATGGGCAGAAATCGCTCACAAGAATGGCCTTCCACTTATCGTAGACAATACATTTGCCACACCTTACCTTATCAGACCAATTGAGTATGGCGCTGATATCGTAGTTCACTCAGCTACAAAGTTCATCGGTGGACATGGTACAACAATCGGTGGAGTTATCGTTGATGGCGGTAAGTTTGATTGGGCTGCATCTGACAAGTGGCCATGGCTCAAGAATCCAAATCCTAGCTACCACGGCGTAAGCTTTGCTAAGGATGTTGCTCCAGTAGGTTTCGTAGTATACATCAGAGCTATCCTCTTAAGAGACACAGGTGCTACACTTTCTCCATTCCATAACTGGATTTTCCTTCAGGGCTTAGAGACACTTTCACTTAGAGTTGAGAGACATGTTGAGAATGCCTTAAAGGTTGTTGATTACCTTTCGAAGCACCCACAGGTTGAGTCTGTATCTCACCCAGCTGTTTCTTCTGATCCAGTTCAGCAGGAGCTTTACAAGAAGTATCTTCCAAACGGTGGTGGCTCTATCTTCACATTCAACATCAAGGGTGATGCTAGAAAGGCTAAGGATTTCATCGATAATCTTCAGCTCTTCTCACTTCTTGCAAATGTAGCTGATGTTAAGTCACTTGCTATCCATCCAGCATCTACAACACATTCTGAGGACAATGAGGAAGAACTCCTTGATCAGGGTATCCAGCAGAATACAATTCGTCTTTCAATCGGTGTTGAGCATATCGACGATATCATCTTCGATCTTGACGAGGCTTTCAAGGCAGTAGCTGAATAATTAACTTAATATAAAGGCTAAGATTGACAGCCCGCTCCTACCTATATATAATTAGTATATATATAGGGTTAGGAGCGGGCTTTTATGAAATTGAGTGAAAAAGCTGAATTTAACAGAATTATTAATGAAATTAAATCAGACTCCAAGTCCATGAAGATGAAGGATTTTATCCAGCATGGCCGAGTTACAACCTATGATCACTGCATTAGAGTCGCAGCTATCAGTTTCTGGATAGCAAAAAAATTGAAGCTTAATTGCAACCTTGATTCCTTAGTTAAGGGCGCTTTTTTGCATGACTATTACCTTTACGACTGGCATGATTACAAGGGGGCCAAACTTCACGGTTTTCATCACCCTGAAGTTGCTATGAGGAATGCCTTTCGAGATTTTGGCCTGACCAAGAAGGAGGCCAATATAATCAAAAGCCATATGTGGCCTTTGACTTTGAGAAGTGTTCCGGCTTCTAAGGAAGCTGTATTGGTCTGCATTGCAGATAAGATTAGTTCGACGAAGGAGACTCTTACAGAGAGGTAGTGAATGTGAGCAATTCAAGTATATTTACCTATAAATTCAATAGATATTTTAGTCCCTATCAGATGGCTTGGATAGATTATGGCTTTGCTAAAAAAGCCGTTATGCCAGCACTTTTTCTTGCTTTTATCTTGCCAGTATTTGGTGCTATTATCTCTGCTTTAGGTATTTTTAGATTGAAAAAAGCAGAGACAGTGTTTGGAAAGGATCCAGAGGGAAGAGTGGCTGGATATTTGATAGTGGCTTTTATAATTTCAATTGCAGTCATTATTGCTGAGATGATTTTGGCTTATGTAAAGATTTATTATGCATCCTTGCCTAAGGCTTAGCATTTATGAAAGCTTAAAAGATTTAAATACGAATTAATGAGAAGATAAATAGACGAAAAGACTAGAAGCTTTGCTTCTGGTCTTTTTTTGCCTGAATTATAAAAATTTCTTTTTGGCAAAACTAGACTGATAGGGACTTTGAATGCATTTTAGTCCATATTATGCACTTTGCGCATAATATAGAATAGATGAGAAATTGATGCCTTGATAAAATTGCAATTAGTAAAGTATCGGAGTAGGTTGCAATGGTTGAGAAGCAAAAGTTTGACAGTTTAGTAAATGCTAGAATTAAAGACTATTTTGCAAATAATAGTCAGGCTAAATCTAGGCTTTTGAATGAATTGCCATATTCTAGGGAGTATGCAAGTAAGATTATTTGTGGTATCACACCAGTGAGCTATGGCCTTTTAAAAACATTTGTCGATTATCTGGATATGGATATTGATCAAATACTTCTCGGACATGAAGGCTATTGCAATAAGAGTTTAAAGCTTTTAATTGATCTTGAGAGCGGCAGAAATAAGGGGGATGAGGAGAAGATTTTCAAGGCTTATCACAGGATGCGCCTGATTGTAGAGTTGATTACAATGCAGCTTTCCTATGACAAGAACTTGAATGATGGAAAAAAGGCAAAGATTATAGAGTGCGGCGAAATATGTGACATAAAGTATGAGAGTTTTTTACTAGATAAGATAACTGCAGAAATTTATAGGAAAATTCATGGGATTGAAAAGAGGAATTTTGTTAAAAATTCAAGTGCAATTACACAATCTGGACAAGATGCTATGCTGATGAGATTACATATGATGAAGAACCAGTTGCGAAATATTGAGCAAAACAGAGCTAAACCTACACCTTATACCATGGTGGACACTTATGAGGCTTACAATATCAGTCCTATGTTTCAGTTGACAGGTAACATTGCTTATCTGAGAGATATGGGGGAAGCATATGACTCACTACTCAAGGATAAGATGGATAGATTTGAGTCAATGCTCTGATTAAAGTCAGAGGCATACTAGGGAGGTGGTATCATGAATATGGCCTTATGTGGGAAGATTGACCTAAACAAGGTGGTTCAGGCAATCTACAGTAAGAAAGAAGCCTGTGTTAACTTTTGCGATGATGAGGAACTGATAGAGGCCCTGAAGGCTGGAGAAAAGTTTTCGCTCTATGCTATTGAAGATCTCGGTGACATAATGGGCACCATAAATTTAATTAAGAATTTTGACGAGAATACTTGTATCATCATAACAAACCTAAAGAAAATGGACCGCCAAAGACAAGGCTCTATGTATAGGTTTAAATCCAATAAAATTGAGTATGCTGTACCTTATGAAGATATTATCAGAATTGAGTGTAACTTGAAGAAGAAATATATCATAACAAGTCATAAGTCCTATACAGTTTATGCCAATATGAATCAAATCCTTGAATCAATAACGGATTCATCTTTTGTACAGATTAGTACAGCTATTATTGTAAATTCCAGACATGTAGAAGAATTGACACCTGACACCATGCTTATGGATGATGGCCAGATCCTTGCTATAACAAAACCCTATAAAGAGAGGGTAAGACAAAAGTTTAAAGAAATATTTGGCTAAGATGTTTTTTTGAAAAATTTATCTGTCCATATATTAAAAATTATGCTATCATTTACGTATTCGTAATTAGGTTAGAAAGCCTCAAAATAAAAGAAAAGAGGTATAAAGCATGCTGACTATATATAAGACAGATGACAGCGTAATTCGAAAACTTTCGTCATACGAAGATGGTGCCTGGGTTAATCTTGCGCATCCGTCAAAGGAAGAGCTTACAAAGGTTTCGGAACGTTTTGAAATAGAGCTTGATGATTTGGCATCAGCGCTGGATGAAGAAGAAACTTCAAGACTTTCCTTGGAGAATGGATATACCTTGATTCTGGTTGATATCCCTGCTCCAGAGGTGAGACATCAGAAAAAGATGTACACAACCCTTCCTTTGGGTATTATTCTCAAACAGAATGTTATAATTACGGTTTGTAGAGAAGAGACACCGGTAATAGCACCATTTTTGACAGGTAAAATCAAAGATTTTAGTACTAAGAAGAAGATGAGGTTTGTATATCAGATTCTTCTAAGAGCATCAATGCTTTATCAGTCTTATCTTAGAGCTATTGATCAGAAAAGGGTTGAGATAGAGGGCAGAGCTAGTGCCAGTATGGAGTATAATCGTGGAGCTGAAGATATTATCGAACTTCATGAGTTAGAATCTACACTGGTTTACTTTATGACATCTCTTAAGGCAAATAGCACAGTTATAGACAGGTTTAAGAGATACAAGAGAATAGAGCAATATCCTGAAGATATGGAATTGTTAGATGATGTGCTTATCGAGTACAAGCAGGCTATCGAGATGTCTCAAATCTATAGAGATATTGTCGATGGTGCTAGGGACCTCTTGAGCGCTATTGCAGACAGCCGATTGAACAATGCTATGAAATACCTCACATCTATAACAGTTGTTATGACAATACCTACAATTATCTCCGGTATATATGGTATGAATGTCAGCGGCAAGTGGATGCCTTTTGCAGAAACTGCTCATGGATTTTCTATCGTGTGTGGTATCATCGTTCTTGTCTGCTTTGTAACCCTCGTATTTCTTAGAAAAAAGAAGATGTTGTAGAATAAAAATAATCACAATATATTGATTGGATAATTGACTAAAGCTACAAGATGTTGTATAATTCATCCTGCACATGATTCCATGTGCAGGAATTTTTTGGCAAAAAAAAGCCTTGAATTTGGCTGATCAAGAGGAGGTTTTTTCTGAATCTTGTATTGGGAAGAGGAAATTACTTGATCTTTAGTTGAGAAATTTCTGGGAGTGTAGCATTTTTTGGAGGAAAAGTATTTATGAAAATCATCAAGAGAAGCGGAAGTGAGGATACTTTCGATATCAAGAAAATTTACAACGCCGTATACAAGGCAAATATGGAAGTTGTACATAATGAAAGATTATCGAATGAACAGATTCAGCAGATAAGCGACAATGTGGAAAATATCTGCAATGATATGAATCGTTCTCTTAGTGTAGAGGAAATCCAGGATTTAGTTGAGAATCAGATTATGAATCTTAGAGCTTTCTCAGTTGCTAGAAAGTACATTACATATAGATATAAAAGAGCTTTAGTTAGAAAGTCAAACTCAACAGATGAGCAGATTTTGAGCTTGCTCGAGTGCAATAATGAGGAAGTTAAGCAGGAGAATTCAAACAAGAATCCTACTGTTAACAGTGTTCAGAGAGACTATATGGCTGGTGAGGTTAGTAAGGATATAACAAAAAGACTCCTTCTTCCACATGATATAGTAGAAGCTCACGAGCAGGGTATAATCCATTTCCACGATGCTGATTATTTTGCTCAGCATATGCATAACTGCTGTCTTGTAAACCTTGAAGATATGCTTCAGAATGGTACAGTTATAAGTGAGACAATGCTTGAGAAACCACATAGCTTCTCAACAGCATGTAACATAGCTACACAGGCTATTGCGCAAATCGCTAGTTCACAGTATGGCGGACAGAGCATTTCCTTAGCTCATCTTGCACCTTTTGTTCAGGTGAGCAGAGAAAAGTTTGTGAGAAAAGTCAGAGAAGAGTTCGAAAATGCTGGTATCGAGGTAAGCGAAGAGAAGATAAAGGATGTAGCAGAACAGAGGGTAAGAGAAGAGATTAAAGATGGAGTACAGATGATTCAGTATCAGGTCATCACTCTTATGACAACTAATGGTCAGGCTCCTTTTGTCACTGTATTTATGTATCTTGATGAGGTTCCAGAAGGAAGACTCAGAGAGGATCTTGCACTCGTTACTGAAGAAGTTTTAAAACAGAGAATGCAGGGAGTTAAGAATGAAAAGGGTGTATGGATTACACCAGCCTTCCCTAAGTTGATCTATGTGCTTGAGGAGGACAATATTCACGAGGATTCAAAGTATTGGTATCTCACTCAGTTAGCTGCTAAATGTACTGCTAAGAGAATGGTTCCTGATTATATCTCAGAGAAGAAGATGAAGGAACTTAAGGTGGACAGCAAGGGTCAGGGAAATTGCTTCCCATGTATGGGATGTAGATCTTTCCTCACTGCATATAGAGATGAGAATGATAAGCCAAAGTACTATGGAAGATTCAATCAGGGAGTTGTTACAATCAACCTTGTTGACGTAGCATGTTCTTCTAATGGAGATATGGATAAGTTCTGGAAGATTCTTGAAGATAGACTTGAACTTTGCCATAGAGCTTTGAGATGCAGACACGAGCGCTTGCTTGGAACACCATCTGATGTGGCACCAATTCTTTGGCAGTATGGAGCATTGGCCCGCCTTAAGAAGGGAGAGGTTATTGATAAGCTCCTCTATGGCGGTTACTCAACAATCAGTTTAGGCTACGCTGGTCTTTATGAGATGTGTGTTTATATGACTGGCAAGTCTCATACTGATCCTGAGGCAAAGGAATTTGCCCTCGATGTTATGCAGAAGTTGAATGATGCGTGTGCTGTATGGAAGAAAGCAGAAAATATTGACTATTCACTTTACGGAACACCACTCGAATCTACAACATACAAGTTCTCTAAGTGCTTACAGAAGAGATTTGGCAAGATTAAGAATGTGACAGATCACAACTACATTACTAATTCTTATCATGTAAATGTCAGAGAGAAGATTGATGCTTTCACAAAGCTTAAGTTTGAGTCAGACTTCCAGCGTTTAAGCCCAGGCGGCGCAATCAGCTATGTAGAAGTACCTGATATGCTCAACAATATTCCAGCAGTACTCAAGGTTATCCAGTATATTTATGACAATATCATGTATGCTGAGCTCAACACAAAGAGCGATTACTGTCAGTGCTGTGGTTATAATGGCCAGATTGAAATAATCACTGATGAGGATGGAAAGCTTGTTTGGAAATGTCCAAATTGCGGCAATACTGACCAGGATAAGATGAATGTTGCAAGAAGAACTTGTGGCTACATTGGAACTCAGTTCTGGAACCAAGGAAGAACTCAGGAAATAAAGGATAGAGTCCTTCACCTTTAAAATTATAATTGAAAAGAGTGAATGAAAATGGATCTTAATAAGATAAAAGAAGAGGCAAGTGAAATTGTCAAAGAGATAATTGACAAGGCTGGATTGAAAAAGGGCGACTTATTTGTTGTAGGTTGCTCTTCCAGCGAAGTCCATGGTGCTATGATTGGTACAGAGTCAAGCGTTGACATCGCAAATGCAATCTATGAGACTATTTATCCCCTTCTCCAAGAAAGAGGAATTGAGATGGCGGCTCAGTGCTGTGAACATCTCAACAGAGCCCTAGTTGTAGAGAGAAGGACCTTGGAAAAGTATGACTTGGAAGAGGTAAATGTTGTGCCACAGCCTAAGGCAGGTGGATCATGGGCTACATGTGCATATGAGCACTTTGATGATGCTGTCTTGGTTGAAAACCTTAGACAGAAGGCTGATGCAGGACTTGATATAGGTGGTACTTTGATTGGAATGCACATTCATCCGGTTGTTGTGCCATTGAGACTTGAAAATCGAAAGCTTGGAGAGGCTATTATTGTAGCTGCAAGAAGAAGACCTAAGTTTGTTGGTGGTCAGAGAGCTAAGTATGATGAATCATTGATGTAAAATAAAAGCTTATGAATTGCAAGAGCAGTTCATAAGCTTTTTGATTTTGGCTTTTTAATTTGGCTTTTAAATTTTGGCTTTTTATTCTAGCTTTAAGCTTTTTTTCTAATTGTTTTCGGTTTCAACTTCCTTCAAATCCTTCTTTAGGACCTTGCTTGAGATAAAGCCTGAAATTTTTTCGTACTTGACATAGAGTAGGAAGTAGAATATGCACATCATTAGAATTCCACCGATGACATCTAGTATACAGTGCTGCTTTGTAAAAAGGGTTGATAAACATATAAGTATGCAGCTTAGAATGTTAAATAACTGAAATAGGCCCTTTCCTTTGAGATGCCTTTCGCTATAAAGAGCAATACAGACAACAAGTGAATTGTAGACATGTATGCTTGGAAATACATTGGTAGAGGTATCTGTCTTGTAAATTCTTGCAACTAGGTGACCGCAGAAGGTATCAGGCAAGTCGTTAGGTCTTATGTTGATGCCGTTTGGGTAGAGAAGACTGAATATTATAAATATAGTCATTCCAATAGTCAGACTGTAGATGAACTGGTTGAATTGCTTATTATCAGCCTTAAATATCATATGTATGGCACTGAAGATGACATATATGAACCAGAAATAATAGGGAATAATAAACTCTGCTATAAAAGGAATCTGGTCGTCAAATGCGCTGTTGAGCATATGTATATTGCCGCTGTCAAGACTGATTGTCTGCTCTATAAAAAAGAAAGCAGGCAGGTAAAATACCAAATAAAGGGACCATAAAAACCTTTTTTTAATTACACTTATATTCATTATAATTGCCTTTCTCCAGAATACTAATTTATTGAGATTAAAAAAATATATAATCAGTTATTAATTTTTGAAAAATTTGATATGATTGTATCATTGTAATTGATAATAATCAACTATAGAGAATTTGTATAGTTATAAGGCCCTCTATCAGCTATTATGGCTTGGCTTTGTTTACAAAAAGCGTTTTTCTTAATATAATAAGATTAAGAAGGAGTACTTATGATAGAGTTAGTTAAAATAAATAAGTTTTACGAAAAAAAGAAGCAAATCTTAAAAGATGTAAGCTTCATTTTTGAGGAAAATAAGATATATCCCCTGCTTGGTGGAAGAGATTCAGGCAAGACAAGTCTTCTTGAATGTATCTCAAACGACGTAAAGATTGATAGCGGTAAGGTCCTTAATGATAAGAAACAGGATCCTTACTTTGTATCGAAACAGGCAATATTGCCTATGTATATCACAGGCAGAGAGTATCTTGATTTTTTAAAAAAGACAAAAAGAAAGCAAACAATGTCGATAAAACAGGCATTTGAGCTGGTTGGTATAGATGATAAGCTTGCAGATACTATGATTTTTGACTGCAATTTTGAAGAGAAGAAGAGAATACAATTGGCATCGGTTCTTGTGCTGAATCCATATGCGGTTCTCTTTGATGAGCCTTTGGACTATTGTAGTGATGAGCTTTTTGAGACCTATATGGAGGTCCTTAATAAGTTTAAAGAAGGCCATATTGTAATAATTTCCACAGGCCTTTATAAAGTCGCAAGCAAGATAGATAAGGATATCCTGGTTCTCAATAAGGCTGAATTGAGCCTGGTTGAGGAGGAAATGTTTGAAATTGATGAAATCAAAAATGCGGTATTAGAGATAACTGGAGAATCAAAAAATGTTGTTAAATAAACTATTTGCTGACAGGAGACTCAGCTACCTTGAAAATACTAACAGATTCATGATTATGCTTGGCAGGCTCCCTCTTATAGGTGGCTTTTTTAGAAAATCAATGAATAAAAAATTGTATAAGGATATATGCGGGGCCTTGACTCAGCTGGCTTGGATATTTATTGAATTTGTCAAAAGATATATTTATGTTCTCCTTATGGTGGCTCTGCCAAGCTTAATACTTGCGGCAACAAATCCCAGAATAGCTATGCACAAGGAGACTTGTTTTGTTTATGTCTTCTTTATGTTGTCTACTCTTTGCGGAAGTATCGCAAACACAACCCTCTTGTCTATGGGCGACAGGGATTACATGATGGTTAGGGTTTTGAGAATTACACCTTATATGAATTTTGTGGGTAAGCTGATATTTAAGACTTTACTTGATCTCTTTTTATACCCATTTAGCTTGATTTTGATAGGTATGTCCGTGGAAAATGCTGTGCTTTTAGCATTCGTCACTGCATGTGCCAGACCAGTAGGTGAGGCGCTTGCTATATTTGCCTTTGATAATTTGAGCTTTGTTTACAATAAGAGAGGACTTTATAATGGTACTTTCATGGCCTTGTTTGTGATTTTGGCCTACATACTTCCTCTTCTTACTGGAAGAGTGACAGATGCTTGGCTTGCTATTGTGAGCCCATATTTCGCCCTCTTAGCCTTTGTGGCTAGTATAGTTTCTTGGTATATACTTTTGAAATATCGCAATTACCGCGATGTTTGCAGGGAGGCCCTCTACATAAGAAGAGAAATATAAGGCTAAAAAGGAAGATGATTAAGAAATCATGGCAATATATAACCTAAAATCGTAGTTAGGCATGTTTGGAAGGAGGCAGATTTTAGATGAGTAAAATGAAAAGAAATAAAAAAATCCTGATTAATATAATCTGCTTCTTGTGTGCACTAAGCATGTTTTTTGGCCTTATTTATGCCTATAAACAAAAGGAAAAGATAGCAGAGGTTAATATAAAATCCAGATATACATTTTCGGTGGATATTGATGAAAATGGAATTGAGCTTGAACAGTCTCAGCTTGATATGGATTCACATATGCTGGTTAACAGATTTGGAAGTTTGAGCTGCAAAGATATTGCCTCTATATGGATAAGCAACTTTTTAGAACAGTACAGTCAAAAATATGTGCCTTCGTCGCTTAAGTTGACTATTAATTCAATAGATGAGCCAATTATAATTGATGGTGATGAGAATATTTGCTTGATTACTTTTAGTGCAAGTAACCTGACAGGAAAGTATGATGCTTTTACTTCCTGGAATCCAAATGTTGATGGGGATAAATTTGAATGTGCTTGGGTTGTGACATTTAACCTTGATAAGCATAATGATGGAAGTGCCACAATAAGTGTTAAGTCAATCTCAAGTCCTGAGGACTATGGAATTGAGGATTATTCAAATGGAAACATAGTGGCGATTGACAATAAAGACATAGATGATAGCAAGTCTACGTCCTTGATTCACTATGAGATCAAAAATGATACCTTAGGAATTACCTATGATGGCGGTACAAGCTTCGCAAATGTGCCGATTGATATCAACTCCCTGATGATGGCAGAGAACACGGTGGATGGAGACGATGCTGCCAAGACTCAGGATAAGACTACTGTCTCTTCTACTGAGTTGAAAAAAGGCTCTTACTACATGACGACAACGAAAACGGCCTTTATGTATGGTGGCAAGGTTACCAGCTCAGGCAATATTCCTGTCACTATAGTCTATAGCAATGACATGGGAAAAAACTGGATTACAAGTGAGATTAGTGTAAGCTTTGATGCTGATTATTTCTACATAGATTTCTTTGATGAAAATCATGGAGTCTTTGTTATGGGCTATGCTAAGGATGTTGATAGTGAAAAGTATTCAATCTACAGGACTTCTAATGGAGGTCAGGATTGGGAACTCATTGGAAAGGGACCTGACACAAGGCAGATTGTCGGCGCCAGATATTTCAATGAGGATGTGGGATTTTTTGCTATGAAACACTCAGATTCATATGATACGAATCTATACATAACTAATAACGGCGGCGTTGATTTTAGCAAGGTAATACTTGAAGATCAGGAACTTGACAGCACAGCTACTGATTCCAAGGGCAATAAATTAACTTGGAAGGAAGTGTATAAAGATGCAAGTGTTCCTACTATAAATTCAGAGGGAACAATTACTGTCTATCTGACTCAGGGTACAGATAAGTTGTATAATCAAGGAAAGACAGCAGCTAAGTATCAGTCAACCGACAAGGGTAAGACCTTTAAATACATTGGACAGGTTGAACTGACTAACTAGAAGAAAAAATATTTTTGATTGGGTGAGCTAAAATTTGAGGCCCACCCAATTTTTAGATTGTGTAAATATTTATACATAAATTTTATCTTGAATTTGACACTTGCTTGTGCTAAAATCTATAAGATTTGTGGGGAAAAGACATCTTCTTGTCTTTTTTTTTGCGCAAAACTAGAAAAAAGGATAGGTGGCGCTCAATGAAAGCATATTTAATTCTTGAAGACGGTACCGTTTTTAACGGCACTAGCATAGGTTCTACACGCGAAGTCATCAGTGAGATAGTTTTCAATACGTCTATGACAGGTTATCTTGAGATCTTAACTGATCCATCATATGCTGGTCAGGCCGTAACGATGACATATCCACTAATTGGCAATTATGGTATTTGCTATAAAGACTGCGAGTCAAAGAAAGCATGGCCAGATGGCTACATTGTAAGAGAGCTTTCAAGAATCCCAAGTAACTTTAGATCAGAAGATACAATTGTCAAATTCCTCGAAGATAATGATATACCTGGAATTTCAGGAGTAGATACAAGAGCTCTCACAAAGATTCTTCGTGAGAAGGGTACTATGAATGGAATGATTACAACAAAGGAGTATGACAATCTTGACGAAGTATTGCCAAAGATTAAGGAATACACTGTCAGCGGCGTTGTAAAAAAGGTTTCATGCACTGAGAAAGAAGTACTTAAGGGCGATGGCCCAAAGGTTGCTCTTCTCGATTTTGGAGCAAAGAGAAATATCGCAAATTCTCTTAATAAGAGGGGTTGTGAGGTTACAATATATCCATGTGATACAAAGGCTGAGGACATAATTGCGACAAACCCTGATGGAATTATGTTGTCAAACGGCCCTGGAGATCCAAAGGAATGTACAGAAATCATAAAGGAAATCAAAAAGCTTTATGACACAGAGATTCCTATATTTGCTATTTGTTTAGGACATCAGCTTATGGCCTTGGCAACTGGCGCTGATACACATAAGATGAAGTATGGCCACAGAGGAGCTAACCATCCAGTTAAGGATCTTAGCACATCAAAGGTTTACATCTCTTCACAGAACCATGGTTATGTGGTAGATGAGTCTACTTTGAATCCTGAAGTTGCAGAGCCAGCATTTATCAATGTTAACGATGGAACTAACGAAGGTTTAGCTTACAAGAACAAGAAGATTTTTACTGTTCAGTTCCACCCAGAGGCTTGCGCAGGTCCACAGGATACAGCATTTTTGTTTGATAGATTTATAGATATGATGAAGGAGGACGCATAATGCCAAAGATTGACGGAATAAAGAAAGTTCTTGTAATCGGTTCTGGCCCAATTATCATCGGTCAGGCTGCTGAGTTCGACTATGCCGGAACACAGGCTTGCCGTTCACTTCACGAAGAGGGAGTAGAGGTTGTACTTATCAACTCTAACCCTGCTACAATCATGACAGATAAGGAAATCGCTGATGAGGTTTATATTGAGCCTCTTACAGTTGAAGCCTTAAAGGAAGTAATTATCAAGGAGAAGCCAGACAGCATTCTTCCAACACTCGGTGGACAGGCTGGACTTAACCTTGCTATGGAAATCGCTGAGACAGGTTTCCTTGAGGAGCACGGCGTAAAGCTTATCGGTACTACAGCCCTTACTATTAAGAAGGCTGAGGACCGTCTCATGTTTAAGGAGACAATGGAAAAGATTGGTGAGCCATGTGCAGCTTCCCTCGTAGTTAACGATGTTCCAACAGGTGAAGCATTTGCCGCAAAGATTGGTTACCCAGTTGTTTTGAGACCTGCCTACACACTTGGTGGTAGCGGCGGCGGTATCGCTCACAATGTTATGGAGTTAAGAGAGATTCTTGAGAATGGTCTTAGACTTTCAAGAGTTGGTGAGGTTTTAGTAGAGCGTTGTATCGCTGGTTGGAAGGAAATCGAGTACGAAGTAATGCGTGATTCTAACGGAAACTGCATTACAGTATGTAACATGGAAAATATTGATCCTGTAGGTGTACATACTGGTGACTCTATCGTAGTTGCTCCTTCTCAGACTCTTTCAGATAAGGAGTATCAGATGCTTAGAACATCTGCTCTCAACATTATCGATGAGTTGGGTATCACTGGTGGATGTAATGTACAGTATGCTTTGAATCCAGACAGCTTCGAGTACTGTGTAATCGAGGTTAACCCAAGAGTTAGCCGTTCTTCAGCTCTTGCTTCTAAGGCTACTGGTTACCCAATTGCTAAGGTTGCAGCTAAGATTGCTTTGGGTTACACACTTGACGAGATTAAGAATGCTATCACACACAAGACATATGCCAGCTTTGAGCCAGCACTTGATTACTGTGTTGTAAAGATTCCAAGACTTCCATTTGATAAGTTTATCTCTGCAAAGAGAACACTCACAACTCAGATGAAGGCAACTGGTGAGGTTATGGCTATTGCTAATAACTTTGAGGCAGGCCTTATGAAGGCAATCAGATCACTTGAGCAGCATGTTGACAGCCTTCTTTCATATGATTTTACTAGTCTTACAGATGAGGAACTCTTAGAGGAGCTTGCTGTTGTAGATGACTGTCGTATATGGAAGATAGCCGAGGGCCTCAGACGTCATATTGCACCTGCTAAGATGCATGAGATTACTAAGATTGATCTTTGGTTTATTGATAAATTAAAGCTTATTGTTGAGATGGAAACTTCTTTGAAGAATAAGCCTCTCACAAAGGAACTTTTGGCTGAGGCCAAGAGAATGGACTTCCCAGATTCAGTTATAGCACAGCTTTCTGGCAAGACTGAGGAAGAAGTTAAGGGCCTTAGAAATGAGTATGATATCCATGCAGCATTCAAGATGGTTGATACTTGTGCAGCCGAGTTTGAAGCTTCAACACCTTATTACTACTCAGTATATGGTAGCTTTAATGAGGCTCTTGAGACAAGCGATAGAAAGAAGGTTCTTGTACTTGGTTCAGGTCCTATCCGTATTGGACAGGGTATCGAATTTGACTTCTGTTCAGTTCACAGTACATGGGCATTTGAGAAGCAGGGCTACGAGACAATTATTATTAACAACAACCCAGAGACAGTTTCTACTGACTTTGATATAGCTGATAAGCTTTACTTCGAACCTTTGACAGAGGAAGATGTAGAAGAGATCGTTAATTTTGAGAAGCCAGACGGAGCTGTAGTTCAGTTTGGTGGACAGACAGCGATTAAGCTTACACAGGCTCTTATGAAGATGGGAGTTCCAATTCTTGGTACAAAGGCAGAAGATGTCGATGCAGCCGAAGATAGAGAGCTTTTTGATAAGATTCTTGAGGATTGCGAGATTCCTAGAGCTAAGGGTCAGACAGTATTTACTGTAGATGAGGCTCTTGCAGCAGCTCATGAGCTCGGTTATCCAGTCCTTGTAAGACCTTCTTATGTACTTGGTGGACAGGGTATGCAGATTGCAGTTTCTGATGAGGATATCGTTGAATTCATGAATATCATCAACAGAATTAAGCAGGATCACCCAATTCTTGTAGATAAGTATCTTATGGGTAAGGAGATTGAGGTTGATGCCGTATGTGATGGCGATGACATCTTAATTCCTGGAATTATGGAGCATATTGAGAGAGCTGGTATCCACTCAGGAGACAGTATTTCAGTATATCCAGCTAAGTCAATCTCACAGAAGATTGAGGATATGATTGTTGATTACACAATCAAGCTTGCTAGATCTCTTCACGTTAAGGGACTTATAAATATTCAGTTTATCGCTTACGAGGGGCAGGTATATGTAATCGAGGTAAATCCTAGATCAAGCCGTACAGTTCCATATATCAGTAAGGTAACTGGTATTCCAATAGTTGACCTTGCTACAAAGGTTATCACAGGAAGCAAGATCAGAGACTTAGGCTATGAGCCAGGTCTTCAGAAAAAGTCTGAGTATTATGCAATCAAGATGCCTGTATTCTCATTCGAGAAGATTAGGGGCGCTGATATCAGCTTAGGACCTGAGATGAAGTCTACAGGTGAGTGTCTTGGTATCTCTAAGAACTTTGATGAGGCTCTCTATAAGGCCTTTATCGGTTCTGGTATCAGACTTCCAAAGCATAAACAGATTATCATGACTGTTGCAGATAGAGAAAAAGAAGCCAGCGTAGATATAGCTAGACGTTTTGAGGCACTTGGCTATAAGGTTTATGCATCAAGAGGAACAGCTAAGGTTTACAGAGATCATGGTATCAATGCAATCCAGGTTAACAAGATTGGCCAGGAAGCACCTACCTTGCTTGATCTTATTCTTGAGCACAAGATTGATCTTGTTATTGATATTCCAGCAAATGGAATCGAGCATGCTCGTGATGGTTTCTTAATCCGTAGATATGCTATAGAGACTGGAGTTCACTGCCTTACAAGCCTTGATACTGCACATGCACTTATATCAAGTCTTGAGCATGCTTTCAATAGCTCACAGCTTTCAGTTGTAGATATTGCAAAGATAGATAAAAGGTGATATATTCAGTTATATCCGCACAATGGAGAAAACAAGGTGGGATGTAAATCCCACCTTAAATATTAATTATGGAGAATAGTGAATTAGTATGGATGCAAAAAGAGCACAGGATATTTTAAAACACATTACTAAAGACAAGGATTATGGCTTTACCATGATTGAAAAGATGACAATAGGTGAAGTCGTTGATATTGTAAATATTCTGTTACCAAATTGCTTGAAGGAAGCAGAGAAGAGTAATAATGCCAATGATGTGGGCTTCTTCAATTCTATGATAGACAGATACAGGGCAGTTGCTGTAAAGAAAATCATGGCAAAGGACCGTTTCTGGATTGCTTACAGTGATTTGACTGGCTATCCATATATGATTGACCATGATGAGATTGTTTTATATGATTTCAAAAAGGCTGATGAGATTGTAGACAGACTCAATAAGGCTGGCTACGGCGTAACATTTGGCGAAGTTGATAGCCGCACATTTAAGATGGAATTGGGCCATATGTACCGTAATGGTTACAAGAGGGTTAGATTCATGGACGGAGTTCATGAGCCTTTGATAGTTGAGAAGGAAGAGGTTTATCCATACGAAGATTTTTATGGAGAAGACACAATCTTGAATCCAGGCCTTGAAGCTAGCATGATTGACTTCTTCCAAGAGTTCAGAAAGAAGGCTAGTCTTGCTAACCGTGAGCAGATCTTAAAGAAGCGTGAGGATGTCATGCTTGATATGATTAAGAATGCTGAGTACATGGTGCCTTGCATTAAGACAGAGACTGAAGAGGAAGTTGAGATTCAGCATCCTTATATTGACCTTACAGGAAAGATTAGCCCATCTGAGGGTGAGGATAAGGTTATTGCCATTCCTGCATTTACTGACGGCTATGAGCTCAATAAGTGCTATGAGGGTCATCACGAGGATATGCTCTACAAGTATGATGAGCTTGTATCTTTGGTTGATGAGCTTGGAGCATCAGGAATTATCATCAATGCACTTGGAATCAGCTACTACCTTAGAAAAGACTTATTTGCTAAGATTAAGTAAAAAAGCTTTTAAAAGCCTTGTAAAAGACTTTTAAAAGGCTTATAAAAGACAATAAAAAAGCATCTCTTGGCGCTTATGCACTAAGAGATGCTTTTTTGAGTTTGCGCGCCATGGGCGCGCTCTAACGGGTGCAAGTCCCGAACA
>CAMUXE010000010.1 GCA_947164605.1 uncultured Lachnospiraceae bacterium | reverse complement strand
TGAAAATTCATAAAGAATTTTCAGGGTTGTCTTACTATTGAATTATCAATGTTCTGTCGCTTCAAAGCTAGGCTTTAATGCTTTTTGTTTTGTCGCTGTTCATCGGCGACTTGATTATATTATCATCTAGGTAAGGGTATGTCAACAACTTTTTTCAACTTTTTTTGATTTTTTCAAAAAAACTTTTAATGCCCCTATATTTAGGCATTTTATCACAATTCAAGCCAAGATGTTGTGTATTTAAAACAAATATCAAAGGCCTTTTTTCCACCATTTTTGACTTTTTCTAAGTTTTTTGAGATTTTTCTATTTTATATTCCAAAAAAAACAAAAGAAAGATGGCTTTTTATCTCCTCATCTGACATACCTAGCCATCTATTCACCCACCCCAAGCAAAGTATAAGCATTGGACGAAAGAATTCTATTCTCTGCCTCGTCGCCCAATTCCAAGGATTTAAGGAATTCTATAGACTCCTTCTGGCCGCTCCAAGGTAGATCGGTGGCAAAAAGGACCTTATCTGAGCCGTGGCTTTCTATGATACGCTTTAACTGGGCAGTATCAATATTGTCGGTCGTGTAGGCCAGATCCATGTAGACATCTCTGCCACATATTTTGGCTTCAACCTCATCCCACATGCCCCATGCTCCAGCGTGGGCCAGAACGAGCTTCTTGGGCCTAATCTGATCAAGGACATCAACAATCATGTCTGGAGTGTTATTGATTACTTCAGGGATTCCCACATCCTTACCAGCATGGACACTAATAATCACGTCCTCCTCACAGGCAGCATACACCAGGTTCATAGTCCTCTTATCATTAAAGTCAATTGCATGATAGTTAGGATGAATCTTGATTCCCTTGATGCCATATTCCTTCATTAATCTAAGTTTAGCCTTATAGTCCTCGTCACCTGGGAAGACTGCTCCAAAAGAAAGCAAGTCGTCATAGTGCTCATTGGTCTCTACGGCAAATTTTAATATCGAGTCAAATTGCTTAGCTCTTGTGATTACTGGCAAAATCACAGAAAGGGCAACGCCCGATGTCTGCATCTGTCTGCGCAAACCATCGAGCGTTCCATTGCTATATGCCTTTATTTGAGTTTTTTCGCTAAGCATACTAATCGTCCTCTCCGCAATTGCGTCAGGAAAGATGTGTGTATGAAAATCTACTATATTCAATTGTCTCCGCCTAGCTTTCTCAAATCATCCTGTTTCAAAACCTCTGCCTTGGCCTCTGCGAGTACTTCCTCAGCTTTTGCGGGGTCTGATGTCTTCATTATAAGATCAGCGCCATCTGGGCCTGTTGAAGCTGTGTACATGTACTCCACATTGATACCTGCTGCACTGAGCTTATCGAGAATTTCCTGCAGATAGCCCACTCTCTGAGCTAATCTTACTGCTATCACGTCGGCCAATGTTGAGGTATAGCCGCCTTCTCTGATTGCGCTCCTGCCCTTCTCAAGATCATCAACTATTAGTCTTGCAAGTCCAAATTCACTGGTATCCGCAAGGCTGATAGCCACGATATTGACATCGTTATTCTTCAACATCAAAAGAGCCTTATTAAGTGTACCTGGCTTATTTTCCAAAAAAACTGATAACTGCTTTACCATAAACCCCCTCCTTACACAAGCTTTCTAGCGTCATTTACATGCTTTGTCTTTCCATCAGAATGAGGAAGGGCGTTTGGTTCAACAAGTCTTACCTTAGCCTTAATACCTGTCATCTGGTGAATTGAGTTCTCAACTTTAGATCTGAGTTCCTCAAGCTTTCTAATCTCATCAGAGAAGAAGCGCTCCTCAACCTCAATCTGAACTTCAAATGTATCATTATTATCAACTCTGTCGACGTTAATCATGTAGTTTGGAGTAGTTCCATCAATCTCAAGAAGTGCCTGCTCAACCTGTGAAGGGAATACATTAACTCCCCTGATTACAAGCATATCGTCACTTCTGCCCTTAAATCTCTGGATACGAGCCATAGTACGGCCACAATCACATTTGCCGATTTCTATAGAAGTAAGATCTCTAGTTCTATAACGAATCAAAGGCATGCCTTCCTTTGTGATTGTAGTGATTACAAGCTCTCCAGTCTGGCCCGCTGGCAACTGTTCAAGAGTATCTGGGTCAATAATTTCAGGAATGAAGTGGTCCTCCCAGATATGAAGGCCCTTGTGATGCTCACAGTCTGCTGCAACACCAGGTCCCATAATCTCTGTCAGACCATATATATCGACTGCTTTAATATGAAGTCTTTCCTCAATCTGCTTGCGCATATTGTCTGTCCATGGCTCTGCACCGCAGATAGCGTACTTAAGCTTAATCTTGTCCACAAGTCCCTCAGCCTCAAGAGCCTCAGCCACATGGAGCAAATATGATGGAGTGCAGGCAATCGCTGTTGTTCCGCAGTCAATCATCATATCTATAAGCTTCTTAGTATTGCCCGTAGACATAGGAATAACGAGGGCTCCAAGGTTCTCAGCACCATAGTGAGCGCCAAGTCCGCCTGTGAAAAGTCCGTAGCCGTAGCCTACCTGAATTATGTCATTCTTAGTGATTCCAGCCATTGAGAAGCATCTTGCAACGCACTCTGACCAGATATCAATATCCTTCCTTGTGTAGATGGCAATCTTTGGCTTGCCTGTTGTACCGCTTGACGCATGTACTCTGACTGCCTCAGAGAGTGGTACTGCAGAAAGGCCAAAAGGATAGGCCTTTGCAATATCTTCATATGTAGTAAATGGCAGCTTGTCTAAATCCTCGATTCCCCTAATATCAGATGGTTCAAGACCAGCTTCCTGCATTTTCTTTCTATAATACTCTACATTGTGGTAAATTCTGTTAATCTGCTTAACAAGCCTTTTTGACTGAAGTTCTTCAATCTGATCACGGCTCATACACTCTTTTGTTTCATTCCAATACATAAAAAACCCCGTTTTATCACTCTCTGCCGTAACCAGCAAGGAAAGCTTCTTTATTAATCTCTATTGTCTTTGGTGGAACCTTTTTCTCAATAACTGCAAGCCACTGATCCTTAGTAAAGTCCATATGTCTAGCAGCCATCCCCAGGACAATGTTATTGAACACTCTGGAATTCCCCAGCTTTTTAGCCTCATCCATAGCATCTATGTCATATACAGTGTACTGCTTCTTTAAATCCTCAATGATATTTTCAGGATATGTTGCAGCTCCTGTAACTACTGGCATTGGATCAATTCTCTGATCATTTACAATAAGAACGCCGTCCTTCTTCAGGAAATGAGCATATCTTAAAGCCTCAAGTCTCTCAAAGGCTATAAGTACATCAGCCTGTCCCTCTTCAACTATAGGCTCTGCAACCTTTTCTCCATAACGGACAAATGTTACAACTGAGCCACCTCTCTGGGCCATTCCGTGCACTTCACTGATTTTTACGTCATATCCGGCATCTTCCATGAGTCCGCCAAGAATTCTACTTGTGAGCAGAGTTCCCTGTCCTCCGACACCAACTATCATAATATTCTTAGTCATCTCTTATACCTCATATTTCTCAAGGGCTTCGAACTTACATAGAGAAGCACAAAGTCCGCATCCATTACACATTGTTTCATCAATCTTAATCTTGCCATCCTCAGTCTTAGTAACTGCTGGGCATCCAGGTCTTAAGCAAGCTCCGCACTTCTTGCACTTGTCAGGAAAGGCCTTAACCTTATTAGGGAACTTCTGTCCCTTGAGAAGAGCACATGGCGCACAAGCGATAATTACTGAAAGTGCATCTCTTGAAGTCTCTTCCTTAACAACCCTCTCAAGTTCTGCTGTGTCAAATGCATTGACCTCAACTACGTTCTCGATTCCGAGGGCCTTACATACCTTATATATAGATATTGCTGGAACAACAGTACCGTCCAATGTCTTACCTGTAGCTGCATGGTCCTGATGTCCTGTCATACCTGTGGTTGAGTTATCCATAATGATAACTGTTCCCTTTGACTGATTATAAGCCATATTCTCAAGGGAGATAATTCCAGTATGCATAAATGTTGAATCACCAATAACTGCTACCCAGTTCTTAGTCCACTCGCTGCCCTTTGCCTTCTCCATACCATGAAGTACTGCAATTGAAGCACCCATGCAGACAGTAGTGTCAACTACTGAAAGCGGAGCAACAGCACCAAGTGTGTAACATCCTATATCTCCTGATGCGTGAATTCCAAGCTTCTTCAATACGTAGAATGTTGATCTGTGAGGGCATCCTGGACATAAAATTGGTGGACGTGCAGTCACCTGACTTGGCTTAACTTCTACCTTCTGACCAAGGATTTTCTCACGAAGCATATTTGCCGAATACTCGCCCTGAAGTGTGAAAAGCTCTTTACCTTCGCACTTTATGCCCCATGACTTGATCTCTGTCTCAAAGAATGGCTCTAACTCCTCAAATATGATGAGTCTGTCTACCTTTGCGGCAAAATCCTTTATCAACTGCTCTGGAAGTGGATATACCATGCCAAGCTTGAGCACTGAAGCCTCTGGGCAAACTTCCTTAACATACTGGTATGCGATACCGCTTGTGATGAAGCCAATCTTTGTGTCGCCCATCTCTACGCGATTTATCTCGAAATCGCAGGCATCCTTCTTCATCTGATTTTCTCTCTGCTCAACGAAGATGTGTCTCTTCTTGGCATTGCCCGGCATCATTACATTGTGAGCCACATCTCTCTCGTATGGCTTATCTTCAATCTCAACCCTATCGCAGAGTTCAACTGTTCCCTGTGAATGAGCAAGTCTTGTTGTTGTCCTTAAAAATACCGGTGTGTCATACTTTTCACTGATCTCATAGGCAAGTTTTGTGAAATCTTTTGCCTCCTGTGAGTCAGATGGCTCGAGTACTGGGATATGGGCACTTCTAGCCACAAGTCTAGTATCCTGCTCATTCTGAGATGAGTAGAGACCTGGATCATCTGCCACAACTACTACCAATCCACCATTTACACCTATATAAGCTGCTGTGTACATTGCATCTGAAGCTACGTTCAATCCAACAAGCTTCATTGAAGCCAATGCACGAGTTCCAGCAAGTGAAGCACCTATAGCAACCTCTGCTGCAACTGCCTCATTTGGGGCCCACTCAGCATAAATCTCCTTATAATTAACTATATTCTCACTTATCTCTGTACTTGGTGTACCAGGATAAGCCGAAGAAACCTTAACACCTGCTTCCCAAGCTCCGCGCGCAATCGCAGCGTTGCCAAGCATTATCTCTTTTTTTGACACTTCTAATTACCCCTTTTTTATTAGTTTCCAGACATAATCCCAAGAAAATTTTGCACATTTTGCACATTTTTTCTGACAAATCAGTCGGAACATTAGCTAATTTTACCATAAACCATCCGCATTTTCCATTCCTTTCTTGGATTTCATTTAAATTCTTGGACTTTTTAGCCCTTTCTTGGCCCTTTTTAACCCTTATACTTGCTTTTTTCATTCTGGTGACCAAGATTTCTCAAAATTTGCTCTAAATCTTGGAAAAGCAGTCATTTTCACCATAATTCATATAAATCTTGGAAAAGCAGTCCATTTCCACCAATTTGCATCTTCCAACATTCCCTCTACCCCCCTCTCAAATCCCCTCTACTATGTACCCCTCTCAAATCCCCTCTCGCCCCCACCCCAAACCAAATCCAAAAAAGACCTGGAATCAGCTCTGATTCCAGGTCTTATAATCATCAATAAAATAATTTCTTAAATTAATCCCATAAACGAAAAAGTGGAAAGTAAGCTTTCTCTTACTTTCCACAACTTCTACCAACGGAGCAGGAGGGATTTGAACCCTCGCGCCGGTTGCCCGACCTACACCCTTAGCAGGGGCGCCTCTTCAGCCTCTTGAGTACTACTCCAGATCTGCATTGGCTTTAATTTATATCTTAACATCGAGCCACTCGCACTGTTGCTAAACATCTCAAGGATGCCCCAGACGTATCATCACAGCCCAACGTGAAATTTATTTTATCAAAAGCCAATACATTTGTCAAGCACATTTATAATAAATCTGCTTCCTCGCTTTCCTCCATCTTAAATACCTTCAAAAGCTTTATAATCAAAGGAATTACCATAACTACCCACACTATAGGCTCTGCAAGGATTACACCCATGTAGCCCAAAGGTGGGACCAGGAAGATTACTACAAGGAGCTTGCCAACTAACTCTAAACTGCTTGATACCAGTGGTGTTATCTTGTCACCTATACCCTGCAAAGAGTTTCTCGTGATTGTGATAACCGCTGTAACCCAGTAAAGAGTCGAATCAATGCGAAGATAGAGAGAAGCTGTATCGATAATAGTCTTGTTGTCAGAACTTATCAAAATCTTAATCATGAATGGAGCCAGAGTGTAGGCAATCAGCACCATAGTGAAGGACCAAATCCAACCATACAGAATTGAGAGCTTTATACCCTTCTTAATTCTGCCGTATTTCTTAGCTCCCAGATTCTGTCCGCAAAAAGTGGCCATAGTTGTGCCAAGAACCGCAAACATCATCATAAACATTTCAGTCAGGCGTCTAGCTGTTGAGTGGGCAATAATTGTCTCCTCGCCAAATGAGTTGATTGCCCCCTGTAGGATTACTGTACCGATAGCGACAAGTGAGCTCATAAAGCCCATAGATAGGCCTGTCGACATCATTTTCCCAGAAAGTGCCAAATCAAGGCTTAAATCAGAGCGGCTAAACCTGAGAATCTCGTACTTCTTGAACATGTATATAAAGCAGGCAATCATAGCAAGAAGCTGGGCGACAACGGTTGCATAGGCAGCTCCTTTGACCCCCATGCCAAAAACAGCCATACTCACATAGTCTCCTACAACATTGAGCATAACTGAGATGCCCAAAAAGACAAGGGGCGTAATCGTGTCGCCGATAGCTCTCAGAATGGCGCAACAGACGTTATAGAGCATAAGCACCGTCATTCCGGCAAATACTATGAAGATATATGAGTAGGCTTCGTCCAGGATTGCTGTTGGCGTATTTAAGGCTATTAAAAGCGGCCTCAAAAAAACTAAAACCATAAAGGTGAGAAAGAGCGAGGTTCCTATACCCAGGCTCAATGAATGCGCCACCGCCTTTTTAAGCTGTTTGCGGTCGCCAGCCCCGTAACTCTGTGCGACAATAATTGCGAAGCCATTGGTCAAGCCTTGAAGAAAGCCTATAATCAGCGAGTAAACTGAATTTGTCGAGCCGACTGCTGCAAGCGGCCCACTTCCCAACACCATACTTACAATCTTTGTATCAACTAAATTGTAAGTGAGCTGCAAAAGATTGCCTATAAGTACAGGCAAAGCAAAGGCAAATATATGCTTATTTATACTTCCCTTGGTTAAATCCCGCATACCTATCCTCCATATCTTTCTGAATCCTTCTTCCGTATCAGTCCACATAATACTGCACGATACTTAGATTTCCTAATCTGTCTTGTGTCAGACATACCGACATATTATAATACAAAGTAGTTTTATTGGGAAAGGAAATTATTTTTATGTACGACAATCAAGAAAGAAAGCGCCGTGCTGTTTTAGTAGGTATCAATTCCAGAGACTTGGATGATGACGACTTTGACGCATCACTCGATGAACTTGCTCAACTCGTTGATGCCTGCGATATAGAAGTTCTCACAACTGTAACTCAGAGAAATCCTGTGCTTAACAAGGCCACTCTTATGGGATCAGGTAAGCTCATGGAACTTGTAGAAGTTGTGCATATGATGGATGCTGACCTTGTCATCACCAACGAGCCACTCACTGCCATGCAGATTCGAAACCTGGAGGATGCCTGCAAAGTTCAGGTCATTGACAGAACAGATGTAATCTTAGAAATATTTGCCATAAGGGCCAGAAGCCGAGAGGCTAAGCTACAAGTTGAGTACGCACGCCTTCAGTATGTGCTTCCTAGACTATCCGGCATGCACCAGGAACTCGGCAGACAGGGCGGTGCCAGCGGAAGTCTGAGTAATAAAGGTTCCGGCGAGAAGAAAATTGAGCTCGACAGACGTATCATAGAAAAAATACTGAGTGACCTCAGAAAAGATCTTGAGCAGTGCGCAACAGAGCGCCGCACTCAGGCTTTGAAGCGCTCCAACTCTGGTATTCCAAGGATTTCCCTTGTGGGATACACAAACGCAGGCAAATCATCCCTTATGAACGCTCTGCTTCGCTCATACGGCTCAGATGACAAGGATAAGCAGGTTATGGAGGGCAATTTCCTCTTCGCCACACTTGACACCACAGTCAGAAGCATTCAAGCTCCAGGCTTTAGAAAGATGCTTATCTCAGACACTGTAGGTTTTGTAAGTGAGCTGCCTCACACCCTTGTAAAGGCCTTCAACTCAACTCTTGAGGAAGCCACATATGCTGACCTTCTGCTCAACGTTATCGACTATTCAGACGAGGAATGGCCAAAACAGATGAATGTCACCCTGAGCACCCTCAAAGAGATAGGTGCCGGCGATATTCCCGTGATAAATGTTTTTAACAAGGCTGACCTCCCTAGAACTTTCAGAGATGAGCAAGCTCCTGAGAGCACTTTGCCATATGTCAGAAAAGACAGAGACACTGTAAACATCTATATGTCTGCTAAATACAGCATTGGCCTAGATAAGCTGATTGAACTAATAGAGGAAGTCTTATCAAAAGGGCATGTTCAGTGCAGTCTGCTGATACCGTACTCTGACGGAGCCGCGGTAAATACAATTCAAACCCATGCCACAGTTGAGGCCATTGAATACCTTCCCGAGGGAGTAAAAATCAAGGCAACTCTGAGCAACCGCGATTACGGCCATTACAAAAAATACGAGCTTAAAGAAGATTAGAATTGGACGCTTAGGTCAATTTATAAGCAAAAGAAGGGGCATTTTTTCCATCAAGGAAAAATGCCCCTTTTGTCACTAGATAAACTTCTCCTAAAAATTCTCAATATACAAAAAGGCGCTTGCCCAGGAAAGCCTGTGGCAAGTGCCTTTATTATACTTAAGAAAAATCTAAAATTAAATTCTAAATTCCTTTACAAGCATATTTGCATATCACTGATTAGCGATCTACAACCTGAACATCCTCAGATGTCTCCTGCTCTGCGAACTTAGACTCATCAAGATTGTTAGGATCCTGACCGATGTAAGCTGAGATACCACCATCGATGTAAACAACCTGACCGTTGATGAAGTCAGAAGCTGGTGAAGCAAGGAATACTGCAAGACCCATAAGATCCTCTGTCTTTCCCCATCTCTGAGCTGGTGTCTTAGAACGGATGAATCTATCGAATGGGTTCATAGAACCGTCAGCCTGCTTCTCACGAAGTGGTGCTGTCTGTGGAGTAGCGATGTAACCAGGTCCGATAGCATTACACTGAATGTTGTACTGACCGTACTCTGAACAGATATTTCTTGTGAGCATCTTGAGACCACCCTTAGCAGCTGCGTATGCAGAAACTGTCTCACGGCCGAACTCAGACATCATAGAACAAGCGTTGATGATCTTTCCATAACCCTTCTCCATCATCTTAGGAAGAACTGCCTTTGAGCAAAGGAATGGACCTGTCAAGTCAACATTGATAACCTGATCCCACTGAGCCTTTGACATCTCGTGCATAGGAATTCTCTTGATGATACCAGCATTGTTAACAAGGATATCGATTGTTCCAACCTTCTCCTCTACATCCTTTACGAATGCGTTAACCTGCTCCTCGTTAGTTACGTCACAAACTGCTCCGTAAACCTCAAGGCCTAACTTCTTATACTCAGCGAGTCCTCTATCTACGAGGTCCTGATTAATATCGTTGAAAACAATCTTAGCACCAGCCTCAGCGAATGCTGTAGCGTATGCAAGACCTAAACCATAAGATGCACCTGTAATCCATGCAACTTTGCCTGTTAACTTAAACTGATCAATAATTCCAGACATTTTTAAATCTCCTTTGAAATTTTATTAAGGCTAGAATGCGCCCTTAATACATATCTTACTATAATTTTCATTTTAGGTCAATGCTAAATCTTGTTATGACAACCCAAGATAAGCTTTTTTATCTATGTAAAGCCTTGTTGACCTCAATCCACTCATCTATTGAAAGTGGCTTGTAATCTGAATATCCGCAAAAGGTGTTGAGCATGTTTATCTTCATGCTCTCCTGCTCTCCCGCCCTGTTTGTAAAGTAGCTATCTGCTGCCATATCCTGAAACTTATAGAGCAAGTCTGCTTCTGGCGAAGCATGTACATGACCATGCAGCATAAAAGTTCTCAAATCACCAGCCTTGGTCCTGGCGTGATTCTTGCCAAAAAAGGGAATTGGGTAGTGAGCAAGCAAAACTTCCCTGCCCTGGTCGCTCACTACAGCAGTTTGTCTGATCCAGGTAAACCTAGCAAGATCTACCCCCTTCTTCCTAATCCAGCCCTCATCATGGTTTCCAATGCAGAGGTAAATCTTGCCATTCAGATGATGAAGAACCTTATTGATTCCCTCTATGCCAGTTTCCTTGTATGAGAACATATCCCCTATGACAAAGATCTCATCGCCTCTTTTAACTTTGCTATTCCACTGTCTTATCATATATTCATTCATCTCTTCAATCGTCTCAAAGCCACGCTTATCCATATTAAAGCAGACCCCAGAATCAAAGAAATGCTGATCCGAAATGTAAAGTCTCATCTTATTCTAATCAATCGTCCTATTCTTTCTATTTTCCCTTGTATTTTAAACTAATCATAGTTATATCATCAAATTGGGCTGCCTCTCCGGCAAATGCATCGACCGCCTCCTTGACAGCTGGAATGATATTAGTTGGTTCTGGATTCTCAATGCTGTTAAGCAGGTCGAGAAGTCTATCCTCGCCGTAAAGTTCCTGAGCCAGGTTCTGATCCTCAGTTACACCATCAGTGTAGAGGAAAATCATCTCGCCAGGTGCCAGATCAAGCTCTCCCTTCTTGTACTTGATTCCCGGAAATCCTGTGAGCACGAGGTTTGCTCTGGTCTTTAAATACTCAAACTTACCATTTCTATAGAGAAGTGGCGGATTGTGACCGGCATTTACGAAGTTGACATGTCCCGTGTCAATATCCAGAATGCCCATCCAAGCTGTCAGGAACATCTTCGCATCATTTTGCTTAGCAATGCGCTCATTGGCAGCATTAAAGCAATCTTCAACCAACATATTGGACTCGGCGAAGCTTTTAAGCATAGCCTTTGACTGCATCATAAACATGGCAGCTGGAATGCCCTTACCTGAGACATCGGCAATCATAAAAGCAACCCTGTTGTCAGACAGCATATAAAAGTCATAGAAATCGCCGCCCACCTCTTTGGCTGTGAACATGTCGGCAAATATGTCAAATTCCTTGATATTTGGAAATGGTGGAAAGACCCTAGGCAGCGCCGATTCCTGAATCGTTCTTGCAAATTCAAGTTCCTTGTCAATACGGGCTGCTGCCTCAGCTATATAGTCCTTAAGCCTGTTGACCATAGTATTGATATCCTCTGAGAGGGTCTGAAACTCCTCATTGGAGCGCACATCTACCAAAACGTTCAAATCGCCATTGGTAATCTGATTAAGTGAATCATTGACCTTGTTGATATTGTTGACAACAATCCTCTTAATCAGGAAATAAATCAGGATAAAGAGCATGTCAAAAATCAAAATCTGCATAATCATTGTAATGTATACCGACAAATCTCTAAACTGCATGGCATCTGTATTAGGCAGGATTCCTAGAATTGCATATCCCTCGGCAAATGTGAACTCATAATAATACTTCTTTCCATCCACCACTGTTGTGGAAACCTTGTCAGCCCTTGATTTATCAAGTTCAACTCCGAAATCAGTAAGATTCTTCCCCACATAATCACCAGATGATGAGACAATATCACCGTACTCATCAGCGATTATGATAGTGCCGCTCTTTCCTATATGCCTGTTCTTTGCAACGCCGACAATTCTTCCATCTATGTCTGACTGGAGCTGGTTAGCATCGTAGGCCACCTGTATATAAGCCGCAGGCCCAATTCCTAAATAAACACCAGCATACTTGCGGTATTTGCTTGAATCCTGGGCCATAGGCTGATAATCCTGTACATATTCTGTCTGACTTCCATCAGCGAGAACTGTAAATTCGCGTGACTGGTCACCCATCATGAGATTGAAGCCCACATTGGCCGCAATGTTAGATGCAATGTTGACATTCTGCTTATTGATTATATCAATCTCAATCACATCGTACTTTTTGACCAATTTTTCCAAGGTCTCAGTCTCATAGCCGTCCTCTTTGATTTCATCGGCGATACTGTGGCTTATGGCAAGAAGGTTAGCATCAGAAGTATCATGCACTTCCTTGGTTATATCCACAATATTCAAGTGAATCTGGTCATCGGCAAATTCATCAGCCATCTTGATCTGTAAAAGGTTTGAGAAAAGCATTGAAATGGTAAATGAAGCGATTACCGTCACACCCAGCCATATAGCAAAGGTCTGGCTTATCTTCCTATATTCATTCTTCTTTCTAAAGGCCTTTCCATCCATAATTGCTATAACTTCTGCTGCAACTCCAACAGCAATCGCGTTGATAGTGCACATTGGAAGCACATTATCCTTGACTACTGTGTATGCAGTGCTTATATCGTCCAGATGAGTTAAGAATAAAAAGAGCATGTGAACCAATTCGGCAAATGTAGCTATCAAAAATGCATTTACCCAGCTCGGGCGCTTATTGCTGAATATATACTTGCGAAGACAGCCTGCAAAGAGACCCGCTAAAACGGTTGCTATCGAGCATCCAAGCTGGGTGTATTCTGCTACTCCAAACCAGTAGGTTGCAAAGTATCGCTCTATTCCTCCAATCAGACCAGCTATGATGCCCGCCGGTCCTCCAAAAAAGAGGCCCGCACATATTGGAGCGGAATCCCTCACATTGCAAGAACTAGTGGAAAAGTCCACGCTGTGAGATGTTGCATAACTTGCAACAAGTCCAAATATCAGACCTATGATTATCTGCTTAGGCCAGTAAGCAAGCTTTCCAAAGGCTGTCTTTTTATCTAACTGGTCAATCATTACCGTAAAGAACACCGGCAGAATGGCTACCAGAGCAAGTTTTACGAAAACCATATATGTCCCTCCTTACAAGTTCTTAATTAATGTCAAAATATTGGCCCCGTCCTCGTAGCGATATTCATAAAGGACATCATCCATCATCTTCTTAACCATGAAAATTCCCAGTCCGCCTATCTGGCGCTCATTGGCCGCTAATGTCACATCAGGATCTTCTTTTTCAAGCGGATTGTACTTTAGCCCCCTATCCTTAAAGATAATCCTTGCGACTCCATCTTTAACATCGACCGCTACATCCGCCCCGAAATTCTGTGCACCAGCAGGATAGGCATAGGAAGCTATGTTCACATATATCTCTTCCACTGCCAGCTGAATCTTCATCCTCATCTTGAGATCTGCCCCCGCCGCCTCAAGCTCACTATTTACAAAATCGAAGACCTGGCCAATCTCTTCTTTACTAGCATTCACATGTATTGTCTCCATAAAAGCCCTCCAATATAAACTCCCCAATCAGTTCAAAAAAGCTAAAAATGCAATAAACCAAGCGCTCAAATTCATTCAAAAAACACCTCAAAATCCAATAAACCAAGCGCTCAAATTCATTCAAAAAGCACCTCAAGCCAGGCTCCCCAGCCCATAATGACGCATTTTAGTGTCACTGGCATGGACAGCCCCAGCCTAAGGTGCCATCTTTTTTAATATCGAATTAAAAATTCTAAGTCGGAGTTTTCCCCCTCTCCTACAAGCACGAAGCCTACGACATCTATCAGTCTACTTGCGCTCTATGTCAAATATATCGGCAAATCCAGTGATATCAAAGATATCATAAATCTCATCAGAAACCTTAACAAGCTTGATTGCATCGTTCATCTGCTTTAACATCAAGAGCACTCTAAGTCCTGCTGATGAGATGTAGTCTAACTTATCCAAATCAAGTACGAGTGGCAATGCCTCATTTCCTGCAATAAGTTCTTTAATCTCATCTCCAACTCCTGCTGCATTACTTGTATCCACGCGTCCAATAAGCTCTACCACAAGTTTACCATCATTAACTAAGCCCTTAACTACTTCGCTCATAACTATTCCTCCACATTCCCCAAAGATCACAAATTAGATTATTTATGTAATTATTTACAGGATCATTTATATAATCATATATAATCATATATAGTCATATATAATCATTTATGTAATTACTTTCATAATCATTTGTGCTATAAATCATGCATATATTATATCAAGTTTTGACCAATTTTGCACGTCTTTTGTTCACTTTTGATATTTATTATAAGTGCTGTATTTCACTTAATATCTACACTGAGACCTATTACCTTTTATATAAGAATTACTCACCAAATACAGCAATATAATCCTTCTTGAATTTCTCAATTCCCTCGTCTGTGAGTGGGTGATGCAACATTTGCATAATTACCTTGTATGGAACCGTTGCAATATCAGCACCAGCAAGAGCACAGTCAGTAACATGTATAGGATTTCTTACTGAAGCTGCGATTATCTCTGTCTCATAACCGTATATGTCAAATATTTCAGCTATATCTGATATAAGGTCAATGCCATGCTGACTGATGTCATCAAGTCTGCCTAAGAATGGAGAAACGTATGTAGCTCCAGCCTCAGCTGCTAAAAGAGCCTGGTTTGCAGAAAAAACAAGAGTAACATTGGTCTTGATTCCCTCTTTTGTGAGTACCTTAACTGCCTTTAAACCCTCAGCAGTCATAGGGATCTTAACTACCATATTCTCATGAATAGCTGCAATCTGTCTTCCCTCTTCAATCATGCCTGCTGCATCACTTGTACTTGCCTTAACTTCGCCACTAATGGGACCATCTACAATTGTAGTAATCTCCTTAAGTGTCGCCATATAGTCACGACCTTCCTTGGCAATAAGTGAAGGATTTGTTGTAACTCCCTTGATAACCCCCATTTCCTCTGCATCACGGATTTCTTCAATATTTGCTGTATCAATAAAAAATTTCATTTCAAACTCCTTATATTTTTGTATATTAAGACATTTAACTCTTACAAGCTTATGTTTTCTCCAATCAGGCCTAAAAAGGCATCTTTATCCTGTCTGCCATCTGGATGAGCCAAAAGCCACTTATTCTTTGCCATAAGCAACCTATCTTCGTCAGGCTGGCCATGCTTTGGATCTATGTCAGTCTCATGCTTAAATTCTAGCTCTTCATTAGTTCCCCTGCCAAGTACAACTACAACTCTAAATCCATCCTCGCTCACATGACAAGGTGCATAGTGAAGTGTGGTTGCAAAAATTTCGACAAAGACTCCCTGAGGAAGCCTGAATGCAAGCACATTGGCCGTATCATAGGTAAAATCTTCTTTAATATCACTCTGCTTTCCCAAAAATAAGACTGCATCTGAACCGCAGGCCATATTTAGCTCTGAACACCTGTGATACTCGAGACCATTGAGCTTAAGATTATGTCCATTGCAGTAACCTATCTGTATAGGAACTTCTCCGTAGGCGATATACTGAATCTTTTTTGCACAAGCAAGCTTTTCAAGCTCTGCATCGCTTGCAACATAAATAACATCATCCGGACATTGTTTTTTCAACATAGCACCTTCAAGCTCTGCTGTATCAAGGTTCTTTATAACTTTTCCGTATTGGCGAAATATGGGCTCTGTAATTTCGTGGATTTGCATGGGGCCTCCTGTTTTTTCTGTTTTTCTGTACTTATCTTAGCTTCCATTATTACATAAATTACTTTAAATTATAATTATTTAATACCGAAATAATCGCAAATTCTTTTAGAACTCTTATTATCATTATATCTATGCATTTTACTAAACAATTCATGTCTAATGTCTGATGAAGAATCTAAGTCATCTGCAATTTCGTAAATAAAAGTTTTCAAGTCATCAATATTAGTTATCTTATACCCTGGCAGCCAATTTTGAATATTATCGAAAACAAATCCTCTACTATCTTTGTATTCCTCAAGATCTTCCAGCGTGAAGGCAATTGGTCGGTCTAGTTGCATATAATCAACGGCAACTGAGGAATAGTCACTTATCAATGCATCAGAAATAGTGAGTAATTGATTAATCTGAACATCGTTTTCATATAATTGATTATTAGTTATCGCAACAATATTGCTCTCATTCAAAAGATTTACAACCTTCTGATCTTGAAACGGATGAAGCTTTACAATCAAAACAAGGTCCTTTTCTTTTAATAGCCTATTAATATCATTTAGCTGCTCGTAGGTATTAATTATAGGTAAGCCTGTTCGAGAATCCAAGTTGTATAAATCTAATTCAGCTAATTTTTCCCCTGTAGACCTAAATGTCGGCAACCAAAAAATATATTTTTTAGCTTTTGGTAAATCAAATTTTTTTATATAATCATCACCATGCTTTTCAAAAAGCCAATCTTCCTTAGGATATCCAGTAATGATTACTTGTTCCTCCCTTAAGCCATAAATATTTTTATGAATTTCTTTATATATTTCACCAATAACCGTATTATATTCATATCTATGCTCACAAGGTGCAAAATTAACACGAGTTTTAAACCCACATCCATGCCATAACTGAACTCTTATTTGATCTTTTCTCGCATTCTTACAAAACCCATATGCATCTGTAAAAAAGAAAAACCTGGCATGATATAAAATTCTATGATACTCATCTCTTTTATTCATATTATCAGAAATTGCATCATTCCACGATATAAATTTCACATTTTTAAAGCACTTATATTTCTTATTATACTCATCTGGATAATTAACAATCCATATAAGCTCATATTTATTATTCAGTCCCACAGATAACATATATTCAAACAATGCTCTTGCATTATCTGAAAAATCCATGCCTTTAACATATTCTGATTCATGAGGACCACTACGAAATACTATAATATTTTTTAATTCATCATCTTTGTATTTATCTTTATAATCCAAAGCAATAGATGTCTCTTCAGATGGCAACCAAAAAATATTGCTATCATTTAATGAGATTTGATTGTTTTTTAGATATTCCAAATAATCTGATGGGTAATCGTCTACTATTAATATGTTTTGAGACTTCATTTTCTCATTATCAAGGGCTCTTATGTTTCGAACATGAATTTTCTTATTTTTATATAAGTAGAATTCCTTTAGATTTGTATTTAATGAATATGCTTCTTCCACATATTCAAAACTAATATTTGTTTTTTCTAGCTGAATAACGTATTTTTCAAAATCACCCCAAACACATGTCGGCATGATTTTATTATCACATTTATCTACCCTAATAATAGAACTCATAACATCGTCAACTTTCAAAATTAATAATCACTTAAAATATTATTTAAAACTCCCGGATCAGATATATAATCAATATTTAAACATCGTATAACTTCATTTTCAAATCCAAGTTCCAACAAGTTTCGTCTAACCTCTTCAGCTTTACCAAAATCCATAAGCGCCACAAGAATCACATCTGGCCTAAATTCTTTTATTTCATCAACATCATAAACATTCAATCCTTGACTTCTGTAAAATTCAGAATTTTTATCAACAACCATCAACTCATTAGATATTTGATTTAAATAACTAAATATTTGTTTTCCAAAACTACCAGCTCCATAAATACAAATTTTTTTTGTCATGTCAATTTGTCCAAACGAAGCTAGTTTTATTTTCTCACTTGGATTATATCCATAAATCTCCTGACATTTATCATCATCATAAATATAAAGACATTTTTGTACCAGAAGATTTGAAATATACATATCTAATTGACTTTGTAAACAAGGCTTATAATTATCATCAATATCTTGAACAAAAGAAACTAAATGTTTATATAAAACCTTTAATCTGCCCAACATTTCATCGTCATCAATAACTTTTGACATTGATTCATTGTGCTGCCTGTAATGATAAAAAGCTTTATCTAAAAGTACCAGCTTTTTACATTTCATCAATAAAGGAAAAACCACTGCAGCATCTTCTCCATTAGTAATCTGTGTTGGAACACTCATTTGAATTTCTTCAAGCATATCCCTTTTAATAATTTTATTTACAAGATTTGGCCTAACACCCATCTGAAAATAATTACCATTATAAATCATGTTTGTCCAGATTCTATTTTTAATATCATTTTCTAGATAAGCCCCAGCTTCTATTGTGTTACCAACATATTCTTTGTGGTCTGAAAATTGCCTATATAAACCTGAACAAACCATGTCTGCATCCATATTAATTGCATTGGCCATTAATACTTCATACATATCACTATCTATCCAATCATCAGCATCTACAAATCCTATATATTCACCTTCAGCATGCATCAAGGCAGTTTTCCTAGAATTAACCAAGCCTTTTTCTCTATTATTTAAAATTTTAATCCTCTGATCAATTTCTGAATATCTCTCACAAATTTTCAAAGAATTATCAATCGATCCATCATCAATTAGAATTAACTCATAATCCCCATAAGTTTGTTCTAGTATGCTATTAATACAAGCATCTAAATACTTTTCAGCATTTTTAAATGGAACAATAATACTTAACGATACTTTACACATTTTTTTCACCTGTCAAAGCATATCTTACAAAGTCAACAAATCTAGTATATTCAATATCTGTATTTTTAGGCCAAACATCAACACCACTATCTTTGATATTTTCTCTAATTACTTGATGTGTTTTATCTAGTAATGACAATACTACATTTATGTTATTACCATATTCCGCTATTGAGTCTGAAAATTTCATAACTCTTATTCCACAAATGTCATCTTCATAAATATCCTGATTATCAGAAACCAAAAATGCTTTAGGAACAAGTGAATTATTTGTTAATATTTTCAATATCTCTCTTCCTATCTCACCACTTCCATATAAAAAAAACTCTTTGTTACTATTGAGATAATCTAACAGGTCTGTAAATGTAGCATTATGCATTTCTGGCTCATAACTCTGAACTTCGTTTGCTTTTGTAAAAATACATCCTTGATTCAGCAAAAATTCAATAATCTCTTCAAGTTTATTAAAATCACTATTATTCCAATAAGATGGATGCCCCTGCAATACTAGATAAGGATACATTTTCATACGATCATAATTCTTATAGAATTCTTCAATTTCGATTTTTCCAGGCTTACCTTCATAATTACATCTAAGCAATAATTGTCTTGAATTTGTAATATTTCCACTATCAACTGCAAATAAATAATTTTTTATTTCAGGCGCAGCTTCCTTTAAAGCTCTAATAGTAACCTCTGTACTATTGTTATGAGGAGACCCAAATGTTGTTGCAACAATTCCAAGCTTTTCTTTCATTAAATATTGAGTTTTAGAAATTGAAAATACTTGCTCAGTAAAAGAATTCTTTGAAAATTCATTTATATTATGTAAGTAACCATGATTCCATATTTCAATATTATTATTATGCATAGACTTAACAGAATTGAGATAATTGGAACTAGGATTTATTAAGCTATTCCCAATTAGGCCAAATGCACCTGCAATATTATATTTCAAATGGATTTTTTCCAACTTCCTAAATTTTGAAAGATTCGCTTCGTTCAAATCATCATATTTCATTACAATATTTATACTCAAAATATCTTCTCCAATTATTCTTACACGTTTATCCAATTATTTAAAATATAATCTGCCACTTTCTCTGATGCATGACCATCATCATAATTTTTTTGTTCTTTCATAAATGCTTCTAATTTAGCTTTATATATTTCAAAATCAAAACTTTCAATTTTGTTCACCAACTCAATATTCGATTTTGCTCTGGAATATGGTAATTCATCCATTGAAATATAAAAATTTCTTTCAAACAAATAATCATCATAATCAGGTTGATACAGAAATATTGGTCTTCCTGTAAAACTGAAATCATACATGCACCCTGAATAATCAGTAATTAGCACATCCGCAGTTGCTAAAATCTCTTCGAAATCATCGTATTTACACACATCTATATAATTCTTTGTAGTAAAACAGTAGTCAACATTTATATTATTAGGATGTTTACTAACGAAACAAATAAACTTTGAGCCAAATTTGATTTCCAATTCAGAAACTACGTTATCTATATCTAAGTCATATGCTTTATTTGAGAATTCATTTCTAAAAGTAGGCGCATAAAGTACAATTTTATATTCTGGTTTGATTTTATAAAATCCCCTTACCTTATTAACTACATCATTAGACCGAAATAAGATATCCTGCCTTGGTAATCCGCTTTTAAGAATTTCTCCATCATACCAAAATTTAGTTTTGTATAGGTTAGTATAGAACTCACTTCCAGAGATCACTAAATCAGCCATATTTGAATCTTTTTTTGCATTATTTATATAATAACTTGGAAGCTTGTCCTCAACATCTGCTTCAACCTTTTTTATAGGGGCAGCACCATGCCATGTTTGCAAATAAAATTGGCCATGTCTTTTTCTAATGTCGCTCGTCATTCGAGTATTATTTATTAATACCTTTGCCGTTGCAACTTCATGATAAAACTCTTTTGAACCAATCTTAACGTGTCTTACATAATCTGGAAATTTATAGTTATTTTCTGAAACTGCCCATACGATATCCAGATTTCTATTTTCACGTTTTATTAACTCCTCTACTATGTATTTGGGATTGCATCCAAAACCATTTCCATTCATATTTAGTACAAGAACTTTATCATTTTCTATTTTATTCCTATATTCTCTATTATATAAAGCTTCTACTATACCATCAGAATCTATATTTAACACCTTAGAACAACCATTATCAAGCAAAAACCTTCTTATATCACCAGATATAATATTCTGCGTGGCAATTATAATTAAGCTATTATTCAATTTATCCTTTACCGAATTGTACTCAAATATCTTTTTTCCATGTAAGTATTTTCTATTTGTATTCATTTCACTCACAACAAAATATGATATTTTGTCAGCCAATCCTATATTTTCCAAATAAATGTATAAAATATTTGCTATCGATGCAGCTCCATAAATTATAAATTCCTGTTCATTTTCACATTTTCTTACGACATCTCTAAGATTTAAACTATTATCACTTTTAAACATAATTTTTCCAATCATCACTTAAACTTTGACAATTAGGATTTAGCATATTTTTCAAGCCAAGAATAAATGCTTTATCCGAAAACGAATTTTCATATGTATTTCTCGCGTTTCTGCCAATAACATTTAAGCTGCTTCTATTTTTTTCACACCAATCCATTTTTTCTGCAAGCTCAGCCATGTTATCGCATTCAAAAACGAAGCCATTTTCTCCATTTACAATATAATCACTTATACCACAGTTATTAGACACAATACAAATCTTCGATCTCATCATAGCCTCTGCCGCAACAAGTGAAAATGTTTCTGCATATGAAGGTACAACAACAATGTCAATTTTATTCCATATTTGTTCTAATTCATCAAGCGTTTTTTCCCCCATCAAATTAATACTTTTATAATTACTTGCTAATTGTTCAACACGTTTAGAATAAGCTGATTCTCCAATTTTTCCTATTATAAGATGCATAGCCCCATATATTTTATTATATCTAATAATGGTATTAATATAGAAATCCTGCCTCTTGTTTTCACATATTGTTGCAATTACGGCATATGTCAGTTCTTTATTTGTAAAATCTACTGGAATTCTGTCAAAGCAGTCTTCTACTGGTGGTAAAAGACTATTAAATTTTCCATTAGTACTATAGTGACAACAAAAATTTCTATATGCGTTTTTTGTAACGTAATATATACTTATATTTGTGTTATTTATACCCTTTTGTATAGTATCATGCCAATATTCCATCAGATCGTAGACATCTGCACTTTCGTGAAGCCACACAATAGTCTTTCTATATTGCGATATTGCAATTGCGCAATTAATCATTGGGAATGTATTGATTACTATTTTGTCATATTCATTAACCCAATATAAGTCTTGCCAATCTGCATTACTAACTCCTATTTGAATAACCACGTTAATTCCATAGTCGTTTAATTTTTTTATTATTCTACTATCGCCTTCTGATGAAGCTATGGTCACATCATATCCTAGACTAATTGCACATTGAGCACTTTTAATTGCAGCTATCGATCCTCCATGGTACCCCAGTTCATTTGATATTATTAGGAGTTTAGCCTTATTTTCGCTTTTAATATTAGAATGGTATATCTTCTTATTCCTGACATACTTTCCCAGATAATCTTTATAATGTATTATTAGATTTTCCGGACATCCCAATTCCAACAATTGTTTCCTCATCGAAATCGCACTATCACTCATAATAACGATCAAATCTAGTTTCATTTTATTATAATCACTAGGATGTCTAACTACATATCCACTAATTTCTTTTCCAATCTTACCATAATTATTATCTAAGATTCCAAGGACCCTATTGTTATTTGAAACCATATTTTTGAATTTATTGAAAATGTATCCACATCCAAAAAAAGCAATATTCATATCATATCTCCAAAAACAAATAACAGTATCAACTAAAACAAATAGATAATAATTTATTTACATATAAACTCATCAAATAAGGTCTTTGTAAATTTATATGCTCCTCTACCATTCATATGATCTGTATCCACAAAGTCACCCATTTCAACGACAGATTCAATCATATTAAAATCAATATATTTAACTTCTTCAAGCTCCAAAAAATAATTTGTAACATTACTTTTTAGTTCATAACTCACATATTTATTATATTCATCTGAAAATGGAGGAATTATAAAATATACGTCAATCATATTGTCTTTTATTATCTTTATTGTATCTTCTAGACATTTTTTATTTTCATCGAAACTGTCTTTATATTTCAATATTTTATTATGCATTGACGCTCTTGCTTGTCCAAATTGCAATCTTTCTTCATTATCTAACTCCCTCCAAGCCTTGCCCTTGAAGTCAAAGAATGGAGTTCTATTTCTAAACTCATTATAATAATTTTTTCTATCTTTTAGAATATCGCAAGCCATATATTCAATTTCTTTTTTTACATTATCATCTTTAATATCGTAAGCATCCCAAAGAGTATTTTTCAAGCTATAATCTACGTTGTGTCCGTCAGCAAATAGTGGAAAATACACAAGGTCAATTAAGTTATTTCTTTCATTAATTGATCTTGATAGATCCTGGTACATAATGTAATATCCAAACATAAAAATTATATTTTTTATGTTTTTTATTCCCTTATTTAGGATTACTTCTTTTACAAATTTACAATCATAATATATGTCTTGGGAATGCATGCTCAAATTTAATATGCTATTATCGCAATACGAGTCTATTCCATTTAATGAATGCGATGAACCAACTACTAAATTAATCCCATCACTAAAACTAGTTAAACTATTTAGTCTACTCTTCAAATAAACATAATTATAGTTTTCCTTCAAAAACTTGTATGCCATATTCATGTAGAACATATCCTTAGCCACTTTATATCCCCTGTTCTCAATATCACTCTAAGGATTTACCTATTCTATACCTAGATATTTGCATATCCTTTCAGAGTTTTTACCATCCATTCCATATTTATTCAATTTCTTATTCAATTCATTTCTCTTATAGTTAAAAGGATCAACTCCTTCAGAAACGTTTAAGATAAATTGTATAAGTTGATTAATGTCCATTATTTTGTCGCCCGCTAATAACTCCTCATAATTGTCGACAAATCCTAATTTATATGAATCCATATCATCAACTGTAAAACAAATCGGTTTATTCAATAATAAATAATCAAACATCACTGACGAATAATCTGTTATCATTCCATCAGTTAGCATTAACATTTTTTGAACATTTAAATCATTAAAATCAAAGTCCTTATCCCTTATAATCCTTATGTAATTACTTTTCGAAATGCTTGTTTTATCGATATCTACACTATATTTATGTGGTTTAATCAAGAGCTGTACGTTAGCATTTTTTAATGCATTATTTAGCATCTCGATATCGTCATTAGTCTTGATTATCGGCAAGCCCGTATATCTCTCATTATCAGAATCATTTCGTCCTGATGCCGTTTTTCTAAAAGTTGGCATCCATATTATGGTTTTATCAAATTTGTTGATATTTAATTTTTCAGCCAGTTTTTTATCCACTTTACTATTAAAGAAAATATCATTTCTTGGCATACCAGATAAAGCTACCCTCTCATTATTAATGCTATTATATAAGCTCACATATCTTTTCGAGAATTCTGAAGCTGCAAAAGTATAATTCAAGTCTTTTGGCAAGTCAATTAAACCAATAACATTTTTTATTGACATTTCACCATGTTTTAGATATACACTTATTTGATCTTCTCGCATTTTATCTATATATGAATTTTCAAAAATTAGCCATTTAGAACAACTTCGATAATATATATACCTTATTCTATTCAGATTACTTCCCTTGTAATTAATTGACGGTGTTATTACAGATTTGCTAAATCCATCTCTACTATTTCCTGGTTTCTTATCAAGCCAAACTACCTTTATTTTTTTCTTATCTAAGTATTCTGAAAAAGCAATTGTATTACCACACGTATCTGTCCCACCCATCATCAAAACAGTTTTACTTAATGGCATTTTACAAAAAAAAGCAAATAACTTTCTTTCGTATTTATAGAAATATTTAGGAAAAAGACAACATGTCATATTCACATCTTTATAGTTTTGTAATTGTGCTAAAATTGACTTATAATCATTGGGGGTAATTATAATTAATTTTTTTTTATTTTTGTACTTTAAAATTGCATCTGGGTTTAGCAGCTTAATCTTTTTCCCATTTACCTCGTAAGTTCCATCTTTTTTTACTTTATTATCTAATATAGCTTCAATTCTATTTTCAAATTTAAAGGATTTGAACTCTTCAAAAAATTTCTTGGTATTGTTTCCAGCTCCAAAAATGAAAACATATTGATTTTTACTTTTTTTTAAAATTTCTTCTGTTGCATATTCTTTAATTCTCATAGCTACCACCAATATCTAGATATGCAATAAAATCATTTAATGTCGACAATTTTGATTCATAAATAGTATTATTCGTTGTCAATGCACTATTAAATATATATTTCATTAATTCATTATTATGCTTTATCACATATGTTATATTTTCTACTTCAAATGTATCTAATAACATTTTAGTTTGAACTCGATTTTCATTCCACATGTTCTTTCGTCTATAAAAATATAATGTTTTATCATCTTTGTTTGTACAATTCAAATTTTTATCATCAAAAAAGACACCTGGTATATCTGTTATCTCATAGTCATATGTTTTGCATTCAAATTTTATTACTGCATTTAACCCCGTTGGAATTAAATACATAAATTCAGATTTTATAAATGAAGCTGAAAAGGCTCTATCTGAAGCTTCAACAACTAATTCTTTATTTTCAAATTCTACAATATCCTTTTGCTTTGTATCCAAATTTATAACTGTAATATATGGTCTACTACTTGATGTTGTAACATATAATTTATTATCAAATTTATTAACACTAACAGCACCATCTGTTTTGTTATACACATTTAAACTTATATTTAAAAGATCCATATCAAACATTAAAATTACTGGAGTAGAATAAGCTACTAAATATATCAAATTTTCATCCACTTCTCCCTGTGTTGTAAAATCATATTTATAATCACTTTCAAATTTAATATATTCAATATTTAAATTATGAGGATCAATAACTACAATGTAGGGATATGTTGCAGGCATAACAAATATTTTACCTTTATAGTATTTTAACATCGACATTTTATTATCAGCACTTGCATTTATGTTTTTAGGTATTTCTAATTCGATAAAATCCATTTTACCTGACGAAATATTAAAAACATATATACCTTTTGCTGATCTTGGTGAAAGATATATCCTATCCTCTACTAATATCGCATCAGCAAACAAAAACCTTTTATTATATCTTTCATTTTCAAACGATGTTATATATTCTACCTGATCATCAACAATCTTGCAGAAAATGTTACTTTCCAAGCTACAAGCATATGTTTCTTTTCCGCAATTCACCATTGGTAATAAGTATTGTTCATTATCTATCATCATTCACTCCCTTTAAATATATTAATTTTTACAAGCAGTCATATTCTCTGCAATTTATTTACAACTCACAATTAAACTATTTGGATAATACTTTCTTATCGTTCTATACACCTCATCATAGTATTTTATACTTCCGATAACAAACACATGATCGTCATCTATTAATCTATGACTTTTATAAAATTCTTTAATAGAAATTGTCATTTCTGATTCCGACTTATCAATAATCGATATAATCCTGTCTTTATTTTTTTATAAAATTCTTTACCCAATTTCCCATATCCAACTAAGATTATTTTTTTAGAATTATATACATCCATAAATCTTGATGTATTTTCCACACACCACTTTCCCTTTAGTTGTTTTTTAATTGGAGTTAGCCCCTGGGTATATACAGTATTACTCTCTATTTTATTCTTACATATACACTTAGGGCCTATTATTACATTATCTTCAATATTACATCCCTTATATATAATATTGTCCATTGTAATCCAAACATGGTTTCCAATTTTTACATTTCTAGGCATATTTACGACAATATCATTTACTGTTCTAATATCATGAAAATCACAATCTGAAAAATAATTATTTTACGTACTTTCAATGAGATAATTTTAAGCTTTCACCAGCTTTGTGTCAATCAAGACTACGTTTAAGTCTTAATTCTCATAAATCAAAAAAAGCATAAGCGCTGCAAAACTTACGATTATAACGCATATTATCACTGTTATACAGATAAAAAAACACCTTTACTGCTCCCCAAAACCCATCCATATTTTCTCCTCCCTAATCTCTCATTTTCTATAAGATCTCATATATTCTTACTTCATATGGCTTGAGTAAACCCTTAAGCCTATCTTCCCTTGGATAATTATCAAGTATAAGCCTAAGCCTGCATCTAGACTTGTCTTTCTCATACTCCCTTGGAATTCTCAAGGCTAATGGCCTATCTGCAAAAGAACAGACCACAAGCATCCTCTTGTCCTTGTAAGCCCTCTCATATACATAAAGAAATGGATGTCCCTTAAAGTATTCTTTATAACTTCCCCAGAGAAAAACATCATTATCCTTCCTCAATTTCAGGCACTTGCGATAGAAGTTAAGTATGCTGTATGGATCCTTTTCCTCAGTCTCAACATTAATCTTCTTATAATTTGAATTGACGTAAAACCAAGGTTTAGCCCCACTAAAACCGGCATACTTCTCACCATTCCACTGCATTGGAGTCCTTGAAGAATCTCGGCTTGAGTGGTAAATCCTTGCCATCCTCTTGCTGAGCGGCTCATCCGTGTGAAAGCGATAGAAATTAGTTTTAGATGACACATCCACGTACTGCTCTATATCTCTAAGGTGAATATTAGTCATGCCAATCTCCTGACCTTGGTAGATAAAAGGAGTTCCCTGTTGAAATATGTAGGATGCAGCCAACATAGTTCCGCTCTCTCTGTGGAAATGCTTCTCATCGCCATATCTGCTGATAATGCGCGGATGATCATGATTTTCCAGATAGAGTGTGTTCCAAGCCTTACCATTTAATTCATACTGCCACTTAGAAAAGGCCTTTTTAAGCCTTCTTAAATCAAATGGTCTGTGAATATACTCAGTCATAAAACAATCCGCCATCATATGATCAAAATTAAACATCATGTCAAGATTCTTGTGATGGCCTGTCATATACTTGAGTGCTGATTTTGTCGTAGTCATAGGACCTTCACCTAGAAGGAAACAGTCATACTCGCTGGCAACCTCTCTGAATTCGGCAAGATAGTCATGAATATGTGGGCCATCCTTGTAATATGGCATTCCATTGGCCATAGGAATAAAGGGAAGTCCGTTTGGAAGGCCCTCCTTCTTGGAAATAAAATTGATTACATCCTCCCTGAATCCGTCAACTCCCATATCTAGCCAAAAACGCATGATTGATTTGACTTCTTCCCTAACCTTGGGATTATCCATATTTAAATCAGGCTGCTTCTTGGCAAATATGTGTAAATAGTACTGGTCTCTCTCATGGCAGTATTCCCAAGCCTTTCCTTCAAAGAGACTTTCCCAGTTATTTGGCAGTTTCCCCTTCTTTGCGTCCCTCCAGATATAGTAATCACTGTAAGGATTGTCCTTGCTCTTCTTACTCTCAAGAAACCAAGGATGCTCGTCAGATGTATGATTAACAACCAAATCCATAATGACCTTAAGCCCCAAATCATGTGCCTTAGCCAAAACCTTTTTGAACTGGCCCAGATCTCCATAATCCTTGTGGATATCCTTATAGTCAGCTATGTCATATCCGTAATCAGCATTTGGTGAAGGATATAGAGGTGAAAACCAGATACCATCTACCCCCAAGCTCTTTATATATTCGAGCTTATCATAAACTCCATACAAGTCGCCGATTCCATCTTCGTTGCCATCTTTAAAGCTTCTGATCCATATCTGATAAAAAGCCATTTTCTTGTACCAATCATTCATAGCCAACCTCCTAAGCCGCAAGCGCCAAATGAAGCCCTAGATTTTAGAATTTGAACATATTATAAAGCCTGTCATAAGTCTTCTTTTTCAAATTCGCCCTCTTTATGCGAAAGTCCTCATAATTCTCTCTCAAAAGCTTTTTGAACTCTTCAGTATTCAGTTCCATATCAATTTTAAATTCTTCAACATTGTCCAACATGTCGTCATAAATTCTAGTTGGCATATTGATTAAAGCCCTGGTTTCAAGCACCATGTCGTCTGTAATCTCCTTGATATTGCCGGCAAATCTGTGACGCTTAGTAGTATAGAGACCAGCCTTTTTCTTCTCTATAATCTGACCATAAAGCTCATGAGCCTCCTTGACGCTCTGCTCCCAGGATATATAGATTTCATTCATGGCCCTGCTTCCCGCCTTTTTCATAAGCTCAGGCTCCTTGCAAAGTTTGAGCAGTAAGTTGTGCATAGAATCAGCATTTTCCTCTATAAGGAATCCATTGCCCCTATCAGTAATTCCCTCTGCCGCACAGGAATCTTTTATTAATACACTTGCTAATCCGCAAGCTGCAGCTTCACGTACCACAATTCCGTTAGTATCGTATGTTGAAGGAAAGAGGAAAAGATCACATCTAGAATTCCATGCTCTGAGCAAGTCTCTGTCATAGATAGGTCCCACAAATATAGCCTTATCAGCCCCATCTGTGCTATCAAGCAAACCTTCTTGTCGAGCTATTTCCTTGCTCTCATCCATATCTGGGCCTGAGCCAATAAAGACCATTCTAAAGTCATAGCCATCCCTCTTAAGCTTGCCCAATGCCTCAAGAATCATAGGTATACCCTTATACTTAATTATTCTACCGACATAGAGGAAAACTGGAAGTCCCGACGGCAAATCATATCCCTTGCAGGCCTCTCTTATTTTTTCATCTGACACTTTTCCCTTAGGAAAGTCCACACCATTGTTGACAACTCTGTATTCGCCCTCAAAGCCAAGAGATCTGAGATTCTCACCCGCCCCCTGGCTCACAACCCAAACCTCATCGCAGGCCTCAATATTGGACACAAGAGCCTTTATCGTTCCCTCCTGAATCAGGCGAGACTTAACAGCCTTAGCTATATCTATATCAAACTTTGTGTGATAGGTAAAAACCAGCGGTGCCTCTGTCTTTGTACGAAGCATTCTAGCCAAAAGTGTCGAAGATACTGGGCAGTGGCTGTGAATCAAGTCTGGCTCAAAATCAGCCAAATTCTTGAGTTCCGAAATAACAAATGGATTGCCGGCCCTGTAACCCTTAACTATCTTTGTTGTGTCAAAGCTCTGATAAGGAACTACCCTATAAGGATAGCCAGTGTAGTCAGTATCAGGGTAGCGTGGAGTTCCCACTTCGACCTCGGCGAGGCCATCCTCAGTCATGATTTTTGCATAGTTCATCACAACATTGGCCACACCGTCTATAACTGGCGGGAATGAATCATTTAACAAGCAAACCTTCATAATAATTCCTTTCATCAATCACAATTAAGTACATTTTTCCTAATTATACCCCTAATTAAGGACAAAAAAAAGAGAACCAACAAGTGGTTCTCTTATGCATTCAGTGTTCCCGAGGCGATTCGAACGCCCGACCCCTCGCTTAGGAGGCGAGTGCTCTATCCAGCTGAGCTACGAAAACATATTCATATGCCTGTATATTGTAGCACAGGATAAAGTTAAGGTCAATTGTATGCAAACTAAAACTATAGTCAGTCAAAGTCCACATTACCCTGTAGCCAGATTCTACCCTTAAACCTGTATCCCACCTTAATTTCACCGACAAGGCAAGAACTTGCTATAGCCACATTCAGTTTTAAGCCATTGCAATCTAATCTCAGCATATATATTATCTGATTGGTGAAACGATTAGTCTCCTGGCTAAAGCCCGTAATCTCACCAATTACCATATATTGGTCGCACTCCACGCCACATGGCATAAAAGTTGTATTTACAATCGAGTAAATATCCTCATTCTCATAACGCCTTATAAGATTGCTGTATTCCTCAACATCAAAACTGTTGAGCTCACCAATAGCGTCCTCATCGCCATTGCTGGCCTCAATAAAAAGCTTCTGTTTCTCCTTGCGCTTTCTTGACATATCAACTCTTGCCTCAGCATCCCTGGCTGGAAGTATAATCCTGCCCTCGCTTGACAAGCCAACTAAGCCAAGGGATTTAAGTCTAAACTTCTCCCCCTCAAGGCCACTGTGAAAATCAATCAAAAACTCCTTCAAGCCATAAGGCTTGATAAAATCCCTCAAATTATCATCCTCATCGCCAACTCTGCGGCAAATGTATTCTAGATAGCCATCCGGATTGTTGAGATAGAAAAAAATGATAGTCCCATAGTTTTTGAGTTCAATCACGCCAGTGTATTCTTCAGTCGATACATGTCTCTCAAAACTTATGTCCACATCCTTATAGTCATGCTTGCACATGATAGCCGGATAGATTAGGTCTGGTCTAAATTCGCCATCAATAAATCTTCCATAGGCGTTGAGATAAGTCCTCTCACTAACCCTAACCTGGCAGATAGCCCTGTCAACTCCTTCAATTTCCCTAATTGTACTAAAATCAGCCTGTGAAAAGATCTGCTCAACCTCTTCTCTAACGCCTCTTCCATGTCCAAAACCAATTGAATTTGTGTACAGATTCATATCATCACCATCCTAAGCCAGTCCTAAATCAATGGACAAATTCAGCCCTAAAGCCCCTACCTATACTTACAGAGTATCGACAATAAAGACTGTCAAAACTCTAAACATGTTAATCTCTTTTGCCTCAGTATAAGGTGTTCCGTCAGCCATCTTAAGCAGCTTGATTACAGGTCTGTCAGTAGACTCGCGGTTCTGTCTGACAACAATCGCAAGTTCGCCAGTGTTAGTGATAACCCTGGTTCCTACAGGATAGACAGCAATAGTCTCAAGCAGCTTTTCAGCAATAGTTCTGTCAAACTTATAGCCCAAATTCACCTTAATATACTCAATTGCCTCATAGATTTTCATCTTTTTAGCACCGATACCACTGATAAGCGCGTCAAATGTGTCGCACAAAGCAACCAACTTAACTTCCTCTTTCAGCCTATCTCCCTTGTGACGGAAAGGAAAACCGTTTCCATCAATCTGCTCGTGATGCATGAGTATAATTTCCTTGGCAACATCTGGAATCCAGTTTTCAGTCTGGATTGAGTTATAGCCAAATATTGTATGTTTCTTGTATTCCACAGCATTTTCCGCAGTCATCTCATCGATATCTACATCCATGTATGGAACATTGATAAACTTAAGACCTATATCGTGGAGAATGGCTCCAGTTGAAATATTCTTAACCTGTCGCTCATTCATCTTCAGTCTCAAAGCCAAAATAGTCGACATGATACAGACATTTATGCAGTGAGAGTACATATCAGTACTTATATTTCTAATCTCAGTAACGCTCTCTAGAACCTCAGGTTCGCTCAGAACACTTGTAATGATGCGATCTGCAGCTTCACTTATCATTTTAAGGTCATTATTGTGCTTGTAGATGTGCTTATCAAGCACGCTCTTCACAATATTTTCCGAAGACTCAAAAGTCTCCTCCGCGGTAAATGTTTCCTCATCCTTTACATAGACAGCATCCAGATTATAGGACCTAAGTCTGTCAAGATACTCTCCCCTCAATTGAGTATCTGCCTGAATCAAAACCTGATCAGTTGGCGACATCACTGGAACCGCAAGGATTTCGTTTCCAGTGAGTTTATCTATCTCTACAAGTCTCATACAAAAGCCTCCAAATTACGAGGTATTTTCCCCAATAAAATTTACTATCCTCTGTTATTATTTAACCTTCTCGAGCTTTTCCTTGCCACCCATGTATGGCTGAAGAGCCTTTGGAATCTTAACACTTCCGTCTGCCTGAAGATTATTCTCAAGGAAAGCGATGAGCATTCTTGGTGGTGCTACAACAGTGTTGTTAAGTGTATTTGCAAGATACTTTTTCTTATCCTTACCCTTAACCTTGATGTTGAGACGTCTAGCCTGAGCATCACCTAAGTTAGAGCATGAGCCAACCTCAAAGTACTTCTTCTGTCTTGGGCTCCAAGCCTCTACATCACAAGACTTAACCTTAAGATCTGCAAGGTCGCCAGAACAACACTCAAGAGTTCTTACTGGAATATCAAGTGATCTAAAGAGCTCAACTGTATAGCTCCAAAGCTTGTTATACCAATCCATAGCCTCTTCTGGCTTACAAACAACGATCATCTCCTGCTTTTCGAACTGGTGAATTCTGTAAACACCTCTCTCCTCAACACCGTGAGCTCCCTTTTCCTTACGGAAACATGGTGAATAGCTTGTAAGTGTCATAGGTAACTTATCTTCGTCTGTGATTGTGTCGATAAACTTACCAATCATTGAGTGCTCACTTGTACCGATAAGGTAAAGATCCTCACCCTCAATCTTGTACATCATAGAATCCATCTCTGCGAAACTCATAACGCCGTCAACTACACGGCTTCTGATCATGTATGGAGGAATGCAGTAAGTAAATCCCTTATCAATCATGAAATCTCTAGCATAAGAGATAACAGCTGAGTGAAGTCTTGCAATATCGCCCATAAGGTAATAGAAACCTTCACCGGCAACTCTACCAGCAGCTTCCTTGTCAAGTCCGTTAAAGCTCTCCATAATATCTGAGTGATAAGGAATATCAAAATCAGGAACTACAGGCTCGCCGAACTTTTCAATTTCAACATTACAAGAATCATCCTTGCCAATAGGAACACTTGGATCAATTATATTTGGAATTGTGAGCATAATCTCACGAATTCTTGCGTCAAGCTTAGCCTTCTCGTCATCAAGATCCTTGAGCTTGCCATCGTTCTCAGCATTTTTCTTAGCAGCCTCAGCCTTGAGCTGTTCAGCCTCTTCTTTCTTCCCCTGTCCCATAAGCTTACCAATCTCACCGGCAATCTTATTCTTGTAAGAACGCATCTCATCAGTTTCCTGCTGAATCTTTCTTGACTTGTCATCAAGCTCTATAACTTCATCAACAAGTGGAAGCTTAGCATCCTGGAACTTCTTCTTAATATTCTCCTTAACGATATCAGGATTCTCTCTTAAAAATTTCATGTCTAACATATTTATGTCCTCTTTTCATATTAATTACTTAATTCAATTACTTATTTTAATTACTTAATTCAATTATTTAATTCAGTACTGAATTCAATTACTTATTCAGTCACTGAATTCAATTACTAATTTTAATTACTTATTCAAAATTTCGTTATATTCAGGCTCGAAGTCAACACTGCCGCGTTTTCCAGCTACTGCCTCATTGAGTGCCTGCTCTTCCTCATTTCCAAGCTCAAGGAAGGCCTTACCCTGCACAATTTCCTTAACATAGGCAAAACAACCTGTATTGCTGTGCATTACATTGAGCAATACTCCAGTATTGTTCTTATCCAGCATGCATAGAGCAAAACTAAGTTTTCCGCCCATCTCGTGAAATGCGTCATACTTTATTAGGCCAACTTTCTGGAATGTGAACTGAAGTTTATCGTATAAATCCTCAATTGAAGCCATATTCTCGTTAGTAACCTTCTTGATAGCGTTTACATCCGAAAGATTAGACTTGATTAATTCTTCAATCGACTTCCCATCTTCTCCAGCCATAAAGGCCTCATATTTTTTTCTAAGTTTTGACGCCTTTGCGCATGCCACTATAGCAATTATAAAACCAATTAATGCAAGAATCAATGTTGCTCCAAGGCAGGCCAAAACTATGCTTTCATCAATAGTTACAAGATTAAAAAAATTCATTTCAGTATTTAAGGAGCTTTATCAACGAGCTTTCTTATTGATCAGATCGTAGATTCTCTCCAACTCCTCTCTAGTATTATATTGAATTTCAATCTTACCCTTATTTTTAGAGCTATTTTTAATTTTAACACTAGTTCCAAAAACAGATGAGATTTTTTCCTCATATTGTTCATAATAAAGGTCAGCTGCTGTCTTCTTTGCAGGCAAAACTGGTTTCTTGTCTTCCTTATATTTCTTTATAAGTCTCTCAGTCTCCCTAACACTCAACTTCTCGTCAAATACTTTCAAGGCCAATTCGTGCTGTACATCTTTATTCTCTATTGCAATTAAAGCTCTTGCGTGTCCCATTGTAAGTTTTCTTTCAATGACCATGTCCTGAACTTTTGCGTCCAAATGGAGCAATCTCAACACATTAGTAATTGCTGCTCTTGATTTAGAAATTCTCTCAGCCAACTTATCATGAGTAAAGCCGAACTCCTCGATCAACTCCTCGTAAGCCTTTGCTTCTTCTATTGGATTAAGATCCTCTCTCTGAATATTTTCAATCAGAGCTATTTCCATCTTTTCCTGATTAGAGAAATCTTTGATTACAACCGGAACTTCCTTCAAGCCAGCAAGTTTAGCTGCTCTCCATCTTCTCTCTCCAGCAATAATCTCATAGTAGGCACCATTCTTCTGTACAATGATAGGCTGAATGATTCCATACTGTTTAATTGAATCTGCCAATTCTATGAGAGCATCTTCATTGAACTCTTTTCTTGGCTGCCCCTTGTTGGGCTCAATAAGCGATAGTCTCAAAGTTGTTTCCGCAGGTTCCTTTACGATAACCTCCTTGACCACTTCCTTAACTACTACTTTTTCTTCCGGCTTTTCAGCCTTCTTCTCGGTCTCAACCTGACTCTGAGGGATTAAATTGTTAATTCCCTTACCAAGGCCTTTGCCCAAGCCCTTGCCAAGACCTTTCTTTGTATCTTTTTTAAGCTTAGAATCCACTTCTTTTGCCTCAGCCTTCTTTGCATCGACCTTCTTTACATCAGATTTATTTACATCAGACTTCTTTGCAGCTGACTTTTTTGTTTCAGTCTTCTTTGATTCAGTCTTCTTTGTTTCAGTCTTCTTTCCTGTCTGTTTAGTCTCTGCTTTATTTACTTCTATCTTTGAGTCCTTCTTCTGACTCTTACTTTTATCATTCACTTTACTTTACCTCAAAGCCCCTCTCAATAACCTCTTCAGCCAAGAGTCTGTAAGCCTCAGCACCTGCTGATTTAGAATCATAGATGTTAATTGGCTGACCATGGCTTGGTGCTTCAGCAAGTCTTACATTTCTTGGTATGATTGTTTTATAGATAGTCTGATTTAGATTATCCTTAACATTCTCAACAACCTGTAATGAAAGGTTTGTTCTTGAATCATACATTGTAAACACTACACCTTCGAGTTCCAATTTCTTATTAAGTCTCTGCTTAACTAGTTCAATTGTATGTAAGAGCTGAGTCAGTCCCTCAAGTGCATAATATTCGCACTGAATTGGAACTAATACAGTATCTGCCGCTGACATAGCATTTACCGTGAGCATACTTAAGGAAGGTGGACAATCCATTACAATAAAGTCATAAGAATCCTTTACCTTCTCTATTGCTCTTTTCAATACATATTCTCTTTTTTCAACGCCTATCAGATCAATCTCTGCTCCAGCAAGATTTACATTAGAAGGTGCTATATCAAGGTTTTCAATTACATCCTTTACTATAACATCCTTCAGGCTTTTTTCTTGTAGAATCACATCGTATATAGTGTCCTCAAGTTCATCCTTGTCCAGACCAAATCCCGAGCTTGTGTTGCCCTGTGGATCTATATCTATAACAAGAACCTTTTGCCCTTTTTCTGCAAGACATGCTGCCAGATTTATCGAAGTAGTAGTTTTCCCTACTCCTCCCTTCTGATTTGCAATTGCAATAATTCTTCCCATATTTCTCTCCATTTAAAAGTGGATCTACATATTCATATATCAACTAACATATTTCTTTATATATTTCTTAGCACTTATCTTTATATGTTTCCTTATATATTTTATACGTTTCTTTATAAATGCATCCATCTTTTAAAGTAATATTTGTTCTAGCTCGTCATGCTTATTAATGTTTCACGTGAAACATTTTCTTTCTTTCTAGATTATTATTTTCCATCCAGCATATGATATTGTAATGTTTCACGTGAAACATTGCAATTATCAATTTGAATTCATTGATAAAGCCCCTCAGATTATCAACAACTATTTAATCAAACCTTTTCTAAGTGCATACACTGCAGCTTGAGTTCTATCAACAACACCAATTTTCTTAAAGAGCATGAAGATATGATTTTTTACTGTTCTATCACTTATATCCAATTTAGTTGCAATTTCTTTATTGGAATAACCTTTAGATATAAATTTCAAAATTTGAATCTGTCTCTTAGTAAGAACAATGTCATCCTTCTTAAGAGAATCATCTTTGGCAAGATTTATATTTATATAATCTATCAAAGATCTCTCAATATAAGTCTTGTCCTGAATAACTTGATTGATTGCAGTTGATAATTCAGAGTAATCAGAATCAAATAAAATAAAGGAATTATTGATTTGATCATAATACCTAACTATTTTATTATAATCGGAATATTTAGAGAGTACTATAGTCTTTAAAGCAGGAAATCTAAGTCTTATCCTGTTAAGAGTATCGAATCCATCTAATGAAGGCAAATCCGAATTAATAATCAGCAAGTCACACTGATTTCTGATTGAATCAAGCAATTCAATACATTCTAATCCATCCCCCGCTTCACCGATCACTTCAGCATCGATGCTTGGGTCTGATTTCATAAGAGAAATAAGGCCCTTTCTAAACATAATACTGTGGTCTGCAATAATAATTCTGGTCAAAATTAACTCCCCTATCGACGCGCCACACGCGAGATTTTTTTCATGTCCCCAAAAACACAGACAATATAATAATACACCATTTGAGTCTAGTATTAAAGCCAAAATAAAAAAAAACTGAGCGGTTCAACTTCTTTTTCAAGAACCGCTCAGCCAATACAGTTATTCAATTTTCAATTCTCCTTAAAATTGTTACTATTTCGCTTCATACAAATTAACTAACAAACTATGCCATAATCTATAAGAAAAGCGATTTAAGACTCACTTAAGTCTTTCTCCCGCATTCATCTGAACTACATCTTCAGATGTTTTTTAGAAAGCGTTCATACATACGGCTTATGATCAATATGAGTACATACATGTATACCTGTTACTTATTCTTTGTCTAGGTTTTTATAAACCTGCTTTCTTTTTAATTAAAATAACGGTCTTTCTAGTAGGGAGCTTGTACAGCCATTCATATTGATTGCAAAAGATTTTCTAACCCATTGGTCCATACCTCTTTCCAGTGACGAAATTTAAAGTTACGATCCAATTGTTTTAGGTTTCATTAATAAGTTTTCTTGTTACTTATCTGATCAAATAAGATACTTATTAATATAATTACCTGTTCCCTTTGACTGATTATATATTAACTCCTGATTGTATTTTTGTCAATACAATTTTTCAAATTTTTTAAAATTTTGTACTCGTATTTATACACTAACTTATTCTATATATCCTAATATGCCTATATACGGCTTAATATATTATATTCATTGCCCTAATTCATGTTTATATATCAGTAATTTTCTTAAAGTAAAGCTCTTCTGCTACTCTTTTTAGTCGATCTAAAAGAAAGAAGGCGTCTTTACAATTAAAAACCAGGCAATCTCAAGACTGCCTGGTCTAAATCGCAATATTTACTCTTTACTGCTCAAGTCTTTAGTAATAAAACTAACTCTTAAGAGTATTCTTAAAACTTACCCTTAAAGCTAAATCTAAAGGCCTTCTTTAAATAATACTCTTAATAATACTCTTAAGTATACTCTTATTCCTATTCTTAAGGCTCACCCTTAAATCCTCCAAATATCAAGCATTTGTCAGGGAGTCTGCCAAATTCTTAAGTTCACCAATCTTGTCAAGAACCTGCTTAGCGTCTTTCTCATTCTGCTCGCTGCTGTTATAGGTCTCACTAGAATGAGCTGTAACTTCCTCACTGATTGCAGAGATGGTCTGTATGCTCTCAACAATCTCTTTATTGGCTGCAGCAAGCTCTTTAACTGCATCTGCAAGCACTTCAGCCTGCTTAGTTATATCATCTGAGCTCTTAGCAATATTCTCAAAGTTATCAGCTGTCTTGGTAGCTGATTTAGCCTGTTCTCTGTTAAGCTCGAGAAGATTACCAATTTCACCTACAACATTACTGATTTCCTCGGTGATTCCATCAACAAGATCAGTAATTTGAACTGTCGCATCGCTTGTCTGGCCTGCAAGAGATGAAATCTCTGATGCCACAACGGCAAATCCTTTTCCAGCCTCTCCTGCTCTAGCAGCCTCAATACTTGCATTAAGAGCAAGTAAACTAGTTTGATCAGTCACATTGTTGATAACAGATATAATTGTTCCCATCTTATCTGCAACTTCATTGAGTTTATCAAGCTTCTCAGAAGCTGATTTACCTGCATCTATAGACTTCTCAACCTGATTGATAAGGCCATCAACGCTTCTTCTGCCATCAACAATTTCCTTGGCAACACTGTCAGAATCCTTACTTATAAGGTGACTCACACCCTCAACATGAGACACATGAGCCGATATTTCCTGGGTTTTTGTCAGCTGAATTTCAACTGCATCAACAGTCTCACCAGTACCGTTATTAACCTCCTGCATTGCTGACATAGTCAAGTTCAAGGCACCTGAAAGGCCTGTCATCTTATCTGATACATCACTTGTAAGAGTGTGAATCTTACCTGAAATATCCACAAGAGAATTGAGCATCTTTTCAGTCTTTTCTCTCTCATCATTGATAAGTTTTGCACGAGACTGGCTAACCCAGTTAAAGTGCTTGGTCAAGAAGCCAAGATAAATTGTGCTGACTATCAGTAAAAGAACCTGAATCTCAACATCTGCCATGCTGAAGTCCTCACCATGTTTAATAAAATAAGTAGCAACAATTGAAATTACGTTGATTAAAACTACTGCAAATCCAACTCTAAGGCTGTATGCCATATCAGAATAAGCAGCTATTAAAATAAGCATTGGAACCGCATACACAAAGGTATTTGGGCTTGAAGAAGTAATCAAGGCAAATGTATAAAATACCGCATATCCTACAGGAACCAATTCTCTTATTAGCTTTGAATCATTTTTGTTTTTGTAAACAAAATAAGAGAAAATCCACGGAATCCAGGCCAAAACAAATGTGAAGATAGTATAACCTATGCTTCTTGCGCCCTTAATAAACTCAATACCATATGCAATAGTAAAGATTATGCAAAGAGCCAAGTATCCGGTAACAAACATCATATTTGCCTTAGCCCTTTCGACATTCAAGCCTGCCCTGCCATCATTAGCATTCTTGCCTTCTTTTGCCCCCTTAACACCCTTTTCACTATTCAAGTCTTTTTTTAAATCTTTCTCGTCTGCCATAATAAGCCCCTCCTTAGTAAATGTACAAGACTCTCTCGAGACATGTTTTTATCCCCTATCCAGCCCTAGCTTAGGCAGAGGAATCTTCTTAGACAAAGATAAAGAAAATCCCACAAAAGCTAATTTCTTAGCAGATGTGGGACCTTTTATTGATATTTAAAAAATATTTTCACGTCCCTAAATGTAGCTAAATTATACATTTTTGAGCATGAATAGTCAATTATTATCAATCAAAATCATAAATATTAGTAAAACCTATCTAATCGCAATATCTATTTACTATCTATTTACTTTTTATTTACTATCTATTTAATATCTATTTGTTGTCTATTTGCTGTCTACTTATCTGGCTTGCTTACTGCACCTGGTCAAGGGCATCGTTGAGCGCCTTTTCAAGTGTGTGCCAGCTAAGAACTGCACACTTAACTCTGGCTGGCATATGAGAGATGTCCTTGAATGCCTGAGCATCCTCAAGCTCCTCAAGATCCTCATCATCTGTAACCTCACCCTTAATCATACCAATAAACTTGCTGGCAAGTCTTTTAGCATCATCGACATTGCGGCCTAAAATAAGGTCAATCATAATAGATGTAGAAGCCTGTGAGATTGCACATCCGTCACCGACAAATGCTGCATCTTTGATAATTCCATCCTCAACCTTAAGCTCAAGCTTGATATCATCTCCACAAGATGGATTAACACCCTCATGTGAGTGTGTAGGACAGTCAATCGGATGCTTGTGCTCTGTCGATCTGCTGTTTTCAGTTATAACCTGTGTATAAATCTGGTCTAATCCCATTTTCAAAACCTCTAATTTCTATAAATTAATCCTCAAATCCGAGCCACTTTCTAACCTTGAGAAGGCTAGCGCAGAGGGCATCAACATCCTCTTTTGTGTTATATACTGCAAAGCTCGCTCTGCAGCATGAAGATGTTCCTATATGACCCATAAGAGGCTGTGCACAGTGATGTCCGCTTCTTATGCAAACTCCATCAGCGTCAAGTATAGTTGCTACATCGTGAGGGTGCACATCGTCTACATTGAAAGCTATAGCGCCGTAGTGCTCTCCCTTATCAGAACCATATACTGTCAAGTGTGGAACTTCCTTCAACTTAGCCCAGGCGTAGTCGTAAATCTCACGCTCCACAGCCTCAATCTTGTCAAATCCTACGGACTCAATCCAATCAATGGCTGCAGCCAAGCCTACCGCTCCACCAGCGTTCTGTGTTCCTGCCTCGAACTTGTTAGGCAACTCCGCCCAAGTTGCATCCTGTTCTCTAACTGAATCGATCATATCTCCTCCAGTTAAGAATGGAGGCATCTTGTCAAGGAGCTCCCTCTTTCCCCAGAGAACACCTACTCCAAGTGGCGAATATAACTTATGGCCAGAGAATGCTAAGAAATCAGCATCCAAAGCCTCTACATCGAGCTTTATGTGTGGTGAGCTCTGGGCAGCATCAACTGCCGCTACAGCTCCCACCTCGTGGGCTCTCTTAATAATCTTCTCGATTGGTGTTTTGATGCCAAGAACATTGGACACATGAGTAGCTGCTACAAGTTTTACTCCGTCTGTAATTTTAGCCTCAATCTCCTCATCGCTAATTATGCCGCCCTTGTCAGCATAGATATAGTCTAACTTAGCGCCCTTAGCGCGGCATACCTGTTGCCAAGGAATCATGTTTGAATGATGCTCAAGAATTGTTATAACAACCCTGTCACCCTCCTTGATAAAGTTCATGCCGTAAGAATAAGCTATCAGATTCATGGACTCTGTAGTATTTCTTGTAAATATCACGCATGATGGGTCCTTAGCATTTATAAAAGAAGCAACCTTAAGTCTTGCATTCTCGTAAGCCTCAGTCGCCTCAATACCCAACTGATATGATCCTCTGTGAGGATTAGCATTGTGCTTGTAGTAGAAATCATCCACTGCCTTGATAACGCTCTCAGGTCTCTGGCTTGTTGCAGCACTGTCGAGATATACAATTGGCTTCTCATCAGCATTTTGTCTAAATACTGGAAACTGATCCTTGATAGAATTACTCAATTATCATTCTCCTCTCAAGGTAGCTATCTACCTTACTTCTAATTTCTTCATCAGTAATTCTTGAAAGAACTGATTCATAAGAAGCACGAACTACGAGCTCCTTAACCTCATTCTCACTGAGTCCTCTAGACATGAGATAGAACATGCGGTTCTCATTGATACGGCCAATTGTTGCCGCATGATTACCCACAACGTCCTCCTCGTCACAGAGAATAAGTGGAATAGTTCTATTTCTAGCCTTATCAGAGAAGATAAGTGTCTCTTCGCTCTCATCACCCTTGGCTTTCTTACAGCCATTGATAAAGTCGATTGTTCCTCTATAGACCTTGTCAGTCTCTCCAAAGAGGGCTCCCTTAGCCTTCATATTGCTGACAGTCTTCTTGCCTGTATGTCTTGCAATAAAGTTGAGGTCTGTCTTTCTTTTCTCGTCACCATAATAGATTGTGTCAGCTACAAATTCAGCACAGTAGCCTGAAAGAAGAGCCATACAACCTACATAGTCCATCTTTGCTCCAAGCTCAGCCTGTACAAGTTCAACCTTTGCAGAATCCTCAATCTTAATACCCAAGTCATTGCTGTGAAGACTTGAATCATTGAGAAGCTGAGTCTGAATCAAAGTAACCTTAGCACCCTCAAGAGCTACAATCTTTGTGAGTCCAGCGTGATAAGATGCAGTGTCATCCTCGCTGATATATGACTGAAAAACACTGACTTCAGAGTTTTTCTCAGCAAGTATATAAGTCACATCACACACCTTTGCTCCATCGGCAAATGTGTACTTTAAAGGCTCGATTACTTTCTTCTCGCCCTCTTTAACCCTAATAAAGATAGGATTTGTGCAGTGATTCATAGTAAAGGCAACCGCCTCAGCGCCCATACCAGTCTCTATATTGTCAAAAATCTCAGCTATTTCCTTGCCGAAACCACTCTTTTCATAGCAGGCGTCAAATTCCACCTCAGCGAGCTCTGTCTCAGGAAATTGAGCTTCATTGATTCCTATATGATTCCATGTAAGTACAGGAAGGTGATTGACACTTAAGCCTGTATTCTTATTCATAATCATCCTCCTATATATCAGTCTCTAGTATCCATCTCAAGCTTGATAAGATTGTTCATCTCAACCGCATACTCAAGTGGAAGTTCCTTAGCTACTGGCTCTGCGAAACCGCTAACAATCATAGATTTAGCGTCTTCCTCAGACATACCACGGCTCATCAGGTAGAATACAGCTTCATCGCTGATTCGGCCAATCTTCGCCTCATGGCCCACATCAGATGTGGCATTTCTTATATCCATAGCTGGAATTGTGTCAGATCTTGAGATTGAATCAAGCATAAGGCTGTCACAGTTAACTGATGAACGGCTGTTAGCAGCATTCTCAGTGATAGTAACCTCGCCTCTATATACACATTCGCCGCCATCCTTGGATATAGACTTTGTCGAGATATGTGAGCTGGTATTCTTACCAATATGCACTACCTTATCACCTGTATCAAGCTGCTGGCCCTTGCCGGCAAATGTGATACCTGTGAATTCCATCTTTGAATTATCACCCTTTAAGATAGTCATTGGATAAAGATATGAAGTGTGTGATCCAAATGAACCAGAAACCCACTCCATAATGCCATCCTTGCCGACTGTAGCACGCTTGGTGTTGAGGTTGTACATGTTTTTAGACCAGTTTTCAATTGTAGAGTATCTGAGTCTAGCGCCATCGCCAACAAAGAGCTCTACGCAACCTGCGTGGAGATTGGCAACATTGTACTTAGGAGCTGAACAGCCCTCTATAAAGTGGAGGTAAGCACCTGGCTCAACCACAATAAGAGTGTGCTCAAACTGGCCTGCACCGGCCGCATTAAGTCTGAAATATGACTGAAGAGGAATATCCACATGGACTCCTGCTGGCACATATACAAAAGAACCACCTGACCATACAGCACCATGCAGTGCGGCAAATTTGTGGTCTGTTGGAGGTACCAGCTTCATGAAGTGCTCTTTCACAATATCAGAGTACTCGCCTGTCAGCGCACTCTCCATATCAGTGTAAATAACACCCTGCTCCTCAACTTCTTTCTTTACGTTGTGATATACAACTTCTGAATCGTACTGGGCACCAACACCAGCCAAAGACTCTCTCTCTGCCTGTGGAATTCCCAACTTTTCAAATGTATCTTTGATATCGTCTGGGACCTCATCCCACTTGCCCTTCATATCAGTATTTGGCTTGATATAGGTTACGATATCTTCCATGTGAAGGCCATCTATTGGTGGTCCCCATTCTGGAATTGTCATACTGTTGTAGATTTCAAGGCTCTTAAGTCTAAAATCTAACATCCAGTCTGGATCGTGCTTTTCTTTGCTTATCTGTCTTACTATATCTTCTGTAAGACCAGAATCTGTCTTGTAGGAAGCATTCTCAGCATATCTAAAATCATAGATGGACTGATTGACTTCCGAAACTTTATCTTTGCTAGATGCCAATGTTAGTCCTCCTTGCCGATAATGTTGGCAAAACCGTTTGTATTTACTTCCTCGATAAGTTCTGGACCTGCTGTCTTTATAATTCTACCGTTATAGAGGATATGTACCTTGTCAATATCAAGATTCTCTAAGATTCTTGCATTGTGAGTGATAATAAGAAGTGAGTTATCCTCATTCTTAAACTTCTTAATTCCCTTAGATACTACTCTTACAGCATCTACATCAAGGCCTGAATCTGTCTCATCAAGCATAGCAAGCTTTGGCTGGAGTACAAGCATCTGAAGAATCTCAGACTTTTTCTTCTCACCACCTGAGAATCCAACATTGAGATATCTTGAAGCATATGAAGGATCCATATCAAGATCATCCATAAGAGCCTTAAGCTCTTTTCTGAAGGCAAATACCTTGAGTGGCTGACCTGTCATATTTCTTCTGCATACTCTTAAGAAGTCTTCCAAAGTTACACCAGGAACCTCTTCAGGTGTCTGGAATGAGAGGAAGATTCCCTTTCTTGCACGGGCATCTGCCTTGAGAGCTGTGATATCCTCACCCTCAAAGAATACCTTTCCCTCTGTAACCTTGTACTGAGGATTGCCCATAATGACACTGTCAAGGGTACTCTTTCCTGCACCGTTTGGTCCCATAATTACATGTGTTTCACCTTTTTTAATCTCAAGGTTGAGACCATTTAAAATCTGCTTGTCATCCGCAAGTGCATGGACATTTTCTACTCTGAGCAATTCTGACATATATACTCCATTCTGCTAAATAGCTTTCTAAAAATCTAAATACACTATGCCATTTTAATCTATAGCGGCATAGTATGTTTTATTATACAACTAATCCCATAAAAATCAAGGTTAACCCACTATAGGCTCCTTGCTTGGGGTTCCGGCTTTTCTAGGATACTTGGCAGGTGTCTTTTTGACCTTCTTGATTATCACAAGATCTCTCTCCATAGAAGTGCCATCAATATCCTTTATTTCAAACTTTATATTATCTACGATTTCTCCGCCCATAAGAGCAATTGCCTTCTTGGCACTTTCAAGCTCCTCATCAGCTGTCTGGGACTTATATGCTATGAATAAGCCTCCAAGCTTGACGTAGGGAAGCACGTACTCTGTGAGAGTAGCCATATTAGCCACGGCCCTTGAGACTCCTAAATCATAGCTCTCTCTGTGAGCCTTATTTCTTGCTCCCTCCTCAGCTCTAGCATGGACTGTATTGATATCCTCTAACTTGAGTTCATCAATAACCTCATTGAGGAAGTTGAGTCTCTTATTCAATGAGTCAAGCAAGGTTACCTTAAGCTTAGGGTAGGCAACTTTTAGGACCATACCAGGAAAGCCAGCTCCAGTTCCAACATCGACCAATGTCTTACCATCAAGCTCTTCTGAGATTCCAGCCTTATTTAAGGCATATCTCAAGGTCAGACTGTCGAAAAAGTGCTTAATAAGTACTTCTTCATAGTCTGTGATAGCTGTCAGGTTCATAACCTTATTCTTCTCAATCAGCATCTCATAGTATTTATCAAGCATATCTGCCTGATTCTGACTTAGACTCACATCTATTTTTTCCAGGCTAGATACGAATTCATCTCTATTCATCTTTATCGACAATCCTTTCGTGTATGTCACATAAACTTAAGCCTTATAACTTAATCATTCCAACTTAAGCCTTCTTAGCCGCGGCGTGACCTTGTCTCTAAACTTACAAGCAAAACTGATATATCAGCAGGCGATACTCCTGAAATTCTTGATGCCTGACCTATTGAGTGAGGTCTCAGCTTAGCAAGTTTTTGCTTAGCCTCTATTCTCAAGCCCTGTATGCTGTCGTAATCAAGGTTTTCTGGAATAATCTTATTCTCAAGTTTCTTAAAATGCTCTACCTGTCTTAACTGTCTGCTTATATAGCCCTCGTATTTGAGATAAATATTGACCTGCTCTGCAACTTCTACAGCTAGTTCTGGCCTGTACTTATCAATCTCAGCAAGAGCCTGATAAGAGAGTTCTGGTCTCTTGATTAAGTCTGCAAGACTAGTACCAGTTGTTAATTCCTGGCTGCCGCACCTTCTTAAGACTTCCTGAACCTGGTCGGAAGTGCCTACATTGACCCCTCTGACTCTCTCAACTTCATCTTTAACAAGATTATACTTCTCTATAGTCTTATCCATACGCTCCTGGTCGATAAGACCTACCCTATAACCAAGCTTTGTCAATCTCTCATCCGCATTGTCCTGGCGAAGTATAAGTCTGTACTCAGCTCTGGAAGTCATCATACGGTAAGGCTCCATAGTCTCCTTGGTTACAAGATCATCTATAAGAACACCTATATAAGCCTGTGAGCGGTCTAAGATAAGTGGTTCCTCTTTCTTTACGCTGAGAGCTGCATTGATGCCGGCAACAAGTCCCTGAGCTGCAGCCTCCTCATAACCAGAACTTCCATTAATCTGGCCACCTGAGAAAAGACCCTTGATTTTTTTAAACTCAAGACTTGGTCTCAACTGAATAGCATTGATGCAATCATACTCGATAGCATAAGCATTTCTAATAATCTTGACATTTTCAAGACCAGGAACTGTCTTATACATAGCGTACTGGACATCCTCTGGCATTGAAGATGACATGCCTCCCAGATACATCTCATTGGTGTAAAAACCTTCAGGCTCTATAAAGACCTGATGTCTGTCTTTATCGGCAAATTTTACGACCTTATCCTCAATCGATGGACAATATCTAGGTCCTGTTGAGTGGATAACTCCAGAATATAAGGGCGATCTATCTATATTGTCCCTGATAATTTTATGAGTCTCTTCATTGGTGTAAGTAAGCCAGCAAGAAACTTGCTCCTTCTGTACACTTGCCCTGTCGGTAGTAAAAGAAAAAGGTATTACTTCCTTATCTCCAAACTGCTCCTCCATCTTGCTGAAATCTATAGATCTCTTGTCAACTCTGGCTGGTGTACCTGTCTTGAACCTTCTGACCTCAATTCCGTTTTTAATCAGGGATTCTGTGAGTTTGCTAGCAGGCATAAGACCGTTAGGGCCTGTCTCATAACTAATATCACCGTAGATACATCTAGCCTTGAGGTAAACACCTGTACAAAGAACTACTGCCTTGGCACGATATGTTGCACCAGACACAGTCTTAACTCCGCCTACAACTCCGTCCTCAACAATAAGCTCAGCTACCTCTGCCTGCCTTACGATGAGGTGCTCCTGATTTTCAAGGGTACTTCTCATACGTCTCGAATATTCAGACTTGTCAGCCTGAGCTCTAAGTGAATGAACTGCAGGTCCCTTAGAAGTGTTAAGCATCTTGGACTGGATAAATGTTGCATCTATATTCTTTCCCATCTCACCGCCAAGTGCATCTATCTCCCTTACAAGATGGCCTTTTGAGCTGCCACCTATATTTGGATTGCATGGCATAAGAGCAATACTGTCATTGCTGACTGTAAAGCAGATTGTCTCAAGTCCCAATCTAGCACTGGCTAAAGCAGCCTCGCAGCCAGCATGTCCAGCTCCGACAACTACTACATCATATTCTTCCGTGATATGTGGCATAGTAAACTTCCTTTCTACTTACCCATACAGAACTTGGCAAATATCCTGTCAGCGAGATCATCTTCCACTTGCTGGCCAATTATCAAACCAAGTTTTTCGTATGCATCCATCAGATCAATTGTTAAAAAGTCTTCTGTAAAGCCCTCCCTGATACCTGATTCAACCTTCTTTAAACTTTCAAGTGTCTCTATAAGGAGTGATCTGTGACGCTCATTCATAATAACAATATCTTCATCTGCCTGAATATGGCCTTTAAAGAACATATCCTTTATAGCAGCTCCCAGTTCGTCAAGTCCCTGACCTGTAAGGGCTGATAGTCTAATAACCTTAGCTTCAAGACTATACTTATCTTTAAGCTCCCTCTCTAAGACTTGACAATCAAGCTTTGAGTCAAGGTCTGACTTGTTGATAATTGTTATAACCTTCTTGTCCTTTAAACTCTCTATAATACTCAGGTCCTCCTGACTTATAGATTTAGAGCCATCGAGAACGTGGATAACTAACTCAGCCTTTCTGGCATAGTCCTTAGCCTTGTTAATACCAATGTTTTCCACAATGTCATCAGTCTCTCTGATACCTGCCGTATCTATAAGATTGAGCATGATACCATCAATCATAACCTGCTCTTTTACAGCATCTCTGGTAGTTCCAGCTATGTCTGTGACAATTGCAAGCTCCTCTTTTGCTAAGGCATTTAGCAGACTTGACTTACCAACATTAGTTTTCCCCAATATGCACGTATTGATTCCCTCTTTAATTATGCGGCCTTCGTCGGATGTGGCTAAAAGCTTTTCCACATTGTCCACATAGTTTTCCACATTTTTCCACAAGTAATCAACATAATCTGTCAAGTCATAATGTTCAGGATCATCAAGAGCCGCCTCAATATAGGCTATCTTGTCAAGAATGTCATCTCTTAAGCCTCTTACGGCTGTGGATAACTTTCCTTTCAACTGACCAACTGAGGCTTTTAAAGCATATTTGTTGCCTGAATTAATCAAATCAATAACAGCCTCAGCCTGGGATAAGTCTATTCTTCCGTTTAAGAAGGCCAGCTTAGTAAACTCGCCAGGTTCAGCCAAGACGGCTCCGTGCTTTAAAAGAGTCTCCAGCACAAGCCTTGTAACCAGGATTCCACCGTGACAATTAATTTCCACAATGTCCTGTCTGGTATATGTATTTGGGGCTTTCATAAGTATTACCAAAGCCTCATCTATGACCTTTTGGTCATCCTTTATCAAACCGTAGTGAACTGTGTGAGATGCAGCATCTGCAAGACTTTTACCATTCTTAGCCTCAAAAACTTTGTCAGCAATAAGAATGGCATCAGCACCGCTCATTCGGACGATGCTGATGCCTCCACTATTCATCGTACCGGTTGATATCGCAGCAATCGTACGTTCCATTTTTTATTCAGCTCTATTCTGCTTTCTATCTGAGTTTCTGTCAGAAGCTCTATCCTGGTTCTTATCCTTGTCTATGAATACAATAACATGTCTGAAAGGCTCTTCACCCTCACTTCTTGTTGATACAAAACGATCATTCTGAAGTGCTGAGTGGATAATTCTTCTCTCATATGGATTCATAGGTTCAAGAGAAACTGATCTTCTGCTTCTCTTAACCTTGTAAGCTAAATTCTTAGCAAGGTTCTCAAGAGTCTCTTTTCTTCTCTTTCTGTAATCCTCAGTATCAAGCTTAATTCTTACATACTTGTTCTTACCCTTGTTAACAACAAGACTTGTAAGATACTGAAGTGAATCGAGTGTCTGTCCTCTCTTACCGATAAGTACACCCATGTTGTCTCCAAGAAGGTCAATATCAACACACTCTGGATCAGAGAAATCAAACTTGATTTCAACCTGCATATTCATTGCAGCAAATACGCCGTCAAGGAAGTCCTTAACTCTCTTTTCAATCTCTTCATGGCTGAGAACGCTTGTGTACTTCTCATTCTTCTCATCATCCTCTCTAAGAGAATTATCGCTGGCTTTAGCATCTGCCTTAGCCTCAGCCTTAGCCTCTGCCTTAACTTCTGTCTTAGGCTCTGCCTTCTTTTCAGCCTTAGCCTCAATCTTAGCTTCTGACTTAACTTCTGTCTTAGGAGTCTCAACTCTAGCCTCAGATGCTGTATTTGCCTCTACTGCTGTCTTAGCCTTTTCTGCAAGCTTCTCCTGCTCTTCAAGTCTAGCCTTCATCTGCTCTTCCTTGATGTCAGCTAAAAGCTCTTCATCAGTCTTTACTCTTGCCTTGATGATAGCAGGCTTCTTACCAATTCCGAGAACTCCATTGCTTCCTTTTTCAATAACTTCATAAATAATTCTATCACTTGGTGTTGCAAGCTTAGTAACTGCATTTGTGAGTGCTTCCTCTACATTTCTGCCACTTACCTCAATAAATTTTTCGTCCATCTGTAAATTCTCCCCAATTATTTATTATTTTTCTCATTATACTTAGAAACCATATTTGCCCTGTCTGCAAGAGACTTTGGTCCTGATTTTTTTGATGAATCAGAAGATTTTTTGCTGCTCTTATCCACATTCTTTGCTTCCTGTAAGAGGTCCTTGATCTTCTTGTCATTCTCTTTCTTCTTTGCAGCTAAAGATTCAGCCTTAGCCTTAGAAGCGTTAATCTTATTCTCGTTGCTTACAGCCTTTGTAGACTTTGTAGCATTCTTTGAGATTGTTGTAGGGTCTATACCCTTCTTTGCAAGCTTCTTGTTACGCTTTTCAATGCTCTTCTCAATAATCTTGTCTGTGCCAATCTTATCAAAATGTCTGTTGATTAAAATCTGCATAACAGTCTGAAATACTGATGTAGCAATCCAGTAAATACCAAGGCCTGCTGGTACGGAGAATCCGATAAATGCTGTCATCAAAGGTCCCATAATTGTCATCATCTTCATAGATGCTGCAGCTGGGTTATCCTCCATTGCTGCCATTTCCTGCTTGCTCTGCATTGTCTTAGTGCTTAAGTACTGAGCTAAAGCTGCAAGCAAAGGTATAAGTGCAGCGAGTGTTAAACCAAGAGTAGGTATCTGTGAAACATTTACTCCAAAGAGAGTATTCATTCTGTTAACCTGGTCAAGATTTGACACTATGAGGTCATGAGCATTTGGAAACTGGTCCATAACCTGATTCCACTGATCCTGGCTGAGTGCATTTAAGCCTACAACAGCATCGTTTACATTATTCCAATCAGGATTTGAAATCATGCTAGTCTTAAAGTTTGCTGACATGTACTCGGCAAATCCAGCATTTGACCATAATCCACCGTCAGAAGAAAGAATATTTACATAGATATTCTTAATTGATCCGATGTACATAGGTATTCTCTGGAATACACGGTAGAGAGCTAAAAGTATTGGAAACTGGATAAGTAACTGTAAACATCCACCAAACTGTGATGCGCCATACTTCTCATAAACTGCCTTAGTCTCTTCCTGAATCTTCTGCATAGTAGCTGGGTCATTCTTGTTGTCGCCGTACTTCTGCTGAATTTTTCTAACTTCTGGTGCAATTATCGAATTGAGTTTCTGCATCTTTGACTGCTTGTAAGTCAATGGGAAGAGAATCAATCTGATAATAATTGTGAATATGATGATTGCTATAGCAATATTTCCTATTCCCATTGCCTCTAATCCATTAAAAAGGATATTCATAAGCCAACCGAGAAGAGTTGCAATAGGTTCAATTACTGTATATATAGCCTGCAATAATCTACCTTCCTTTCGAATTTTTTTTCTTTTTCTTAAAAATCGGTTCTATTGGAACCGGGTCATAGCCTCCCTTTGAAAAGGGATTGCATCTTAATATCCTATAAAATCCCATCAAAATGCCCAAAATAGGCCCATGGATTTTAATTGCGCTAGCAGTGTACTCTGAACAAGTAGGATAATAAATACAGGTAGCTCTCCCCTTCATTGGAGAGAGTACCTTTTGATAAAATCTAATGATTCCTATCAGAATCTTTCTTATCATTTTCACTCTCCATCAATATTGAACTTGCTTTCAAAAGATGAAGCATTGATTTCTGAGTTTCATAGAAACCCTTGCCCTTAAGGTTGTTTCTGGCCACAAAAACTATATCGTAGCCTTTCATAATGCTTTTGCTATTAAGCCTAAAGCTCTCTCTTATCAACCTGGCAAGTCTGTGTCGGACGATACTATTCCCGACTTTTTTACTAACTGATACGCCCAACCTTAACGTATCACTACCATTCTCCAAAATGTACATAACCATATATCTGTCTGCCTTAGACTGATGCTTGTTATATACTCGGCTAAAATCACGGTTGGAACTTAATGTTTCAAAATCTGCATATTTCATATTGCCATACTTCTTTTCTAAAATAATCTTTAAATAATCTTAAAATCACCTTACATATGACAAATGGCAGATAAATGCTTGCTTGTAAAAGCTTAATGCACCTATCTGCCATAAATTCAAACGTAATCAAACTGTAAGGCTCTTTCTACCTTTAGCTCTTCTAGCTGAAATAACTTTTCTTCCGTTTGCTGTACTCATTCTTGATCTGAAACCGTGAACCTTAGCTCTCTGTCTCTTTTTTGGCTGAAATGTCATCTTCATAGAATATACACCTCCTTCTTTTACCAAATCTCCGCCTAAACACTTTATTCAAGCGGATTTATATATGGCAGAAATATTGCTTCTTGATAAAACATCGTTCAATATTATATTAATTTCCCCAAGGCAAGTCAAGATTATTTTCAAATATTTACTAAAAAAAACGTAGATTTATGCCTTTCTCAACATTTAGTATCTGGACAATGTGGATAATACTATCTCTTGTATGGAGACTTTTTCACAAATCTTTTTAACTTTTCCACATTGTGTGAATAACATGTGGAAAAGTGCAGTATTAATTGGGATTTTTAAAAAAAAATTTTTTCAAAGCCAGTATCCACGGGATTTTGTGGATTGTGTAAAAGTTAAAATTAAAAATGTGGAAAAATAGCCTTTTTGACCCATTTTTTAATTTTTCCCCTACTTACTAACAAGAAATCAACAAGTTATACACATAATTTTTGTGGATATATACAAAGTTATACACATTCAATTGCAAGTTATCAACATTTCTTATATACTAGGTGTCTAATTCTTCATATTGTGATAGAATATATTTTGGTTTCATCTTGCTTGAAAATTAATTTTTATATAATAACATATATAATTACATATGTAATCGCTCATGTAATTATATATGTAATTGCATATATATCACATTTGTATTGTATTTATATTGCATTTATATTGTATTTGTATCACATATGTATCGCATTTGATGATTGTATTATTTTTTAAAATATTTTTAATAGGAGAGATTATGAGCGTAAACACATTTTATTTTGAAAAAACAAAGAATGTCATTGAAGAAATCCAGAAATCCGTAATTGGTAAGGATGAAGCAATCAACAAAATTCTTATGGCTATCCTTGCAAGAGGACATGTCTTAGTTGAGGATATTCCTGGACTTGGAAAGACAACTCTCGCCATAGCATTTTCCAAGGTTTTGGGCCTTGATTTCAATAGAATTCAGTTTACACCTGATGTAATGCCTTCTGATGTAACCGGTTATTCTATGTACAACAGAAAAACCAACGATTTCGAATATAAGCAGGGTGCTGTAGTTTGTAATTTGCTCTTGGCAGATGAGATTAACAGAACATCTCCAAAAACCCAGTCTGCTCTGCTCGAGGTTATGGAGGAGCAGGCTGTAACTGTTGATTCAGTTAGATATATGATTCCAGACCCTTTCACAGTTATAGCTACTGAAAATCCATTTGGATCGGCTGGAACCCAGAAATTACCTGAATCTCAGATGGATAGATTCATGATCAAGATTTCCCTTGGTTATCCTTCAATTGAGGATGAAATCAACATTATGAAATATAAGAAGGAAGTTGGCAGAGAAATTCCTTCGTCCAATGTTATGACTGCCGCAGAGCTAGTTGAAATCCAGGACTACATCAACACAATCTCTGTCGATGATTCTATATATGACTATGTTGCAAGACTTGCAAAGGCAACAAGAGAGAATGACAATATTCTCCAGGGAATAAGCCCAAGAGGAAGTATCTCTACAATAGCTATGGCAAAGGCTTGCGCCTTCTTAAATGTGCGTGATTTCGTAATGCCTTCAGATATAAAGAGCGTATTTGCCTACACAGCAAGCCACAGAATAGTTGTAGATAACAGCTTAAGAAACAGCGAACTCACACCTGAAAATATAATCTATGATATTTTAAAGACAACACAAGCTCCAACTATCAGCTTTAAATAAGGCAAGGACTAATATGATTGAAAAAATATTTTTTTATATTATTGTGCTGGCAGCAATAATCAATATCAACGTTCTTTATATTGATTATCCCTTTTATATCCTACTTCTTGTCGCAATAATAATTCCATTTTTAGGCTTTCTTCTCCTTATTTTGTATGACAGACAATCAAGACGCAGTTTTTCTGTTACAAAGCACACTATCAGCTATGGTGACAGCCTGTCCTTGATGATTGAGGAGAATAACAAACTTCCATTTTTAGCCTTTTTTTCAGGAAGAAAGTATCTGACACTCCATATAGAGTATTCAAATCCTGATGATAAGTGTAACAGAACCTACAAGAATATTCCTGTAGATCCTGACAATCCAACAATCACAGATATTTGCCCTATTCATGAAGGCATTGTAACTATAACTTTAAAGAGGCTTATAGTTCAGGATGTGATGGGTCTTACTTTTTTTAGGAAGAAATTAAATAAGAAATTTATAATAACTGTAATGCCTAAATTAGTAGACACCAGCATTGCTACCAGCTTTTCATCCACAGAAGAGGAAGAATCCTTTGGCGTCAAAGGCCACATGGAATCTGACTTTTCAGATGTTAAGAAATATCAGCCTGGAGATAAAATCAACCGAATACACTGGAATTTATCCCTCAAAATGGATGATTTATATGTCAGACACTACAACTCTGAAAATGTTGCTAAGAAAGTTGTCCTTGTTGATTTATCAAAAAATGATGATAAGGGCTACAGGGATAATCTGGATATTATCTACAAGGCAACATATTCAGTTATCTACCTAATACTTAACATGGGCTATGACTGCATACTTGAGGCTTATGATGGTATAAGCCACACAGTTATTCAACAAGTTATCCACAGAGAAAACGAGACTTATGATAATAGCGACTATGTCAGTCCAGAAGAGGCTTTGAAGGTCCTTATGTCCATAAGATGTAGTGACCATGCTGGTGGATTACTTGTGGATAACTATTTATCATCTCTTAGCTATGATAAAAAGGGTGCTATCTACATTACTCAGGACACTTCTAATATAGATAACCACAAGGGTGAAAAAACTGAATTCTATGACCAGCTCACATTTATCCACACCAACGAATTTTACTCTAGCGAGAACCTGGATATTATGGAAAGAATACTCAAAGAGCTATTTTGACCTATTTCAAGCTAATAGCAAAAAATATTTTTATCAAGCTAATAGCAAAAACTATCTTGAGCTATTGCTATTTCTGATAAAACAAATTAAGTATTTTGACTTAATATTTAAAGAATAAACATTATTTGAGGATAATCATGATATTAAAGAAGAAATATCTTTCAATTTTTATAAGGTTATATTTAAGCCTGATTGGCTCCTATGGCATTCTTAGAATGTGTACTTCAAGCGTTCTCACATCTATACCAGATGCTTACAACTTAATATGTGCTCTTATCTTTTCTTTGATGTTCACTTTCTTTTTCACTGATGTTAAAAAGTGGGCTAAAGTAGGAGCTGTCTATCTTACAGCTTATACAATAGCAGGTATTATATTTTATAAGTCTATTATTGCAGGTCTTTTTCTTATTGCTGATGACTGGATTACAGCCCTTGAGAGGTCCAATGGAGTTGAGCTTAACCATTTTTTAAATGGATCAGTTGAAAACGAGTTAAAATGCAGAATTATTGCCTTTATATTTTTTGCTTGTCTCACAGCCTTCTGCGTAAATGCTGCAGTATCATTTTTTAAAGGTATAGTTTCACCTCTCTTGACGGTAATTCCTGTCATGCTGGTTTTAATTTCTGTAAATATTATTCCTGACACAATTTCAATTGTCATGTGTGCAGCTTACATAATGTCTACCAATGCTCTCCATGCAAGAAAAAACGGTGAACTACAGGCTATCTCTGTCTTTATAGTTACCTGTGTCATAGCATTTGTCGCGTGCTTATTTATACCTCAAAAGACTTACACAAGACCTGATGTCTTTAATGATTTAAATTCATCCCTTGTTGAAGGACTTAAAAAAGCCAATATTAACCTCAATAACAATAATGTTCAGAATATGGCAAGTGCTGGTATCCAGGGTGGCAGTGTAGGTAATGTCAACGGTGTAAAGTACACAAATCAGACAATTTTAAAACTCACTACATATAGAACCGGTACAACACAGTATTTTCCAATATTTACCGGTGCCAATTTTGATAAAAATAGCTGGTCTTCAACAGCTACAAGTGATACTGAGCTCAACGGCTACAAGCTTATGCTCATAAATATGGCAGATTCCAACGATAAGATGCAAAAATATATCACTGAGGAAAAAGTCTCTTACTATGATACTTTGAAGGCTTTTCCTTATAGGATTGACTATGTGTCTGAAAAAAAGAAAGATGGCGGTGGAACCTATATCAACTTTAATATGGACTTTTCTTATTATGAAAAATTTGCCAAGCTCTCCAGCAAGGAGGCCAATCTTTCATTTGAGAAAAACTATAACGAGCGAAATCCTATAAATTATTCCAATTACATAGATCTTGAAAATAATTATAGAAATGGCGTCTATGACAGATATCTAAAGGTATCTGACAGTGACAGAAAAACTATAGAAAGTGTCATGGGTGCCTATCAAATCAAAGATTTCAATGATGAAGCCTACTATATCAAGAGAGTTAAGGAATTCTTCAATGAAAACTTTGAGTACAACATGATTCCAGGCAAGGTTCCTTATGGAAAAAGCCTTGTTGACTACTTTCTTAATGATAAGAGAGAGGGCTATTGTACTTATTTTGCCACATGTGCAACTCTCATGTTTAGATGTGCTGGCATTCCTGCAAGGTATGTTGAAGGTTACGCAGTCTCTGATTCCAGAATATTGGCCTCAGACAAGTCAAATTCTACATATGAGAGATACAACATTGATGGCTCAACTAAAAGATACATTGAATCCAGCTATGAAGTGGATGTAACAGACAGATGTGCCCACGCCTGGGTAGAAGTCTATGCCAACGGTTACGGTTGGATTCCAATTGATGTCACACCATCAGCTCCAATTGATGGCCTCGTATCTGACGCAATTGACAACGGTGCAGCCTATAAAGATCTCACAAGCTCATTCAATGGTCCAGTGTCTGAAACTACAGCATCACCTATAAAGCAGGATGTAACCAATGCTGCTGACAATCACACTTCTAGTGATTCCTCAATTGTCAATAACAATAACAATGACAATGACAATAATAATTATAATAATCCTGACAATGAAGCTTATAAAAAAGATGCAGCTAATGATAAAGAAGACAAGGGCTTGATAAGTTTTATAAAGAAACAACCAATCTTAGCCTTCTTTATATTGCTTATTGCTATTATAATTTTATGCATTTTATTTATTATTCTAAGATATCTTGTATATCTCCTAAGGCTAAAAAACAGGGAAGAAATGATTAGGAGAAGGAATAAAGATAAGGGTTATATGAAGGAAGTTATAGTCACTGAGTATGAGAGACTTCTCAAATCCCTTGATTTTGCAGGATTATGGAAAAAACCGGGCGAATCCTATGATGAATATGCAAGTTACCTGTGTAAAACTTATCCTATGTGCAAGGCTGCACATTTTGATGCCATAACACAGATTGTTCTCTATTCAAGATATTCGCCGGATGCTACTAGTCTAGCTGATTATTCTAATTTTCATAGACATTCTCAATATCTAAAGGAGAATATTTACAATAACCAGAGCTTTATTAATAAGCTAATCTATAAATATATTTTATGTTTGCGTGAATAATTATGGCTTAAAACTCTCTAATTTGAATTAGAAAGCCCCTTGTTGTAATTTTTCCTCAAAAGTATTAAAATAACTCAGTATGGCATTTTGTGCCTTGATGAAAGGTTTTTATTATGAACGAACTTAAAGAACAGTGGGATAATATCCTCTTACAATTCCAAAAAGATTTCGAAATTAACGCAACTATCTTCAAGATTTGGATAAAGCCAATTGAAGTTTATTCCGTTAATGACAACAAAATTACTCTTTGCATAGATACAGATGATCACTCTATTGAGTATATTAAGAAGAGACAGCTTAAGAATCTTACAGCATATATATGTGATATCTTAGGCGAGGATTATGAAGTTGAGCTTGTACAGAAAAAAACTATAGAAAAAAAGGAGCAGGATACTGTAAATCCAGAACCTCCTAACTATAATTCTAAGAACTTAGCTAATAACCTCAATCCTAACTACACCTTCGATACCTTTATCGTAGGTAATAACAATAATTTTGCATATTCTTCATCTGTTGCTGTTGCAAACACTCCAGGTGTTGCTTATAATCCTCTCTTTATATATGGAGGAGTTGGACTTGGTAAAACTCACCTTATGCAGGCTATTGCACATTATATTATTAATACAAGGCCTGATTTAAAAGTTCTTTATGTTACTTCAGAAACCTTTACCAACGAACTTATTGAATCATTATCTGCTAAAAATCAGAATAATTCTAAGTTTAGAAACAAGTATAGAAATATCGATGTTCTCCTGATTGATGATATTCAGTTCATCATCGGTAAGGAGACAACACAGGAAGAGTTCTTCCATACATTTAACGAGCTCTATCAGGATAACAAGCAGATTGTTATCAGCTCTGATAGGCCTCCAAAGGAGTTTACAACACTGAATGACCGTCTTAGAACCCGTTTTGAGATGGGACTTCCAGTAGATATCCAGATTCCTACTTATGAAACCAAGATGGCTATTATCAATAAAAAGTCAGATCTTGGAGGCTATGATATTCCTAATGATGTTAAGGACTACATCGCCAACAATATTAGATCCAGCATTAGAGAGCTTGAAGGAGCTCTTAATAAAATTTCAGCCTTCTCTAAAATTCAATCTGTACCTATTACAATTGACTTTGCCAAGGAGACCCTGAAAGATATAATCACTCCTAATTCAAAGAAAGAAGTCACTATCGACTATATTATCGATGTTATAACTGACTACTTTAAGGTATCTAAAGAAGATATCCTCTCTAAGAAGAGAAATGCTGAAATTGTCTATCCAAGACAGCTTGTTATGTACCTTGCAAGAAAGATGACATCTGACACTGTTGAGTCTATTGGTAAGTCTCTTGGCAATAAGGATCACACAACAGTTTTGCACGGAATTAATAAGATTAATGAAAAGGCAATCAATGATGATAACACCAGAAAGACCATAAATATGCTGATGAAGATGATTAACCCTGATGATTAATCTTGTGGATAAGTTTGTGGATAAATAAAAAAACTCTGTTAATTATTCAATTATTTTATGGGATAATTAAGTTGATAGTCTGTTATTAAATTTTTTTCAGATTATCTGATTTTAGTTTTTCACAAATTACAAACATCCTTTTCAGTTAAATTCAACTGAAAATTCAACATGCTTAAGTTCATTATTTATGAGGCTTTGAAATAGTTTTAAACTTATTAACATCTACTACTACGACTACTACTAAAAATTATAATATTTATTTATAAAGGAGCTGCCATGAAAATCTCATTTGAAAAAAATTCTCTTATGCAGTCTATAAGTATTGTTCTCAAAGCAGTACCTTCAAAGACTACATTACCTATCCTTGAATGTATCCATATTGATGCTACAACTGACGTAGTTAAATTCACTACTAACGATATGGAACTTGGAATTAAGACCAATGTTAAGGGAGAAATAATTGAAAAGGGTAGCACAGCTATCAATGCAAAGATTTTCAACGATATTGTAAGAAAGCTCCCTAACAATACTATTACTCTTACAGTTGATGATAAGAGCAATGCAAATATTAAGTGTGGTAATTCTAATTTCAATATTCCTTGTCATACAGGTGATGATTTTCCTGACATACCATCAATATCACAGGATAAGTCAATGACAATTTCACAGTTTGTCTTTAAAGAAGCAATCAATAAGACAATTTTTTCAATTGCTCCTAATGACAATAATAAACTTATGACTGGTGAACTTATCGATATAAAAGATGGAAATATGAGAATCGTTGGTCTTGATGGTCATAGAATTGCTATTAGAAATATTAAAGTCGAATGTGAAGAAAATTATAATGTTATAGTTCCAGGTAAAACTTTGATTGAGGTAAGTAGAATTCTTTCTTCTAACCTTGAAGATAATATGCAGATCTACTTCACTAGCAATAATATTTTATTTAATTTTGATGACACAATTGTTGTATCAAGACTTATTGATGGTCCTTACTTCAGCGTTAACAACTTCCTTATCAGCAATTATGCAACAAAGGTTAAGGTTAACAGGAAGGACTTACTTGATTCTATTGACAGATCAAGTCTCTTAATTAGCGAAAGTGATAAAAAGCCAATTATCATTGACATCAATGACGGTGAGCTTTCTATCAATGTGGCTTCTACACTGGGTTCATCTAGTGAGAAGCTTGATATCACAAAAGAGGGTAATGACTTAAAGATTGGTTTCAATCCAAAGTTTATGCTTGATGTATTAAAATCAATTGATGAGGAAGAAGTAACAATCGACCTTATCAATGCTAAATCACCTTGCTTTATCAAGGATGATGAGGAAAGCTATATCTATCTTGTACTTCCTGTTAATTTCACAGCTTAAGGAGACTATATATGGATGAGCTTAAAGTAAAAGATGATTTTATAAAATTAGGACAGGTTTTAAAGGCCTGTGGAATGGTCGAATCTGGAGTTGAAGCCAAGGAAGTTATTCAGGACGGTTTGGTAACTGTTGATGGAGAGGTTGAAACTCAAAGAGGAAAGAAACTTAAGGGTGGAGAAATCGTTGAGTTTAATGGCCAGAAAGTAAAGATAATTCCTGCAGAGTAAGAAGGTCAATTTTTTTGAAAGTAAAAGCTATAGAACTTAAAAATTACAGAAATTATGAAAGCCTTGATTTTAGGCCAGATAAGAACATAAATATTATCTATGGCAACAATGCTCAGGGTAAGACCAATATATTGGAATCACTTTATCTTGCAGCCACAAGTAAATCTCACAGAATTAATAAGGATTCTGAATTGATTGAGAATGGCAAGGATGAGGCCCACATAAAGGTTGTAATTGAGAAGAATAGTTTGGAATACAGAATTGACATGCATTTAAAAAAACACGGCAAAAAGGGTATAGCTATCAATGCTATTCCCATAAAAAAGGCTGTGGATTTATATGGAATTATCAATGTTGTTATGTTCAGTCCAGAGGACATAATAATGTTAAAGGGTGGACCAGAAGCTAAAAGAAGATATATAGACATGGAAATCAGCCAGATTTCCAAGCTATATTTGGAAAATCTGATAAATTACAACAAGGTTTTAGGTCAGAGAAATGCTCTTTTGAAGAAAATTCACTTTGAAGGAAAGTCTCAAGACCTTGAAATGCTTGATGTGTGGGATTTACAGATGATAAAGTACGGCTCCCTTGTTATTGAAGAGAGAATTAAATTTATAAATCATCTCAGCCAATTAGTTGGACAGATTCATTCCAACATATCTGACGGTAAGGAAAAACTTGAAATTATCTATGAGCCAAGCACTCAGATAGATGATTTTGATAAAAGCCTGAAAGCTAAAAGAGATAATGATATAAGACTTAAGTATTCAAGCCTAGGTCCTCATAGAGATGATTTAAGATTTTTAATCAATGATAAAGACACCAAGTTCTATGGATCACAAGGTCAGATTAGAACAGTTGCCTTATCACTTAAGTTGGCAGAGATAAAGATAATCAGAGATATTATTCACGATGATCCTATTCTTTTGCTCGATGATGTAATGTCAGAACTTGACGAGATAAGACAAGATAAACTCTTAAATACAATTGGTGATATACAAACCCTTATCACATGCACTGGTATTGGAGAATTTATTAATTCAAGAATAAGTGTTGATAGGATATTTGAAGTAATTAATGGTCAGGTTTTCGAAATAAACGGAAATAGTTTGGAGGTATAGAAGTGGAAGACAATCAGGAACAGCAGTATGGCGGTGACCAGATTCAGGTTTTAGAGGGACTCGAGGCAGTTAGAAAGAGACCTGGAATGTATATTGGAACAACTTCTTTGAGAGGTCTCCATCATCTGGTTTATGAAATTGTAGATAATGCTGTAGATGAATCACTTGCAGGATTTTGTGATCATATCGATGTAATTATCGAGAAAGATAACTCAATAACAGTAGCTGATAATGGTAGAGGTGTACCTGTTGATATCAACCACAAGACAGGCAGACCAGCTATAGAGCTTGTATATACAGTACTTCACGCTGGTGGTAAGTTTGGCGGCGGTGGATATAAGGTATCTGGAGGACTCCACGGTGTAGGTGGTTCTGTAGTTAATGCACTCTCAGAAAGTATGGAAGTATATGTTAAGAGAGATGGCCATATCTATAATCAAAAGTATTCAAGAGGAGCTATCCTTTGTGATTTGACTGTGATAGGCGATTGTCCAGAAAACGAGACAGGTACTAAGGTTCACTTTAAGCCTGACGCTGAGATTTTTCAGGAGAGTCAGAAATTTGAATTTGATACCTTAAAGGCTAGATTGAGAGAGATGGCCTTTTTGACAAAGGGATTAAAGATTGTCCTTCGCGATGAGAGAGAGGGAATCGAGCAGGAGTTGACCTTCCACTATGAGGGTGGAATCAAGGAATTTGTTGAATATCTCAATAAGTCTAAGACATCCCTCTATGACAAAATAGTATATTGTGAGGGAACAAAGGATGATGTCTATGTAGAAGTTGCCTTCCAGCACAATGATGGATTCAACGAAGTTGTAGATACATTTGTAAATAACATAAAGACTCCTGAAGGTGGTATGCACCTTACAGGTTTCAGAAATGCTATGACTAAGACTTTTAACGATTATGCAAAGTCTAACAAGATCTTAAAAGATTCAGATCAGCCACTTTCAGGCGATGATATAAGAGAAGGTCTCACAGCTATTGTCTCTGTAAAGATTGAAGATCCTCAGTTTGAGGGACAGACAAAGCAGAAACTTGGAAATACAGTGGCAAGATCTGCTGTTGATTCTATAGTCAGTGAGCAGTTAACATACTTCTTAGAGCAGAATCCAGATATAGCAAGGGCTATATGTGAGAAGTCTATCTTGGCTCAGAGAGCCAGAGAGGCAGCTAGAAAAGCCAGAGATCTCACAAGAAGAAAGACAGCTCTTGAAAATACAGCACTTCCAGGAAAACTTGCAGACTGTTCTGATAAGGATCCTAAGAAATGCGAAATCTTTATCGTTGAGGGAGACTCAGCCGGCGGTTCAGCTAAGACAGCTAGAAGTCGTGCTACTCAGGCTATCCTTCCACTCAGAGGTAAGATTCTTAATGTTGAGAAGGCTAGACTTGACAGAATCCTTGGCAATGCCGAAATCAGAGCTATGATTACAGCATTTGGAACGGGAATACATGAGGATTTTGATATATCTAAGCTTCGTTACAACAAGATTATTATCATGACAGATGCCGATGTAGATGGTGCGCATATTGCTACTTTGCTTCTTACCTTCTTCTATCGCTTTATGCCAGAGCTCATCAAACAGGGCCATGTATATCTTGCTACTCCTCCACTTTACAAGGTTGAGAAGAACAAGAAGGTTTGGTATGCCTACAATGATGAAGAGCTCAATAATATAATGCTTGAGATAGGCAGAGATCAGAATAACAAAGTCCAGAGATATAAGGGACTTGGTGAGATGGATGCTGAGCAGCTTTGGGAGACAACCATGGATCCTGAAAAGAGACTCTTAAAGCAGGTTAGTATGGACGACGATGATGAGACAGAAGTTGATGTGACATTCTCTACCCTTATGGGTGATAAGGTTGAGCCAAGAAGAGAATTTATCGAGGCCAACGCTAGATACGTCAACAATCTGGATATTTGATAAAGGAGCCAATAATGGACGAGCATATTTTTGACCGTATCAACGAAGTTGATATGAAGAAAACCATGGAAAGTTATTATATTGACTATGCCATGAGTGTAATTGCGTCAAGAGCACTTCCTGATGTAAGAGATGGTTTAAAACCAGTACAGAGAAGAATTCTCTACTCTATGATTGAGTTAAATAACGGTCCAGACAAGCCACACAGAAAATGTGCGCGTATTGTCGGTGATACAATGGGTAAATATCACCCTCACGGTGATTCATCTATCTACGATGCCTTAGTTAAGTTAGCTCAGGACTTTAATACAAGATATCCATTGGTTGATGGACATGGTAATTTCGGTTCCGTCGATGGTGATGGTGCAGCGGCCATGCGATATACAGAGGCTAGACTCAGCCATATCTCAATGGAGATGACAGCAGATATCAACAAAGATACTGTTGATTTTGTTCCTAACTTTGATGAGACTGAGAAGGAGCCAACAGTTCTTCCTTCTAGATATCCTAACCTTTTAGTTAATGGTACTACAGGAATTGCGGTAGGTATGGCGACAAATATACCTCCTCATAACCTTCGTGAAGTAATAGGGGCTGTTGTCAAAATGATTGATAACAGAATTGAAGAAGACAGAGATACTGAGATTGATGAAATCTTAAAGATTGTCAAAGGACCAGATTTTCCAACAGGAGCTTCTATCATTGGAAAGTCAGGAATAGAGCAAGCTTACAGAACAGGTAGAGCAAAACTCACTGTCAGAGCTGTCAGCACTATTGAGCCAATGAAGAATGGCAAGAATAGAATTGTTGTAACTGAGCTTCCTTACATGGTCAACAAGGCCAAGCTTATTGAAAAAATAGCCGAGCTTGTCAGAGACAAAAAGGTTGACGGTATCACTGATCTGAGGGATGAGTCGGACAGACAGGGAATGAGAGTCTGCATCGAGTTGAGAAAGGATGTTAATCCTAATATTTTACTCAATCAGCTCTACAAGCACACTCAGCTTCAGGATACATTTGGTGTTATAATGCTTGCCCTTGTCAACAACGAGCCAAAAATTTTAAATCTTCACGATATGCTTTCTTACTACATCATGCATCAGGAGGAAGTAGTAACAAGAAGAACAAAATATGACTTAAACAAGGCAGAGGAGAGAGCCCACATCTTAGAGGGACTCCTTATAGCTCTTGATAATATTGACAGAGTAATAGCTATAATCAGAGGCTCAGAAAATGTATCTGTTGCTAAGGCTGGATTGATGGAAGAGTTTGGTCTTTCAGATGCTCAGGCTCAGGCAATTGTAGATATGCGTCTCAGAGCACTCACAGGTTTGGAGAGAGCTAAGATTGAGGCTGAACTTGCTGAGTTGAAGAAAAAGATTGAGGAGTACAGAGCAATTTTGTCTGATAAGAAAATCCTTCTAGGAGTTATCAAGAAGGAAATCTCAATTATTGCTGATAAGTACGGCGATGACAGAAGAACCTCAATCAGCTATGATGAGTATGATCTTCAGGATGAAGACTTGATTCCTGATGAACCTGTAATCATTGCCATGACTAACTTAGGTTATATCAAGAGAATGACTCCTGATAACTTTAAGAGTCAGAACAGAGGCGGTAAGGGAATAAAGGGAATGCAGACTATAGACAATGACTATATCACTGATCTCTTTATGACAACATCACACCATTATCTGACCTTCTTCACCAACACAGGTAGAGCATATAAGTTGAGAGCTTTTGAGATTCCTGAATCAAGCAGAACTTCAAGGGGAACAGCAATTGTAAACCTCTTGCAGCTTCAGCCTGAGGAATCAATAACAGCAATCATTCCAATTGATATTCATACAATCAGTGATACAGACAATATGTTCATGGTTACAAAGAAGGGTATTGTCAAGAAGACACCTCTTTCTGAGTTTGCTAATATCAATAAGCGAGGAATCAAAGCAATCAAGTTGAGAGATGATGATGAGCTTATTGAGGTTAAGTTGACTGACGAAAACTGTGATATCATCATGGTTACTAAGTTTGGTTACTGTATAAGATTCAAGGAGTCTACAATAAGACCACTCAGCAGAAATGCATCTGGTGTTATTGGTATGAATATCATGGATCAAGATGAAGTTGTTGGAATGCAGTTAGATACGCAGGGTGATATGCTTTTAATTGCATCTGAAAATGGTCTCGGAAAGAAGACAGACATAAGTGAGTTTACTCCTCAGAACAGAGGTGGTAAGGGTGTTAAGTGCTATAAGATCAATGATCGAAGTGGCAATGTTATTGGTGTTAAGGCAGTTGATGACACAAGAGAAATCATGCTTATCACAACTGAGGGAATTATCATACAGCTCAAATGTGCTGATATTTCAAAGCTTGGAAGAATTACATCTGGCGTAAAGCTTATCAATCTTGATGAGGGAGTTACAGTAGCAACAATCTCTAAGGTTAGAAGAGATGATGATGTCGATGCGAGCGATGAATCAGAAGAAAATTCAGGTCAGGACGAGAATCAGAATTCTTCAGACCAGGCTGTAAATGATGAGGCAAATGCAAATGTTGACGAAAACACAGATGCAAATGAGAATCAGAATTGAGATAAAGATTCGCTTATAAAATTTTAATTAGGGAGTGCAGTTTGAGCTAAAAGCTTAAACTGCACTATTTGATAAAATATTTAAAAATAAAATTGATAATAAAAAAATCGACTTGTAGCAAAATTAAATATAGGAGGCTTTAAAATGACGCTGGGGTTTTTTTTGATTTGTTTTCCAATTATCATGTCGCTTATAATTTTTTGCATTAGGGTTAACAAAATTAGAAATTTTATTGCATATTTAAGCACAATAATTATTATGGCTGCTGTCGGAGTCTTTACCTTTTTCTGGGTAAAGAACGGAAGCCAGATAATGCAGCTTTCAATTGGTGAGATTACAGAAGCAGTTGATAAGCTCATTCTTATTGCAGAATTAATTCTTATGGTTGTCGTAACCATATTATGTTTCAAGTACAAAAAGTACTGGATAAGTCTTTTATCCATAGTGCCTACACTTTTGATTGCCTATTTTGAACTATTTTTAAAAAATGAGGCAGACACAGATATAAGATTATATATAGACCACTTGTCTATACTTATGTGCCTTATTGTGGGTGTTATCGGATGTCTTATTGTTATATATGCGGTTGGATATATGCATGGTTATCACCATCATCACATTGATATTGAGGACCGCAGATATTACTTTTTCATGATTCTTTTTATGTTTTTGGGATGTATGTTTGGATTTGTACTCTCAGAAAACCTTCTTTGGATAGACTTCTTCTGGGAGATGACAAGTGTATGTTCTTTCCTTCTGATTGGCTATACCAAGACGGAAGAGGCTATAAATAACTCATTTAGAGCCCTGTGGAAGAACCTTTTAGGTGGATGTGCTCTCGCTGTTGCGATTGTCTATTTCGGAATTAAGGCTCAGACAGTTTCTTTCCACAGCCTGATTATAATGGGTCAAAGAATCTCAGATCACAGTGATATGTGGGTATTAATGCCAATAGCACTTATTGCTTTTGCAGCATTTACCAAGGCAGCACAATTTCCTTTTTCAACATGGCTTATCGGTGCAATGGTTGCACCTACTCCATCATCAGCACTTTTACACAGTGCAACAATGGTAAAAGCTGGAATATATATCCTTTTCAGACTCTCACCAGCTATGGCTGGAACAAGGGTAGGTCTTATGGTGTCCTTTATCGGTGGTTTCACCTTCTTTGCGGCATCAGTAATAGCAATTGCTCAGAGTGATGGTAAGAAAGTTCTGGCCTTCTCTACAATATCAAACTTGGGACTTATGGTAGCTTGTGCGGGTGTAGGCAGAGCAGAGACTATTTGGGCTGGAGTATTCCTTATGATATTCCATGCTATATCAAAATCTCTTCTCTTCCAGGACGTTGGCGCTACAGAGAACAGTATTCATTCTAGAGATGTAGAGGATATGCACGGTCTCTTATATAGACTTCCAAGACTTGCAATCATCATGTTTATTGGTATTGCAGGTATGTTCCTTGCACCTTTTGGTATGCTTATATCAAAGTGGTCTGCTCTTAAGGCAAGTGTAGATGAGAGTAATATCTTGCTTGTTTTCTTTATTTGCTTCGGCAGTGCAACTACTTCCTTCTACTGGACAAAGTGGATGGGAAAGATTATAAGCCATGAGCACACAGACGAGGAAAAGGTTCGCGATATAACCAAGAAAAATGAGCTTATAAGCCTTATAGTGCATGCTATTCTTATGATTACTCTTTGTGCATTCTTCCCACTTCTTTCAAAACTCTATGTGGATTCACTCCTCATGGAAATGTTTGGAACTTATGAGGATGTATTGCCAATCAGTATTCTTTACATCTTGGTTGCAATCATAATATTTGTATTTGCAATTCCATTCTTTGCATATATTGCAAGTAAAAAAATGAAGACAAATATTAAGTTATCTTATATGAATGGTATCAATGTTGGCAATAACAATGAGTTTGTAAATTCTTTTGGTGATCCAAAACAGGTATGGATGTCTAACTATTACTTTCACAAAAAAATTGGACAGCGTAAACTCATGATGCCAATACAGGTATTTACAACTGCATGGATAGTGGTTCTGCTGAGCATGATTATAAGCAGCGCAATCTAGGAGGAAAAGTATGAAAGCTATTATATGTTCACTATGTTATGTCATATTTGCTCCATTAATCGGTGGTTTACTTGATGGACTTGATAGAAAAATTTCAGCCAGAATGCAGGGAAGAGTGGGACCTCCACTACTTCAGCCATTCTATGATTTGAATAAACTTCACAATAAACAGCTGATTGCAGTAAGTAAGTCACAAACTTTTCTTATGATTTCCTATCTGCTTATGATGATTCTCACAGGAGCCTTGTTCTATGCTGGATATGACATTCTTATGTGTTTCTTTGTAATGTCAACAGCATCGACTTTCCTTTATTTTGCAGCGATTGTGACAGGTTCTCCATACAGTACAATCGGAGCATCTAGAGAGTTGATACAGATGATGGCCTATGAGCCAGCAGTTCTCTTGGCTTGCGTAGGATTCTACCTCTGCATGGGAACATTTGACGTGGCAAAAATTATAAATTCTGTGGTAAGCCCTATAGTTTATCTGCCAGGATTCTTTATTGCCTTTGTATTTATTCTCACAATTAAGCTAAGAAAGTCACCATTCGATATATCAACATCTCATCACGCTCATCAGGAATTGATAAAGGGTCTTACAACAGAATTTGGTGCTAAGAACCTTGCCCTTTTCCAGTTGACTGAGTGGTATGAAGTTACCTTTTTATGTGGAGTTGTAGGACTTTTCATAATAAATTCAAATCCAATCAGCATAATCGGCGCAATTGCGGTTGTGTTTGTAGTTTGGTTTTTAGAAATACTTATCGATAACTGCTCGGCTAGAGTTAAATTTGACCTGATGTTAAAGATTTCTTGGATAGTAACTCTGCTTTCTGCCGGAGTTAATCTCCTAATTCTTATGATCAACAGATAAGGGGAGGAATAGATATGTCAATGGTAAAAAAATCACCATGGGTGCTTCACTATGATGGAAGTAGTTGTAATGGGTGTGATATAGAGGTACTTGCCTGTCTTACACCAGTGTATGATGCTGAGAGATTTGGTATTATCAACACCGGTGATCCCATGCAAGCTGATATTTTGTTACTTACTGGCGGTATAAATAGCCAGAATCAAGCTGTTGTAAAACAACTTTATGATCAGATGCCACGTCCTAAGGTTGTGGTAGCAATCGGTGTTTGTGCCTGTACAGGTGGAGTTTTTAAGGAATGCTACAACATAATAGGTGGAGCAGATACTACAGTTCCAGTAGATATCTATGTTCCAGGTTGTGCAGCTAGACCACAGGCAATTATTGATGGAATTGTTCAGGCTATTGACCTATTCCAGAAAAGAAGCGATGAGCACGAGCTTTTGATGAAAAATAAGGGAAAGAAAGCAGACCTAAAAACTAAGGAAAACAATAATTCATCTGATAAGGGAAATGAGGCATAAGTATGGTTGATATAAAGAATCCAGTTGAATCATGTGAAGTTATTGAAGCAAAAGATCTATTAGTTAAAGTTCTTGAGAAGAAGAAGGAAGGACTGAGACTTTCACAGATATGTGCTGCATATACAGACGGAAAGTATGAGTTGAGCTACTCTTTTGAAAATGAGGAAAACTTTGATTTTGTGACCTTAAGAGTATATCTTGAGCTTGAGGAAGAGATACCAAGTGTATCAGAAATACTGCCACATGCTGTCTTTTATGAAAATGAGATGAAAGAGCTTTACGGGGTCAATATTAAGATGATTAATCTTGACTTTGAAAATAAGCTATATAGGATTAAGACTAAAACTCCGCTTCTTCCACCTGAGGAGAGAAAGAGGATAGAGGATGCCAGAAAGTCCATAGCAGAGGCTGAGGGCGGAATTAAGGAGGAAGACTAATGGGTAAGAGAAGCATAATACCATACGGACCACAACATCCAGTACTTCCAGAGCCTATTCATCTCGACTTAGTTGTTGAGGATGAAAGAATTATAGAGGCGATTCCATCTATAGGATTTGTACACAGAGGTCTTGAGAGTCTTATCACAAAAAAAGACTACAATGCCATGGTTTATGTGGTTGAGAGAACATGTGGTATCTGTTCATTTATGCACGGTATGACCTACTGCGAAGGAATTGAGCAGATTATGAATATTGAAGTTCCAGGCAGAGCTATGTATTTAAGAACTATATGGGGTGAGATGTCAAGAATTCACTCTCATCTGCTTTGGTTAGGCCTGCTTGCTGATGGATATGGTTTTGAGAGTCTTTTCTATCAGACTTGGAGAATCAGAGAAAAGGTTCTTGATATCTTTGAGGCAACAACTGGCGGAAGAGTTATCTTTTCTGTAAACAAGGTTGGAGGCTGTATCAGGGATATGAACCAGGACAAGCTCAACATGATTCTCAGAGAGCTTGATGATATTGAGAAAAAGGTTAAGGAGATTCAAAAGACTTTTCTTTTTGACTACTCGGTTCAGTCTAGACTTAAGGGAATTGGTATTTTAACAAAAGAGCAGGTTCATGACCTGAGCTGTGTAGGTCCATTTGCCAGAGCCAGCGGACTTGATATGGATATGAGATATCTTGGAAAGGATGCTTATAAAGATCTTGAGTTCCATGCAATTACCAGCAATGATGGGGATTGTTATGCAAGATGTGAGGTCAGAGTTAGGGAAATCTTCCAGTCTATAGATCTTATACGTGAGGCAATTGGTAAGATACCTGACGGAGAGATTGATGCTCCTGTAAAGGGTCTGCCTAATGGAGAAACATTTATGAGAGTAGAGCAGCCAAGAGGCGAGGCTATCTATTATATCAAGACAAGTGGAAAAGCCTTTGTTGACAGGCTAAGAATCAGGACTCCTACTTTTGCTAACCTGCCAGGTCTCTGTGAGACTCTTAAGGGGGCAAATTTGGCTGATGTAGGTCTTTTGGTACTTTCAATTGATCCATGCATAAGTTGTACAGAAAGATAGGATCAAAAAGAAAGATAGGATTAAAAAGAAAGATAGGGTTAAATATATGTCTAGCATAATGAAATTTGCGCCTATCGCGCTTAAAAACTTTTTTTCAAAGCCTGTTACAGTCAAGTATCCAGCAGAGCCTATCATTTATCCTGAAGGTTCAAGAGGACATGTAGTTATTGACTCAGAGCAGTGTATATCTTGCGGTATGTGTCAGAGGGTTTGCCCTACAGGTGCAATCACTGTGGACAGAGAGGCTAAAACATGGACTATTAACCGCTTTGATTGTCTTGCATGTGCCTATTGTGTCTTGAAATGTCCAAAGAAATGCTTAGAAATCAAGGAAGGTTATCAGGCACCAGGTAAGACTAAATATAGTGAGACATGTACAAAAGAGCCTGAAGAAAAAATAGAGCCTGAAGAAAAAAAAGAGGAAAATTAGGCTTTAAATATATTTTTAAAAATGCAAAGAGAGCTTGAAAACTAGATATTTTTAAAATAATTGAGCTGAAATTAGAAGGATGAGTCTATGAGAGCACTTATCACAGTATATGGCCTGGTCCAAGGAGTTGGATTCAGGCCATTTATTGCAAGGACATGTGAAAAACTGAATATTGACGGCTATGTCAGAAATATAGGCGGACTGGTTGAAATCATGGTTTTTCTTCATGAAAAAAATAATAAGAGACTTAAAAACTTGCTTGATATAATTAAAAATCAGTCTCCAGAAGGGGCCATAATCAGGGACTGCAGCTTGGAATTTTTTGATGATAATATGCTTTCAAGTGAGGGCTTTAGCATTGTTTACAGTAAGGATTCTCAAGCTGAGATCAATTATATTCCACCTGATATGGCTATATGTGAGTCCTGCAGCCAGGAAATCTTTGACAAAAGAAATAGAAGATTCAGACATCCTCTGATAAGCTGTACATCATGTGGACCTAGGTTCAGTATAATTAAGGACCTACCTTATGACAGGGATAAGACAATTATGGATAAATTTGACATGTGTCCTTCTTGCAGAGATGACTACAGTCGACTTGATGGCAGAAGAAGGCATGCCCAAACCATAAGCTGTAGGGAATGTGGACCAAGACTCAGAGCCCTTGTGAGAGATAAAAGTCTTAAAGAAGATAAGATTATCCTTGGAGATGAAAGCCTAACAAAGGATAAGATAACAAAGGATAAGAATCTTGTTGAATATAAAAGTCTTTTTTCTGATGATGAGATTATTGATAAGGCCATAAAAATCTTGAGCCAGGGTGGTGTCCTTGCTATCAAAGATTTAGGAGGTTATCATCTTTGCTGTAGGGCCAGTGATCAAGAGGCAGTTTCTAGGATTAAGGTCTATAAAAACAGAAGCAGCAAGCCAAGTGCTCTTATGTTTAAATCTATTTCAGATATCAAGAAGCTTTGCAGGGTGAATCCTTATGAGGAAGAGGCCTTAAAATCAAGCGTCAGACCCATAGTCTTGCTTGATAGATTAAGCAGCTTAGATGAAAAATGGTCCAGAGATAATCTTGGCTACAGTGATTCTGGCAATTCCAGCAAGGAGACTTTTCTGGGTCAGGAGCTTTACGGTGAGGCTTTAGCATCATCGAACAGGATAGGAGCTATGCTCGCGTCAAGTCCTCTGCAGCTGCTTCTTAGCAGAGAATTTCCTTGTCTTCTAATGACTTCAGCTAACAGGGGCGGAGAGTCTATGATTATAGACGATGAGAAGGCTAAGGAACTTAGAGCGTGCTGCGACATGATAATAGGACATGACAGGGATATTTTAGCCCCTTTTGACGACAGTATATTGAGATATGGCAAAGATGGCCTTAACACCATAAGGAGGGCCAGGGGCCTGGTTCCGGAACCTGTTTTTTATGACAGGGAAAGTGAAGAAGAGATTTTAGCCCTGGGCGGAGATTTGAAAGCAACATTTGCCCTGTCGAGGAAGAAGGGAGCTATACTGAGTCAGTATTTTGGAGACTTAGAAGACCTGGGAGTCAAAGAGGCATACAGGGCTGAAATTGAAAGATATATTAAGCTTTACGGGGCAAAACCTAAGTATCTGGTCTCTGATGAGCATGAAGCTTACTACTCAACCAGGATAGGCAAAGAATTGGCCCAGGAAATGGGCATAGAGCTTATAAGAGTGGGACATCACTATGCTCATATCTGTTCTGCTATAGCTGAAAACAGGCTTCACGGGCCTCTTATAGGTTTGGCCCTGGATGGAACAGGTTATGGAATAGATTCTCAAGGAAGGCCGGGAGTGTACGGAGGAGAGATTTTTGTCTGTGATGCTGATAAATACGGCTATGAAAGACTTTCACATATAGAGGAGGTTAAGCTTTTGGCCTCAAACGAAGCTTCATATGATGCAAAGAAGTCGTATTTTATGTATCTTATAAATGGCGAGAAAAAGGGACTTATCGAGAAAGAAGAACTTAAGAATCTGCTTGATAAGGACCAGATGCCTTCATACGAGATTTTGTCTAAGGCCTGGGATATGGATATTGGAACATGTAGTTCTAGCTCAGTTGGAAGACTCTATGACGCAGTAGCTTACGCGCTGGGAATAGGCTCTTATAATACATATGAGGGCGAATGTGCCATCAAACTTGAGGCTTGTGCTCAAAGCTATATAAACAGGCAGAAGCATGAGTGTGAAAAAGATGAAAATCAATTGGAAGCAGAAATTTTGGAAATGAAGCTTGAGCTTGACACATTATCACTGTTTTCTTACATTGCAAAGAAAAAAACTAGTGGTAAAAAAGTAGATTATTTGGCATATTTATTTCATGTCGAGCTAGCCGACTTCTTTGTGAGAGAGTCTAAGAGAATAGCTGAAGATAGGGAAATAAAACAGCTTGTTCTGGGAGGAGGTTCTTTTAACAATGAGCTTCTGACAAGGCTTATCTTTTCAGGATTGGAAAGAGAGTCTATAAGCCTTTATATAAATCATAAGATTCCAAGATCTGATCAAGGCTTAGCCTTGGGACAGTTATATGCTGCTGAGAGATACATAAAAGAGAATTATTAGATAATAGAATTTTGAAAGTCAGGTAGAATTATGTGTGTAGCAATGCCGGGAACTGTTATATCACTGATGGATGACAGGGCAGAAGTTGATTTTGATGGAAATACAGTAGTGGCAAGAACAGGACTTGTCGATGTCAAGATTGGAGACAAGGTTTTAGTTCATGCGGGCTGTATATTGCAAAAGATGAAAGAGGACGAGGCCAAGGAATTGGCCGATATACTCAGGGAAGTTAATAGTCTTGAATAGGCTTTTAGAGGTGGCAAATTGGAAAGTTCAAGTGAAGTTATAACAATGATGCATGGCAGTGGCGGAAGTGCCACAGACAAGCTGATTGAAGAGATTTTTGAAAAAGAGTTTAGGAATGATATTCTAAGTTCCATGGAAGATGCGGCTTTGGTCGATGTTGGAGCCATAGGGAAGATAGCTATGACTACTGATAGCTTTGTGGTAGATCCTATCTTCTTTAAGGGTGGAGATATAGGCAGGCTGTGCATATGTGGTACAGTCAATGACCTGCTTATGAGGGGAGCAAAAGCTAAATATATAACCTGTGGTTTTATTTTGGAAGAAGGACTTAAAATAGACACTTTGAAAAAAGTGGTAGCTTCCATGGCCGCATGTGCAAGGGAAGCAGGCGTGGAGATTGTAGCTGGAGATACCAAGGTTGTGAACGGAAAGGGAGGCATGTACATAAACACTGCCGGTGTCGGTATATTTGACACGGAGCTCAATATATGTGCGTCCAATGCTCAGCTCGGCGACAGTGTCCTTATTACAGGAAACATAGGTGACCACCACGCAGCCATCTTGTCAGACAGGATGGGAATTGAAAATGATATAGAGAGTGACAATGCACCTCTGTGTGATATTGTTGGAAATCTTTTGAATGAGGGCCTTAATATACATGTATTGAGGGATGTGACAAGAGGAGGATTGGCGACAATACTGGCTGAGTTAAGCCAGGCATCTAAGGTCAATATTGAGCTTGAAGAGGAAAAAATTCCTGTGAGCCCTACAGTTAAGAGTTTTGCTGGATTACTTGGCCTAGATCCACTCTATATGGGCAATGAGGGCAAGGCAGTTGTCTTTCTTCCTGAAGATGAGGCAGACAGAGCCCTTGAAATAATAAGAAAGTCCAAATATGGAGAAAAGGCCCAGCTTATAGGCAAAGTTGTCGAGAAAGACGAGACAGGTAAACTTCTTATGAGGACAAGCATAGGGACAAAGCGTCAGCTCCAAAGACTAGTTGGAGAGGGCTTGCCAAGAATTTGTTGATAAAATACAGAGATAATTTGGAGGATATGAATGGCACACTTAAAGTTGACAATGGAATCAGAAACTCTAAGACTACCAGTAAGTCTTGATATTCTGATGCCTCAGGGTAGAGGAGGCTACAAGACTTTATATCTTCTACACGGGGCTGGTGGAGATTGTGAGAGCTGGCTTTTAAGATCTAGAGTGGCAGATTACTGCATGAACACCAATATTGCAGTGGTTTGTCCATCTGGCGATAACAGGTTTTATGTAAACAACGTGAATGGCAGAGATTACGGGAATTATATAGCAGATGAACTTGTCAATTTTATGGAGAAAACCTTCAGCGTGAGTGATAGAATGGAGGATCGCTATATAGGTGGAATGTCTATGGGAGCATACGGGGCTTTTTATGCCGCCCTAAACAGGCCAAACCAGTACAGAGCAGCCTTCAGCTATTCTGGCCTTTTGGATATAAGCAAAAGGGAGCAGGATCCCCAGGGACTTGACCTCTTCCCTGTATTTGGCGAGGAATTGGAGAGGGAGGACAATGAGTTTGATATCCTAAAAGTAATCCACAAAAGTGGATATCTTGTGGATAACAAAACAAATTTTTACATATCTTGTGGCTTGTCCGATGAGAGAATAGGAATGAGCAGAGATTGCTACAAAGTCATGAAGGATGCTGGTTTCAAGGTTAGTTATAAGGAATCTGAGGGCAAGCATGACTTTGATTACTGGGATTCGTGCATAAAAGACACTATAGAGCTTATCAAGGAGGACTAGGAGACTTATGGCAGTTATCAATATTGAACACATGTCTTTATATCTAAAATATGGCCTCAATGCCAGCCTTATCCTGCCTGACAAGTACGATAAGGGGGATAAACTCAAGTGTCTGTGGCTTTATCATGGCTCTAGCGGGGATCATATGGCCTGGATGCTTCATGCTAATCTTACAGAGATTGCAAACAAGCGTAAGATAGCCATTATTCTCCCCAATGTAAGGGAGTCTTGCTTTGTTGACATGGCAGTTGGAGAGAAGTATGGAAGCTATGTTGGAAGGGAACTTTATTCCATGATTCACAACATGTTTGCTATCACTTCTGATAAGAGAGAGGACAATGCAGTGTCTGGCTTTTCCAACGGTGGCTACGGTTGTATGCACATTGGTCTAAAGTATCCTAAAAAGTATGCTTATATTGGAGCCTTGTCCGCGGGAGATAAGGCAGAGTCAGAATATAAGCAGGATGGAAGCCTTAAGTCCAAATATAGGGAGAGACTTTTTGGAGTTGGAGATATCAGCAATACGGAATATAGTTTCCTATATCAGGCCAAACTTCTGAAGGAGAGTGGCTTTAAGAATCCACCTAAGATTTATCAGGCTTGCGGAGAGCTCGACCCTTGGGTTGGGATGAGCAGAAATTCTAGAGATTTTTTCGAGGCAAATGCTGATTTTTACGACTACAAGTATGTTGAAGATAAGGGTTATGCCCACGAATGGGATTTTTGGACCAAGCAGCTAGATGAATTTCTTGACTATATAGGCTGGAAATGACACTTTTTTAGAGTTATTATATTAATTGTTAAATATAAGCCGACTTTTTGAGAATGAGCAGTGTGACTTGAAAGGTATATTTTGGAAAAGCAGGCTTTTCAGTAAAGATTTATGATTATGGAGTAAAATCATGAGAGAATTTGATGTCAGTTTAATCACAAGTAATATTAAGGAAATGTGTATTCAGGCCAATCACTTCCTTTCAGACGATATGAAGGAGGTCTTTGTAAAGGCCGTTGACAGTGAAGAGTCAGATTTGGGCAAGAAGGTTTTAAATCAGCTCTCTGAGAACCTTGAGATTGCTGGATCTGAGATGATTCCAATCTGTCAGGATACAGGCATGGCTGTTGTTTTCATTAAGGTAGGTCAGGAGGTTCACTTTACAGGTGGAAATCTTGAGGATGCAATCAATGAAGGTGTAAGACAGGGCTATGTCGAGGGATATCTTAGAAAGAGTGTGGTTGATGATCCAATCATCCGCAACAACACTAAGGACAACACACCTGCAATTGTGCATTATTCTATAGTTGAAGGTGATAAGGTAGAAATTACTGTAGCTCCTAAGGGCTTTGGCAGTGAAAATATGAGCCGTGTATTTATGCTTAAGCCAGCTGACGGCATCGAAGGTGTCAAGGAAGCTATCCTCACAGCAGTCAAGGACGCAGGTCCTAATGCTTGTCCTCCTATGGTTGTAGGTGTCGGTATAGGTGGAGATTTCGAGAAGTCTGCAATCATGGCAAAGCAAGCTCTTACAAGACATCTCGAGGATAAGCCTCAAATCGACTGGGTAAGAGACTTAGAGGATGAGATGCTTGAGAAAATTAACAGCTTAGGAATCGGACCTGGCGGTTTGGGTGGTAAGAACACAGCCCTCGCGGTCAATGTTAACACTTATCCTACTCATATTGCAGGACTTCCAGTTGCTATCAACATCTGCTGTCACGTAAACAGACATGTGACAAGAAGTTTATAAGAGGAGGCTTAAAATGGATAAGAAGATTAGTATGCCACTCAGCGAGGAGGCGGCTTTAAGTCTCAGAGCTGGTGATTATGTTTATATTACAGGAACTATCTACACTGCAAGAGATGCAGCTCATAAGAGAATGGATGAGACTCTTGCGAGAGGCGAGGAGCTTCCTTTTGATATCAAGGGAAGCTGTATCTACTACATGGGACCATCTCCTGCCAGAGAGGGCCGTCCAATTGGTTCTGCAGGCCCAACAACAGCCAGCAGAATGGATAAGTATGCACCAAAGCTCCTTGATTTAGGCCTCAGAGCCATGATCGGCAAGGGAAAGAGATCTCAAGCTGTCAGGGATGCAATTGTTAGAAATAAGGCTGTTTACTTTGCTGCAGTAGGTGGCGCCGGCGCCATCCTCTCTCAGCGTATAAAGAAGTCAGAAGTAATTGCCTATGATGACCTTGGAACAGAGGCAATAAGAAAGCTCTATGTAGAAGATTTCCCAGTAATCGTGGTAAGTGATACTGAGGGAAATAGTTTGTACTAGGGGTGTGAATCAAGGAAGTCGAGATTTAAAAAAATCTCGGCGGGACTTGCCAGGTGGGCCAAGAAAAGTTAGAAATTAAGAAAAATCTTGGATCAAATCAGTCAAGAGCCAATACAAGAGCCAATACTATAGCCTATATTAGATTCAATATCAGAGCCTATATGGACCCCTTCCTGCTTTGAGTATGTAGAAGGATGGGGCATAGCCGAACTTGTCTGTATAGGCTTGTTCAACTGCAGACTTGTATTCTTCTATGGAGTCGTTTGCTATAATAGCCACGGTGCAACCACCGAAACCGCCGCCAGTCATGCGGCAACCGAGGACACCGGGAATAGTTCTTGCTATGTTTACAATAGCATCGAGTTCATCGCAGGAAACCTCATAATCATGGCTTAGGGATTCGTGGGACTCATACATGAGACGGCCAAATTCAGGTAGGTTTCCTGCTTTTAAGAGACTGACAGCCTGCTTGGTTCTCTCGTTTTCGTAAACAGCGTGCTTGGCCCTGATTCGAGCTTCAGGATTCTTGATGTAAGAAGAAATCTCTTCGAAGTCCTTGGAGGTCAAGCTGCAGAGGGCATCAAGTTCAGGCTTGATAGAAGTCAAATCCTTCAAAGCTTCTTCACACGAGGCGCGTCTGTCATTGTAGGCAGAGCCGATGAGCTTGTGCTTTTTGTTAGTATTTGTCACGAGGAGGGCGTAGTCTCCTAGGTCAAATGGGACATAGGAATAAGCAAGACTATTGGTATCTAGGTAGATGGCCTGGTTTTCGCTGCCAAAGGCTGATGCAAACTGGTCCATAATACCGCAGTTCATGCCATTGTACTTGTTCTCACTGTATTGGCTGATTTGGGCAATCATAGTGAGAATCTCTTCTCGAGATTTTTTGCTGCTGTTAAAGTAATCGAGCTCCAAATCCAGTAAACTGTAGGCAATAAGGACCTCAAGTGAAGCTGAAGATGAAAGCCCTGAACCTGCAGGAATATCGCCGTAAATTAGTATGTCTGCACCACTTTTAAGGTCAATTCCATGTTGAGATAGAGCCCAGACAAGACCATGGACGTATGAGGCCCAATTGCTAGCACGCTCGGTTTTATCTTCTATAATGTCAGTCATACTGCGGCTTGTGATTCCCTCATCATTGTTTAAGGACATGACAGAGAGTTTGTCATCATCGCGGAGACTGATGGCGGCGTAGGTGCCTATTGGAAGGGCACAGGGGAAGACATGGCCACCATTATAGTCGGTGTGCTCACCTATAAGGTTTACTCGGCCAGGGGCAAAGTAGACTTGAGGCGAGCTGGCGTCATAATCGTTAAAAAAATGCTTGTGGGCCTGGATTAGAATAGCCTTAAGACTGACCCTATCTGGGGCTTTTTTTATTTTATCCTGATAAAAAGCAATCATACTTATCCCTTCTTTGTAATTTCATACAATCTGGAGCTGTAGTCCTGGAAATAGCGGACCTGGTCATTGTAGCCAGTGGCAATATAGGCTTCCTTGAGCCTGATAGAAGCAGTGTTGAGGAAGTGACCGTAAAGATTGAATGATTCGACTTCTCCAGGCATGGTCACAAAGCGAGAGATAGCATTGTGAATCAGGGAATCTTTTTTAATGTGCACTGGGACTTGAGTATTTATCAGGTCTCCAAAGTTCTTGATGTTATACTTCTCGTCCATATTTTCCACATGGTAGAGGTAGCTAGGTTCAAGACCTGTAAGCTTTAGGCTCAGGTTAGGAGTGTTAGGTCTAACCTCCTCCTGGACTATTAGGGCCATAGAGCGCAATTTGTCCTTAGAGACAAGTTGCCATCTGTGAAGGTAGCCTGATTGGTCTGAATCGTTCCCACTGACAAGCTCATTTTGGTCGATGCGATAGAAGTCACCATCAAGAACCAAATCACGGAATTTCTTGTAGTATTCAACTTCAGTTCTAATAGTCTTAAATTCCTCACTATTGGAGTCGCTGACATTGATTTCTAGTCCCATGTTGGCAAAATCTGCAACATTAAAGCGGGTCTTTAAGGGAACATTTCTGAGAGTCTGGTGGTTAGGACAGCTTGAAACATGTGCTGTGTAAGAACTCAGTGGATAACCGTAGCTCAGACCTTCTTGAATATGACATCTTGCGATGGCATCAGTGTTGTCACTTGCCCAAATCTGTGGGAAAAATGTAAGCATACCCAAATCGAAGCGGTTTCCACCAGCGGCGCAGCCCTCAAAAAGAATTTTAGGAAAGGCCTGTGTTAGGCTAGAGGCTAGCCTGTAAAGACCCATCACGTAAAGGTGAGGGACCATGGATGAAATCCTCTGGTCAGGGTATTTTTTTGCCAGGTAAGGGGAATAGATATCGGACATAATGCGATTCATATCCCATTTAACATAGTTTATTCCAGGTGTTGAGAGCAGCTGACTAAAGGTCTCAATTAGATAGTCAACAACCTCTGGATTACAGAGATCGAGCATCATCTGATTGCGGCCACTGCTGTGATCGCGACCCTTGATGGCCATAGCCCAGTCGGGATGGGCCTGGTAGAGTTTGCTCTTTTGACTTATCATCTCAGGTTCTATCCATATTCCAAAGTCCAGTCCTAAATCATGGATTCCTTTGGCAAGGCCTTCAAGGCCGAAAGGGAGCTTCTTTTTGTTGACCTCCCAGTCACCGAGTGATGAAGTGTCGTCATCCCTGTTGGAAAACCAGCCATCGTCCATAACAAATAGCTCTGCACCAACTGCTTTGGCATTCCTTGCAAGGTTTAAGAGACGCATATGATTGATGTTAAAATAGCAGGCTTCCCAGCTGTTGACAAGAATTGGTCTGGTCTTGTGGGCAAATGTTGGATTTATAACATGTTCTCTGACAAAGTTGTGAAAATTATGGCTTAAGCTATTGTAACCCTGATTTGAGAAGGTCATGATGGCCTCTGGGGATTCAAAGCTTGCGCCAGCTTCTAGATTGAACTCGAAGCTGTCTGGATTTATACCACTGCTTACGACTATATCTTTATAAGTACTAAATTCAACACTCTCATAATGATTGCCACTGTACATGAGATTGAAACCATAGCATTTGCCGCTGTCCTGACAGGTGTCATAATCACTGACAAGGATAAGGGGATTGCTGCGATTAGAGGAAGTTCCAGTGTTTGAGGCAGATATCAGCTTGCCGGATGAAAGGATGGTGTCATTTTTGTACATCTCTCTAATCCAGGCTCCACCAAAGGTGCTAACCTTAACCTTACCATGTTTAAAGGTATCGGCACTGAGGCTTAACTGGGTGCTCATAAGACTCTTTAATATGACTGGCTGTTCAGACTTGTTGTAAATCTTGGAATATCTAACTATGCAGTCGCTGTCCTTATAGACTATGTAATAGAGGTCTATAAAGATAGGCTTGTGGCGGTCCTTGAGGCGAATCACAAGAGAAGAGACATCTTCTTTTTGATTGCCAGAATTGTGGGAGTGAGCCATTTTTCCAAAGCTGGAATCTTTTGGAATAAAGAGCCTGTCATAGGTCTTGTAATCCTTAAAGATAAAATCGGTGCTATTAGAGCCATCAGGGAAAACTAAATTAATATAGGGAGTGACAAGGCTGCCCTTGCCAATCCCTGATATTTCAAGATTAGTGTTCTCGAGACTGAACTGCCCATCTGTGTAGTTGATGCTGTTACCTGGGGCAAATTCTGATTTGCGCTCCAGTGCCTTGGCAAGTTCTTCTAACTGGTCCCCTTGACTTAGCTGCTCTGACAAAGAAAAATCGCAAAGAGAAGCCCCATAGTAAAGATGGAGAAGGAGGCCGTGCTCATCAATTTTAAACATATAAGAAGTCGAATTAGTGTTAAGCATAAAGACTTGGTCTTTGGCTATAATCATAAAATTACCCCTTTAAATCAATCATTCAAACCACGATTTTTAATCTCTGTCTCAAGCTCTTTAATCTTCTCATCTGTTAGGATGTACTTGTGTCTGAAGACATACATGGCTATAAAGAGTCCGAGCATAGGAAGTATTGTCATTGTCATTCTTAGGCCTGTGACAGAAGTCTGGCTGAGAGATGCGACTACTTCGGTATCAGTGTTAGAGCTGATAGAGAATACATAGAGGCAGATAGAGGCTATAAGGGCTGAAATGCCAGAAGCCAGCTTAACCACGAAGGTCTGCATAGAGAAGATAACACTCTCATCACGGCGACCATTCTTTACATGACCGTAATCCACGGTATTGGCCAAGAAGATTGTTGTGAGTACTGTGAGTATTCCCAGGGCTGTGAAGATGAAGAAAGCCGGTATAAAGAGAATAAAGACATTGCTCATTGAGAAGAATGAAATTATCAAAAGAACTACATAACCTAGGATTGCACTTGTAAGACTAATCTTAAAGAGTTTGATTGTGTTGAAAAACTTTCTAAGAAGTGGGAAGAGCAACATCATAGATAAAATCTGCATTCCACCGCCAAATGTGTTGAAAAGAGTGTAGCTGTTGTACCAGTTTTCGCCGCCAAAATCATACTTAAAGAAGTATATGAGCAGGTTGCTGGTAGTGTAGAAGGCAGTATTTACACAAACGATGGCTATAACGATGACCATGGCCTGATCGTTTTGTATGAGGGCTTTAAACATTTGCCCAAGGGATGCAGTCTGCATATTGACAGTAGATTTCTCTTTGATATTAATGCAGCAAATCAGGGTAAATGCTATGAAAATCACCGCAACAGCAATGGCAAGGTATCTGAAACCATTTAACTCAACTACTGAGTTTGCAATTTCGCCTGAAGCGCCGATTCGGCCCAAGATGTAGACAATTGTCATAGTGAAAATCTGAATGAGAGCACTGCCGACTCCTGCACAGGATCTGGCAAGAGCAGAGAGATTCTCTCTCTCCTTACCACCCTGGGTAAATGCTGGAACCATTGACCAGTATGGGATATCCATCATTGTGTAGGTTACGCCCCACATGATGTACATTACAGCAGCCCAAGCGACAAGGCCGGAACCTGTAACCTGGCTTGGAACTGAAAACATAAGAATCAGAAATACTGAGTTTAGGAGAGTTCCGACTAGGAGCCAAGGTCTAAACTTTCCCCATCTAGTCTTAGTCTTTGCAACAATGACGCCCATGATTGGGTCATTGAGCGCGTCAAATATTCTGGCACAGAGGAGAATGATTCCCATGTAAAGTGCATTGATGCCCAAAAGATCTTGGTAGTAGTAGAGAATGTAGGTTGCAGAGAGGGCATAAACCATGTCCTTTCCAACAGCACCAAGGCCATAAGATGCCTTTTCCTTGAATTTTAAATTAGAATTCATAAAAACCTCCTTGAATCTTAGAAGAAGAGTAATTTTAAAGTCATTTGATAAGGCTTATTTAAGGCTTATTTAAAGTATTAGTTAAATACTCTCCCCAAAAGCAAGCTTTACAGCCTTGTAAGCTCCGTCATAGATGCCTAGTTTTTTGTTCTTTTTAATGTTTTGGCACATTTCCTCAATGAGAGATCTGTCCCTTATGAAGAGTGACAGCATCTGAAGAGTGTGTGGGATATCACTGCACTCAGGACAGCCATCGCCAATTTCTGCAGAGTGGATAGCACCCCACTTTTCGTGGCCACCGACATGCTCGATAAAGAGCTTAGGAATTGGATAAAAAGCCAATTCACTTGGTTTTGTGACAAGCACATCGCAAGCTCTCATAAGAAGGTTAGTTGAGTATACAGCCTCATATATATCATCATGGGCAAATACGTGTAAGCCTTCAATTTCTGGGTCGTAGTGATCAGGTTGACTAGAGCTCTCAAGTGCCTTTTTAGTATAGGACTTACTTTCATCCCAATTGTTGATATGCATTGTGGCTATTTCGTCCAATTCAGGAAGCTCTTCCATGATACTTTCTAGAACATTGAGATGGTCGCCAAAGTTTATAATAAGGCTTGCCTTATGCTTCTTTACGGCAGGAATTAAGTAGCTTATGATTGAAGTAAATAACTTCTGCTGTGCGCCAGCACCTCCGATTGTGAGAAGGAATCTTACTGGGGTATTTGCCTTGGATCTTGCGATTCTGGCATCGCAATCAGATTCTATGCCGTGGACAAGCTCGGCATCTATATAGTGGCCTGTATAGTAGATTGAGTTGTGTGGCATAGGTTTCAGAATATGGTCGCCCTGGAAGCCATTTAAGGTTCTGTAGCCGTAGTAGGCATTGTGAGTCTGCACAGTGTGAATGCTGCCTTCAGCTAAGTGGAGAGCCATAGGCCAATTGTCAGGAATAGCATTGACCACGTGCTTCATACCAGAGTGGATTGCAGCCTGGGCTGGCCATACATGAGTTCCTATAAAAGGCATATCCTTTGGAATTGATTTGAAGAGCGGGGTCATAAGCTCAGCATTCTTCTGGTCAGATGAGTTGTAAGAAAGATGCTTAAAACCATCATAATTCATAGGTTCCCAGACTACCTTGTTGAAGAGTTTATTTTTTTGAGATATGCGAGAACCAAGGGAATAAAGCTCGTTTTGGGCGCTTATAATCTTGGTTGCTGTTGTTGTAGGAAATGAATTCAAATCAAACCAGTAAGGGGTATAGCCAAGGTCATGTGCAGCTGAAGCCATAGCCATGGAGATTCTGTAGTGACCAAAACCCATGCGAATGTTGCCGACTATTATGCCTTTTTTGGTGTCATAATTGATTTCAGAGCCCTCGTTGTCAGATAAACACAAGTTGTAGAGATTGAAATCGTCATAAAGACAGTCATTTTTCTTTAAAGTCAGTTGGTAGTTGGCATCAGAATCATCGCCAAACTTGTTGATATAGGACTCTTTGGAGCGCTTAGCCTTGTCGTAGGCAGCTGCGCTGACTGGATTTCCAAAGATTCTTTTTGAATGGTCAGTCATATAAAACCTCCTAAATATAAATATTGTGATTTTGGCTTAATTAAGTCAGTTTCACGTCAAAATCTAAACTGTAATTACTTGAATCAGGTAGGCTGAAGGTGACCCTTGCCGGTAAAACTAAACCTGGTTCATTTCCATCTAATTGAAGTCTTTCTTTATCATGAAGTATTTTCTTGCAGCTTCTTATCATAAGGCCTCCGGCTCCACCATAAAGTTGAACAAGGCCGGTGTTTGCGGCAGGTCCTATTGCCATAATAGGCCCTTCTAAAGTGACTTTTATTGCCTCGTTGTAAAAGAAGAGCTGGTTGCCGTCCTTGTAGGCGTCGAAGCGATAGTTAGTTGAACTTCCACCCCAATCACCGATATAGCGGCTATAGAGCTCATATGCATCGTCAAATGTCATCTTATACTGAAGCATGAGCCTAAGAGCCTTCTTCTTCATGCCCATGGACAGTTTGTAGCCTTTCCTTGTTATGTAATTCAAAATATCCTTCACAAAATCAGCCTGGATATCGGTGAAATTCTCATGCTCTCTTATTTCATTGCCTATATAGTCATCAATTACAATTGGTGGGAACTTTAGGTGCTCGAATCCAGGAGCCGAGTCCTTACTGTGGCTGTACTCTTTTATGAATACCCCGTTTTTATACATCTTTACGGAATCAGCATTGCTGATGATGTATACTTCTCCACGGTTTCCTGCTGGATGCTCTCCGATGTCGTAGGAAGAAGTCACATAGAGAAGATCTTTTTTTGTATAATCCACCATATAAGCGTAGGCTGCAGGTTTTGGATTCCTAAACATGTCAAGAATGCCGTGATAACAAATTCTGTCACCACTTCCGAAATCCTTGTGGGTGTTGTAATCGGCAAAACACCAACCGAATCCGCCTCCTATATCATCCTCTCCTGCAATGTCATTGATTACTTTCAAATGCCTTAAAAGGTGAGATAAGCGATGCTCTTCATCGTCGTACATTTTGGTCGGATACATATGACCATTGTACTCAGTGATTAGATAAGGCTTTTTCATATTGCTTGTGACGGAGGCTTTATTTTCACAGCCGGCATTGTTGCCATTGTGGGAAAAATCGTTATAGGTGTAGACATCCTCTAGGAGATGACTTCTTTTGTTTGCTCTGACACCAGCTCTGGCCCTTGTCGGGTCAAGAGCCTTTGCGATAGCATTGGTTCTGGTATAGAAACTATCATCATCCTTGGATTCGTTGATTCTCACACCCCACATAAATATAGATGGATGATTCCTGTATTGAACAATCATTTCCTTGAGATTGACACAGGCCTGATTTTTCCACTCTTCGCGGCCAATGTGCTGCCATCCAGGCATCTCCGTAAAGACTAAAAGTCCTATCTCATCACATCTTTTGATAAAGGCATGAGATTGTGGATAGTGAGAGGTTCTCACAGCATTGAGCCCAAGCTCATATTTTAAGATGTCAGCATCCATAATCTGCATGGATTCAGGCATTGCATATCCTATATATGGGAAACTCTGATGGCGGTTCAAACCGCGAATCTTGGGCTTTCCACATCCCAGAGTTTACAGTTCTTAACCAGACTGTTAAGAAGTAG
>CAMUXE010000009.1 GCA_947164605.1 uncultured Lachnospiraceae bacterium | reverse complement strand
ACAGTTTCCGGAAATAAGATTTGCTGGATTCACTGACTCTTGGGAACAGCGTAAGCTTGGAGACATGCTTGATAGATACGAAGATCCAGTCGAAACACCTCATGATGGATATGAAAGAATTGGTATAAGAAGTCATGCAAAAGGAGTCTTTCATAGTTATGTCGAACCTGGCAAAGAATTAGATACTGCAAAGATGCATAGAGTGGCAGCGGACAAGTTTATTTTGAATATCACTTTTGCCTGGGAACATGCAGTAGCAATTACTGAGGAAGAGGATGCTGGAACCCTTGTATCGCATAGGTTTCCGCAGTTTTCATTCCATAAAGATTTGAAGTCACATTTCTTTAAGTTTTTAATGCTGGATCGAAAATTCAGAGAATACCTTGAGTTATGTTCTCCTGGAGGCGCGGGGCGTAATAGAGTACTCAATATTAACGATATGCTGAAGTATAAAATCAATGTCCCGAGCGTTGAAGAACAGACAAAAATCGGAGAATATTTTGACAATCTTGACAACCTTATCACCCTTCATCAGCGTAAGGTACAAAAAAAGAATCCAGTCAGCCTTCCGGATTCTCTTCATATTCCATATTCACTTGCCTATTCCTCTATTCTCCTAACTCTCGGCGGTGTTGCGGTCTTCTTTTCCAACCACGGCAGCGTCGCATTGATAAGTACACAGAACTCTATCATACCCATTACGATAAGTATCAACGCCTTCAACAATATACTTTGCCATAATCATTCCTCCGAATATATTGTACCATACATATCGTGATTTACTTCAGCAGTATAATAATGATTGATGATATTCGGGGCGTTATACAAAGCCGTCGTTAGGTAAGCCTTGATATTGGACACCTTGGTAGTATTGTTTTTCATGCAACCGATCACATATTCTAAATGCTGGGAATTGAGTTTTAGGAACTTACTCTTCACCAAATTGTACGGATAATCCTCTCCTGCAATGCGGATAGTCTTTCGAGGAACACATACCACATCACAGATCAGTTCATAAAGCTCATCATACATTTCTCTGTCAGACCATTTCTTGTCGCTCATCATGATGTCATAATCAATGTTTTCACGAATAAGCTCCATGTACGTTGTAGTTTCCTCCACCCATAGATAAAGAGTACCCATAATCTTATCTAATGGTTATCTGTAAAAAACTCTCAAACAAGAGTCATAAATCCCATCAACGCCTTATACTACAAGGATTAATAAACAAAAGAACAGACCTTGAAAAGACAGTTTAGTGATCTTTTCAAGGTCTGTTTCTTATGTTTTATTTTATTCTTTCAGGATAAGACAGTTTACCCCTTGGAGGATAATCTGCTTTGCCTCATGACATAGTAATAAATCTTGTAGTACTTGGCATGGATTATACACGAACCAAACAGTCTTTTCCATAGATTTTGGGACTAGTATTCTTTTGTCACGTTTTAGAAGTAATCTTTCAGCTCTCAAATATCCATACTTACCATACTGCTGGGAGACATACTGATTTATTGCATCTCGCTTATTTCTACCAAGACGGTCAACCTCTGTAATGATCAGCTCGTCACCAGACCGTAAGACATCCTCCTTAAGGACTTGGTATCTGGAACGGTTGAAATTCTTACCAGTCTGCTGATCGGTAAATATCCTCTCTAGCTCCAACTGGTTCTGTTCGCATGCCCTTTCGTTCGCTGCTGTCCTTTCGATTACTGCCTGTGATCCCGACCGCAAGCAATTTCAGTAGCAAAAAAGCCGCCAACGGCATGGCGTATTCCAGGATCACACTCCCAATCAGTTGTCTGCTCATACTTGTACTTACTCCATCCTTCCCGGTGCTTTTGAATGGCTCAGTGGCTCCGGCAGAGAGGGCAGGGCTCTGTTTCTTCTCTGATAAAACTGTTGATCTGGTCAGATCGTAAATTTCTTTACGATCTCTTCCAGAGAGTCTGCATCTGCCACATTCTGGCGGATCTGGGTACGCGCTTCTTCCATAGCAGATACCGTTTCTGTACTCTTGTCTGCGATTGCCACCACATCTTCTGCCGACTGACGGGCTACGCTGTTGATGGAATCCATGGCCACATTCATGTCATTGGAGGCGATCTTAAAATCATTGATGGAATGGGCAACCGTATCCATGGTGACATTCATGCGGTTTGCCTGATCCTCATAGGCTTCACAGGCGTCCAAAAACTTCTGATAGTCATTTACCACCTTTTCATCCACAAAGGTCAAGACTTCCGTTAAGCACTTCTGCAGATCTCCCACCGAGTCCTTGACCAGCTGTACTGCCTCGGTGATCCTGGCTACCGAATCCTGGGACTGGGTTGCCAGCTGTCCGATCTCTCCCGCCACTACTGCAAAGCCTCTTCCCACTTCTCCTGCTCTGGCGGCTTCAATAGATGCATTTAAAGACAGCAGATTGGTCTGGGAAGCAATGGCTGTAATGGCCTGGGTCAGGTTGTTGATCTCATCCACGGACCTGGATTTTTCCATGGCAAGATCCGCCGCCTCTTTTACCCTGTTATAGATACGATTTGTCTCATCTGCATTTTCTTTTGTTTCTCCGGCGATCTGATTAGACTTGTAACTGATCTCCATTGCCAGGTTCTTGCCGTCCACTGTCTTGCTGTAGATCTCTTCCATCTCGGAATTCATGGTCATGATCTTGCCCAGCACATCCTCAATGGTAGCAGAGGTTTCTTCCATGCTGGAGGCCAGTTGCTCTGCAGTTGCGGAATTTTCGTTGGTTGCCGTTGCCACCCGATCTGTTCGGGTATGGATCTCCCCCGCACTGGTCTTCATATTTACGGAAACATTGTCCAGTCTGCGGATGATCTCCACCAAGTTGACCCGCAGTTCTTCCACACCTGCGCTGATCAGGCCCACTTCATCCTGTCTGGCACTGAGTGCATCCTGATTCTCTGCCTTACGCAGATCCAGGGTGGACATCACTTTGATATTCTCTGTCAGGTTCTTCAGCGGCTTCACCATCTTACGGCCAAAGTAGGAAACAAAGACAGAATTGATGGCCCCTGCCAGAAGTGCCCCCTTCAAAAAGGTAAGAGCCACCTCCCCCGGTCCGGAAAGATGTCCCGCCACCAGGATACTGGTCACCAATGCTGCGTTACAGACAGACATAACGGCGATCATAATGATCTTAAAGAAGATTGATGATACGTAATTGACTTTTTTCTGATTCATGCTGTTTTTCCTTTCCATCTACATAAACAAAGGGCGTCCCTGTGCCTTTTGCCCTTACCACCGTGCATGCTGTGCATTAATACCATTTTTGCATAGATAGCATGATATTTCCTCAATTTCTTTCTGCCACGGCCTTTGATATCAGGCAGCCTTTCGGGTGCGCTATATAGCCTTGCGCGTCAGCGCCTTTATTCAAGGGCGGAGGCGCCAGCCTCCGGTTTCCTGTTTCCACACGTAGCTGTGAAGACCGATACCGATCCATTTCCGTACTTCGGCACTAACTTCTACCTGGATTGCATCGACATACTTTCCCCAAGACGGGTGAGCGTACATTATCTTCCTTTACTGATATGAATGTTCTGCTATTAATCATTTTTTGGCACCTCCAATCGTTTTTTTGCTTTCATTAGTTATTTGGTACCAAATCAGATCGATTACTAAAAAAGAATGTAAAAATGTATTAATTTCCAAATGGGAATACCACCTACCAATACTACTTGATTGAGAAACATATCAACTGCTGTAGACATAAGAATACCTAGTCTTTTAAGAATTGCTTCTGCATCTGATGCAATTGTAACTACAATGTCGTTACTTGTCAAATATTCAGTTTCGAGATCGTTTTCGTAGTCCTTCAGTGTGGGATTGTTTTGTTTAGTTTATTCTGTGTATTTTTTACTATCTCGGATAGCATTACCGTACTATATCTGAACCGGGTACTAAATCCTCTCATAAAACCATAGCAAAAGGACTGGGAGTAACTGCTCTCAGTCATTGATAATACTGTTTTTATAATACCTGCAAGCCACCCGGAACTATTCCCACTATTCCATCTCCCCAGTTTCAACTCTTTTTCTCGTGTGAAATACTGGTAAATTCTGCGTTTCTATTTTTTTATCTTCCACGAAGCACCTAGTATTTCCTGTGCTTTTCGGAAAAATAGAATCATTTTAGAATCATTTAGTTGATTCTGTGATTCTAAATATCCTCCCCCTTGTGTGGTTCAGACAAATATTTTTTACAATAATCAATCCAATCGTTTTCCAACATTTCATCAAATGCTGCTGTTACATCCGCGAAATCAATTGTCTTAACATAATCCTTAGCAATGTCCAAACTATTCTCAAGTGTTATCGCTCTTCCATTCAAGAAATCCAAGTATTCGCTATACATTGCCGGATCTGCAGATCCAATATCAGCCCACATGAAAGGATTCATATCACTTAAAACAGTATTAATAAAAGGATCCTCAATATCATTTTCATAATAGGCATCCAATACAAAATATATCATTGTAAATAGTTCAAATGCATTCATATTCATCACCTACGCTTCACTATATTTTTGCTTAACCCGGTAAATTCGTCCCATGGTTTCGGCGGCTTATTTAGTCCACCATTTTGAATAACTCCATTCTTGCTCGTTACCCACAACTGTGATCCATCCTCTAAGCCTCTGATATTCCAATCATTGCCATGTATATCTTTTCCTGCATGCGCGTCAACATCATTTGCAAGTTCTTCTAGCAATCTTCTATTTTCAGGCGTATCTGGTAAATGTCCCTCTGCATTTCGAAGAATATGCTTCAGTTGCGCATCATTAGCTGGTAGCTTTATCTTTGTTTGCAATTCTTCGGGGATATTCTTAGCATTATCGCCATAAGTCCCTTTATATAAATCTGATTGTCCTGCCCCCATTAATCATTCCTCACCACGCTCGTCCAGTCCGGATATTCTACAAATCTTGTATCAGGATACTTCTCTTCAATATGATCTGGCATCTTACTATATACAAGGACAACTTCCGGCTCTAATTCTTCCATCATGGCATCCATACCGGCTTCAAAATAATATCGATTTACTTTATCTTTTAGCTGACCATAGCTTCCCACCGAAACAATAGAATGCTTTTCCACGCCGGAGAAAGCCACTCGTTCCGGCAAAAACTTATGCGTATATGTTCTTTCATCGCCCCATCTAACACAAGGAATAACATAAACGCCATGTTTTTGAAAGCAGTATCCGATTGCACGGCTACGATAGATATTTGTAATCTGAATAGCCAACGGCATATCTCTGTATACAGAGCAATCCGGTGATATAAATCCCTGATACTTTTTCAGAATCTCTATATACTCATCCGGATGTACAAGAATATCTTTGAACTCAACATCATTTTCATACTCACAAACCGCAAATGATTTTGGGTCAGCCTTTTCCATTTTACTAAACGGCACCAAATTATCCGGAATAATAATCTTCTTGGGTTTCTTTATAATAGGCATTTCAAAAACACCATCGAACTCAGCACCAATAACAAGCTCCGGATTACATCCATCGCTTAAGCATGCAGCATTTCTGACAGCACTGTCTACTACACTTCTCTTTTTTGTGGTTCTACGCTTTCTTCTAGTTTTGCCTGTCTTTTCTTCTGGCATTATTCATCCCCCTTTTGTCTCCTATTCACAACTAGATAAATAAAGCAGTATCATTCATCCAGCATTATTTTTCCGTTTTTAGCCTTTGCTTTAAGCCTTGCCATTTGTTCCTGTTCAATCTGTTGAATGCTTTTTTCCGGTGTTGGCAAATCTTCCGGCATGGTGCCACCAATCTTCTTTATGGCGGTTCTTACCTCCTTACCAACATTATAATGAATACTGGTAGCGGCCTCCGCACCCTTAACTCTATCTTTACGAAGTTTTTCTTCTGTTTGCGAAATTCTAAATAGATTTGCAATTAACTCGGTACTACCCATGTAATCAAGAATCTTCTGTCCTACTTCCAATTTCTTTCGAGAATGGATATCATCGACATCAAGTCCTCCATACAATCCCATATAGCCTGCATTTTGAAAAATAGCAAACTCCTCATTCGATATAACTCCTGCATCATGCGCTGTCTCCGCAAGCAGCTGATTCCATTGCTTTATGTCCCCTCGAACAACTAATCGTCTTCTATCCTCATCTAACTGATTGAAGTGATCCGCAACCTCTTGACGATATGTTTGTATTGCAAAATAGGTCTGCCCTAGCGCTATTACTTCTTTTCTTGGATCACCGTTCTGAACAATTAAATAACAGGCATATCGGGATAATTCATAATCCTTTTTAGGCTTTGAGGTTGCTCCAGCTTCGACGATTTTCCTGACCTCAGGAAAATCGTTAGAAATATCATGCCCACTGTTTTCACAAGCTATCATAGCCCTAACGATAACCTTGGAAAAGTTTTCCCATTTCGCATATTCTAGTGCCGGTGCAAGCTCTCTGGCGCTCCAATACTCTGTACCATCCTCTCTTATATGCTTAATGTCCTCAAATCTCCTGTACTCACTTGCTTTCAGTTCCATTATTACCCCTCACTAATTCTTCATATTTCAGCTGGTATGCTATAAGTCGCGGAATATACTCCGGTGGTGTCCGTCTTCCTGCTTCCCAGTCCTCCAAAGTTCTAACCGGAATCCCTGTATGCTCTGAGAATTCTTTTCTGTTCATTTTCACGCTCTCGCGTAACTCTTTTATTACCGTCGCTGTATCCATAACACACTCCTCGCATTGCGTTTTCTTGATTATATCACGTTATGTCAGGCCACGCAATATGTGGTTTAGTAACAGTTTTCATAGAATCATTTTAGAATCAATATTTAAATCATTCAAAAAAGAGCTGGGAGCAAATGCTCTCAGCTCTTGATTTTATTGGGTTTTATCGTCACTTGCAAACCGCTTGGTACTACTCACCCGCTACTCCATCTCGGTAGTTCTAAATTTATTTTTCAAGGTAAATCATGTTAAATACGGCATCCTTATTTTTCACAATTGTTTGAAATGCCTTGTATTTCTTGTGTTTTTCGAAGAAATAGTATCATAATAGTATCATGAGGGGTATCACCGTGATACTACAATCAACCACCGTTAATGTAACGCTCCTTCTTTATTCAACGCTTATAATCTCATCAAAGCTAAACGTCACAACATCAAGTGGATATTCATCAGCGTCCCATAACTCAACTTCACATTGCGAGCCCTCAGAATAAATACTTACAACAACTCCAATTGTACCCGCAGGAAATTCCTCTTTTTCTACAAGTGTTTTTACTCTGTCATTTTCTTTAATCATCCATCTTTCATTAAATATCTCTAGCTTCACCACCCTTATGTTTCTCAGCTAAGTATCTTTTGCATCCATCCTTCCATTTATCATAATCAGGTTCTTCAAAAGCCTCTGTTATATCAACATATTCTATTGTCTTTATGAAGTTTTTTTGCTAAATCTATGCTGTTATCAAGAGCTATGTTTTTTCCTTTTACGAATCTACAAAAATCATCATAGTACGCTGGATCAGCAGAACTTATATCTTGCCACAAAAAAGGGTTCATTTCGCCAATCAAATTATTGATTCTATCATCAGTAGTATCACCATAATAACAATCTAACCCAAAATACATTATATTAAATAATTCAAATTCGTTCATTTTCTAAGCAAGACTAAAACACTCAAAGATTTACTCATTTTTCCTCATCTTTCACAATTATAGGGTGCAGCTTCTTAGTTTATTCATTCCCCTTCTTGATCATCGCTTTTGTCATTTATAGTTTCAATGAGACCTGTAACCAAATCTTGCAATTGGGCTGCATTTTTATTCGTAATTACAGGTTTTTCGGTCCTCTTTTCCACCGCCAATCGTGCTTCTCCCGCGGCTTCACCACCTTCAATTGCAACCATTCGGTTTTCCTCAAAGGACTCCGGTTGCTTTTGTTTTGATATTTCTGTAGTAGCCTCAGCCAACATATTAAGCACCAGCTCCAATGTTGACATATTATCCCTGAGGTTTTCCTTTTTCAAACCTTTATGATTCTTATACTGCCGCGTCGTCATCCCGGACCAGGCTTTCGTAATCTCATCTGTCAGAATTGCGTATTCTATGCCTTTCTTGACGCCACGCTTATCCCACTCATCTGTAAGTTCTTTTCTTACTTGAATTGCCTGCAGGCGCTGATTTATCCATTCTCGCGAATAGCCCTTTTTAGCATAGGTTTCCAAAGCGCGTTCTATAGTCAGCTCAGGATCTATTACTTCTTCAATTCGCTCACGTCCAACCTGAGCAAGCCACAGCTTAAAGGGTTCGGCTTTCTTTGATGGAATCGACTGGATAATGCGAAGCAATTGCTCTGTGTTTGCCACATCAGTATTATATCGTTTTCCATCCTTCGGAGATCTCATTTTCAGTTGGTGACAATTTGTCACCAACTGACTGCCCTCTTCTTTAAGTCTCTGTTTTAGTTTATTCCAATATTTTCTTCCATCCGCACTTTCTGTTAATGCCTGTACTACATCCACAACCGAAAAATACCATTCTTCCTCATCTTCAACCCATGCCGTCCTAATCGGCTGGTCTTCAAATAACTGAACTTTATCATTTGCCATCTGCACGTTCCCCCCTTATCGGTTCTTCGTCTTGTTTTTGCCCATTTTCCTCAAGCTGCATAATATATGCCATCATTCTGATCAAATATTCCGGAGGGGCGCTTATTCCCTGTTCCCACTGCTGAAGAGTTCTTACAGGAATTCCGAATTTAGCGGAAAATTTACTTTGTGATAATCCCGTTTTCTTTCGTAACTGCTTTATATTTTCTGAAATATCCATATCATCGCCTCCAAAACCATCTTTGTACTTTATTAAAGTATAAATCAGCTTATATACGTTGTCAACGGATATTTTTCTTTTATTGGGTACAACATTATTTCTTCAAAATAAAACTGCAGGTAACCACAAGGATTACCTGCAATCTATTAACAATATCTATACCAAATGAACGGGATAACACAAATGTACTACTCCATCTATTCCATTAATATAAAGTTACTAAGTGTAACTGACAAATTATTCATTATTATTTTCTTTCTTCCATAATGTTGCTAAATCGTTACGACTTCATCGTAGAGACAAAAGAACATATCCTCCACCTCTGTGTCCTCGTGAAAATGACCAAAATACCATGCCGTAAATTCTGTATTATCCGCCACACGCTGAAGATACTGTCTAAGTTCCACTTCGTCACCCGACATTTCACCATATCCTATTGCCGCAACAACCTCTCGCGGACCGGAATGGCTTAAGATGTAATCCACCTTAAATCCACAGCTTTCCAAGTTATGCCAACCTTCCTCGTATTCTTCATAGCTTGCTAAATATGTTTTGCTGTCAGCTATGTTTAAGATGTTGAACAATTCTTAATTATTACTCCATAAGAATGTTGGCCTTTATGTGTTTAATAGCATCATCAACCGAAAGTTTTCCATCTAAAACGCCAAAAATCGGATACGCAAGTCTATCTAGCAGCTCCGGACAATATGCTGTTATATAGTCGCAAGTTTCAACTGGTGCCACTTTCCAAAAATCATAATTGATAATTGTTGTAATCGTAAGGTCATAGCATTGATCCTCTGTGAGATATATTCGCGGAGTATAAAGCATATGCGACTTATACAATCCGCAAATATCCCCGCAGCTTAAAAAAACACGAGCATTTATAAAATTGAGAATCCTATATAGCTTATCTAGGCAATCGCTTTTCCTGCTTATTTCAGAACAATACGCATTGTAATATACCCGAACCTCCGCTGTTTCCTCATAGAACCATATACAGGATTCCACAAAACCTCCAGGTGAGTTCTTAGACATATACTCCATAGTGAATCTAGCGCAACCATTATCAAAGTCTTTATAGCAGTTGATATTATGTAACTTCATATAGTCTTTAAAAAACCTGCGAGCCTCTGATGCTGTCATGATAACCATCTCCTTAAACCATGCTAAAAATATATAGGTTCTTCATTTATTCACCAAGTTTTTCATGGACCTGGGGATTATATCCCCAGTCCTCAGCGTCGATTAATTATAAGTTTTTACTGGATATACATTAGAAACGTATATATAGCCCTTTGCTACAGCCAAGCCAAGTACTCCCCTCGCGGTCTCAAAAGAGTAGCCCATTGTATTCTGCAAAAAATCCATACATTGTGCAGATGTCCTCTGAACGCGAACCCCTTCTTTTTCCATAAAAGTATGAATAAACTCTAGCATAATAATACACCTTCTCCTTAATCGTTATTCCAGCATTCAACAGTTTCTTCGTATTCCTCATCGTTATTTACTCCAAACATCTCAAAGAGAATATATTCCATCTCTTCCGGATCCATAACCATGCATTCTTCAGCCATTATTATCTCCTTTCCAGCAATAATTCATATATTGCATTAAGCTTTTCATCAACATCCAACTTCTTGAAATCATTTAATGCGACCAACTGTTCTTTATTCAATTCGTCCTCTTTAGATACGTTTTCACCAGCTATCTCACTGACTGTCATTCGAAATAGCCTCTTTCCTGTCACCAAATCAGAAAAGTTATATCTCTTAAGTTTCTGTCGCATCATAAGCCGGTAATACTCGAATTCTTACATTCTATATATAGAATCCTGCGTTATCAAACAATTATCATTGTTTTCATCTTACAAGATTTCTGCCACATTTTCAACTGGTAATGCTCAATTTCTTGCATTTCTCATTTTTTTCTTGCGTTATTTGACAGTTACCTTGTATTAGTGGTATGCTTTATTTGAATAATTGTTTAATACTTTTGCGGAGGAACGCACAAATGTATTCATATAATTTAAGCGTAGCAATGGCTAACAAGAAGTTTTCTTATTATGAATGTCCAGAAATGATAGGTTTTCTAAAAGAAGCTATTGCAATTAGTAATTCTTCTTTTTCAGCCACAAGACATAAAAGAACAATTGAATATAAAAACCAGATTGATGAAAAACATATACATTTGATTATGAAATCACGTGATGATATTAATCCAACTAGATCCTTAAGCAGCCTTTCAAGGGCGTTGTTTCGTTTAGAAAAGGAAAAAGGCACGAATCTGTTAGAAGCTTGTACTTCTAACGGATGTTTATTTAATGCCATAGTTATCGAAGATCCAAAGAAGCCAATATCTCTCTCTGAATTACAAGCAGATGATTCTCTATTATTAAAGTCAGTGGTTGATCTAGTATATTCTTCAGACAGTAATATAAAACAAAAACTACAAGAGCTAATACTTATATACATTAATAATAACAGGTGAAGTCTTCATTGCTGAATATAACGCCCTATTGTTATTAGTTTATAAACACCCCCAATACGAAAAAGAAGCACCTATGATATGGAATAATCCTCAATACCACAGGTGCTGTTTCATATTATTCATCACAAGCAACTAATATGCTTTTAATCTTAAAATGCATTATTCCGTTTTCAAATACATCTGTATCCCGCCGCACACGACTACGGTATTGATGCTCTCCACTTCCGCCGGTGTCACCCAGACTGTGAAGGATGTTGCCACCTCATCATCCTCGGTGATCTTCTTTCCTGCGGTGTCATAGACTTCACTGACATAGACGTTTCCCGCCATAAGTGTCAGCATCTCGGTTGCTGGATCCTTGGCATAGACATCAACGATGTCTCCCTTTCTTAGGGATCCGTTTACGGAATTGTCAAAGGATTCTGTTGCAAAAGATGTGACCTCATATCCAGCCTTATACTTATCCATAACCTCATCTTTCGATACAATATCATCTTTTTAAACCATCTGCATCTTTGTCATGGCTTTCTCAACATAGAAGTCTTCCTTCGGCAAGTCCGAAATCGTAGTATATGCCGTCTCCGGAATCGCAATCTTTTCAACGGATACCACCTCAAAATACTTGTCCGCTTCGTCTGCCTTGTATATTTTTAACTTTGAACCGGTATGATAATCCGTAACCTCATCCGTTTCTTCTTTCCTAATCAGCTTAATAATTGGAAAGTAGACATTATCAATTCTCTCAACATTTTCATCTGCTGCATATACTTTGCCCTCTTTGAACAACTTAATAAATGCATATAATTCTAACCATTGGATTGAAAAATTTCCCATTACTAAACGAGAGCAAAAAAAGTTTGAAATTTTATAATTTGTGGAAAATAAAAGATGAAAAACAGATTTGGACTTTATTCTGGAATAATTCCGATACAGTTTTTTTTGAGAAAAACAGTATCATAATCGTATCACGACATAAAAAAGGCCTGAAATCATGTTTTCTTAACATGATTTCAAGCCTTAAAAATACTTGATTTGTTATACCGACCTCTAAACCACTTCAGGTCTACTCCATCTCGATTAGATATACCGCATTTTGTATCTATTAATTCCAAAATATACAGTATATTGTGTGATAATTACATCTATTCCATGTAATATTATGAGTTTGGTGAATTTTAGTTACAAAGTGGTTACATTGTTTAGAATTCTTCACCATCAAGCTTAAGCGTGTCAAAATCAATGCTACTTATATCAAAATCATTTATCCATGAATTGCCTTTCATAGTATCTATAAACTCATCCAGAAGCTTCAGTTTATAGTTTTTAACGTAATAAGCTAAATCACCTGACCAAACCCATTTTCCATCTGTGTATAAACTAGGTGTACCAGAATTACCCTTTTCAGGATTTATCACATCTTGTACAACTCCCGGGCTAACTATAAATGCTTCATTCATAGAAAGATAGTTACAGATTTCATCGATATACTCAACCTGTTTACCTATATAATCCTTTATAGATATCTGTGTACCACCATTATGTGGCATTTCTTTGTAAAAACCAACACTTATTAAGTTCATTCAAATCACCTCTTCTTTCCCTGTGGGTAATAATCAATCCACATTAATTCACCACTTATATTCAGGCGATACAGTAAAATCGAATTTCTTAAACTCCAGCTCTTTTTTTACTAAACTGATATCAGCAGCTGGCATAGGATAAAGCTCAAAGCCATGATTTTCAATCATATTAATTGCTTGTTCCTTATCACATCGACATAATTGTGCCGCTAATTCAGCCTTTTCTTCCGTCAATATCTTTTGCGTATTGATTTTTATCACGTATAATGTTTTATCGTCATTTATAGATTTAGGTTCTTCTTCGGGAGTATCCACTTTTTCGTTAATAAGTTTATTTACCCACTTATCAATATTCTCCCTTTCATCATCAATATTATGTTCAGGAGAAGCAAAAAGCTTATCTGACCCAAGCCTGTCATAATTATCCCACCAATCCGGTATTGTAACATTCATATGTGAATATTTTTCACATGAACTACACCATATCCAACAAGTTCCATTTGTCGACATCTCACTAGGTCTATACATCAGCAAATGAATACTATCTTTTCCACATATAGGACACTTTTTGGGATATGTACCTATATCAAAACCTTCTTGAGTTAATCTATCATCATCTATCCACATGTTATCTACCTCCTTCTATATAACTTTGTAATGCATCTCCAGCGGGATACGCTGTTTCTTCTGGTGCCTTACCTCCACGAAGAAAACTTCTGACATGATTAAGTTCATGTGCGATAGTATTCGCTAATTGCTTTTCGCTATACAAAGCACTTGGACCTATCTCTATTACATTAGGAGCATCTTTTCTAGTTCTTCCAAATTGTCCCATTCCAAGTTTAGGATTAAAAACAATCTTCACAACCTGACCAGATCCCTTTAAATTAATATTATATTTCTTCACTACTGCTTCAGCATATTTCACGGGATCTAATGCCATTTCATACGTTTTAGAAATAGGCTCTACAATTTTACCTATCCTATATCGTTCATTAGAGCCCGATGTTTTTCCGAATCCTCCATGAAAACCTGCTCCCATTACACCACCTCCTTGTGAGAAGTGGCAAATGAACTATCGAATTGGTACACTTTAATGCCTTGTTCTTTATATGTACTAAATATATAGTCAGGCGCACTTCCATAAACAATTATAGCTATAGGTTTCAATCTTTTTACAACTACATCTAATCCTGCTGTAAAATATTCCCTATAAGAGTACCCATAATACTTATTAATGGTTATCTGTAAAAGACTCTAACTCCAGAGTCATAAATCCCATCAACGCCTTATACTACAAGGATTAATAAACAAAAGAACAGACCTTGGAAAGACAGTTTAGTGATCTTTTCAAGGTCTGTTACTTATGTTTTATTTAATTCTTACAGGCTAAGACAGTTTACCTCTGGGAGGATAATCTGCTTTGCCCTTGGACAAATTAATTATTCCAGCTCTATAGTTCCAGGTGGTTTACTCGTGAGATCATAGAACAATCTATTTACTCCACGAACTTCATTAATAACACGACTCATAACCTTCTGTAATACTTCAAAAGGAATCTGAGCACTCTCGGCTGTCATGAAGTCTATGGTCTTAACTGCTCTGAGAGCTACTGCATAGTCATATGTTCTCTCATCACCCATTACACCTACAGATCTCATATTTGTGAGAGCCGCAAAATACTGGTTTGGCATCCATGATGGTGCCTCACCATTATGTGTGCTTTTATACTCTTCAATGGCATTGTCAACTTCCTCACGGTAGATGGCATCTGCATCCTGAACGATCTTAACCTTCTCTGCTGTAACATCGCCGATTATACGAATTCCAAGGCCTGGACCTGGGAATGGCTGACGAAATACAAGTCTTTCTGGAATACCAAGTTCGAGACCAGCCTGTCTTACCTCATCTTTAAAAAGATTTCTCAAAGGCTCGATAATCTCCTTGAAATCAACGAAATCAGGAAGTCCTCCAACATTATGATGAGACTTGATAACTGCTGATTCACCGCCGAGACCACTCTCAACAACATCTGGGTAAATAGTTCCCTGCGCAAGGTAATCAACAGCGCCAATCTTTTTAGCCTCTTCCTCAAAGACTCTGATAAACTCTTCACCAATAATCTTTCTTTTAGCCTCTGGCTCTGTAACTCCTGCAAGTTTAGCATAGTAACGCTCAGCGGCATTTACACGTACGAAATTGAGATCAAACTGGCCCTTAGGTCCAAATACTGCCTCAACCTCATCTCCCTCATCCTTACGGAGAAGGCCGTGATCTACAAATACGCATGTGAGCTGGTTTCCAATAGCTTTAGAGAGCAAACCTGCTGCAACAGACGAATCCACTCCACCTGAAAGTGCAAGTAATACCTTGCCATCTCCAACCTTCTCACGAATTTCCTTTATAGTTGTAGCTACGAAAGAATCCATCTTCCATGTGCCTGCACATCCACATACTCCTCTTACAAAGTTGTGAAGTATTATCTTACCTTCAACTGTGTGAAGAACTTCTGGATGATACTGGATTGCATAGAGATTCTTCTCCCTGTTTTCAGCTGAAGCAACCGGACAATTGTCAGTATGAGAAGTAATGCTAAAACCATCAGCAACTCTTGAAATATAGTCAAAATGGCTCATCCAGCAGATTGTATCTTTTGAAACACCCTTGTACAAAGGTGAATCTGTTGCATCTACATGAACCTCTGTTTTACCATATTCTCTATCTGCAGCCTTCTCAACCTTACCACCAAGCACGTGCATCATAAGCTGAGCACCGTAACAAAGTCCCAAAACTGGAACACCAAGGTTAAAAAGCTCAGGACTTGCAGTAGGTGAATCCTCTTCATAACAGCTGTTAGGACCACCAGTTAAGATGATACCCTTAGGATTCATGGCTTTAATCTTTTCGATGTCCATCTTGTAAGAATAAATCTCACAATAAACATTGCATTCACGGACACGACGGGCAACCAGCTGGTTATACTGGCCACCAAAATCTATAACTATGACCTTTTCCTGATCCATGTTAATCTCCTTTTCTTAATTAATATCTATATACTGCTTAGTATGGCCCTTAAAGCCAAAAGAAGCTGAATAGACGAATACCTATATTATAGTGAATACTTTAAGGAAATTCAACTATCATTTACCTGGCTTATTATTCCATAAGATAGGCCTCCACATCATGCTTAATTTTCTTTAAACTTTCTCTGGTTTCCGGGTTTTGTGACTCAAATTCAAGCATTTGCCCAAGATATCCCTGTTCTTTAAGAATCTGTCTGCTGCCAGCATAAGCAAGTCCAAAAACTAGAGATATATGTCCCACCAAATGGTCAATTGCGGTCTTCTTCAGGCTTCTAAGCACTGTATTGTGCTTAAAGAAATCCTCAAGAACCTCAGGACTGATGGTTGATTTTTCATATTCCTCCTGGCTAGTCTTGTAAATATCTTCAATAGGCGTATCACAGACAACCTTGAAGATATCCAGCTTATCAGCATCTCTTAAAAGATTGCAGAAAGCTAATTCCCTCTCATTCAGGCCATCTGGCAAATTAAACTTGTTGTGCTGGCGAATTGCCAATTCAACTATTTCAAGTTCATTTAAAATCTTAGGCTTTTCAGCTCTAGAAAAACACTTGGCACAATCACCTATAAAGTCGTAAATCAGGCCATCTTTGAAGAGCAAATCGGCCGCAAGCTCCGCATGGTCGACAGACTCCTCGTCGGCAAATGTTCCGAAGCGCCTCACCTGCTCAAATCTGCCCACATCGTGCAGCATGCCTAAAAGCCAAGCAATTTCCCTGTCATAAGCACAAACTCCCGAAAGAGTTGCCAGGCGCTCACACAGAGCAGCAACCCTGTATGTGTGGTCAATCTTTAGCTTAATTTTGGGATCCTTAGAATCATACTTGTCAGTGTAAGTCTTAAAGAAGTCCCTGACTCTTACCCTGTCAACATAGAGCTGACTCATAGTGAGGTCTCGTCTTATGTAAGTCTTGCCCTCAAGCTCAAACAAGTCAATAAAGCTTGCCTTATCTATATTTTGGCCTGCCTTATCTATATTTTGACTAGCCTTATCTATATTTTGGCCATCCCCATCAGTTTCATTGTAATAAGCGACAATACCAATCAAATCAGTGAGATCCTGCCCCACAAAGTCACAGAGAGCTCTAATTTGATCATTTACCGCGATTGTATCCGGAATGTGGACCACATGCATGCCGGCTGCATGACCGGCCTTAATTCCATTGATGGAATCCTCGACAACTATGCATGAATCCGGCTCTATACCAATCATCTCAGCGGCCTTTAAAAATATATCAGGTTCAGGCTTGCCGTGATCAACCTCATCACCGAAGACAACAGCATCAAGATAGTCCCAAGCCCCTATCACATGCAAGGTCTTAAAGGCACTCTCCCTCCTGGTAGAGGTGGCAACTGCGCACTTAAGCCCTGACGCTTTAATAAAATCAAGCAGTTCCTTAAGACCCTTCTTGATGCCAATTCCTTCAATATCTCGGATTTTAAGGACATGTTCCGTTCTTTTCTCTCTGAGCTTATAATAATCCAACTGTCCCTTATAATAATTATCAAAAAATTGACAACTAAGGCTAGCCGGTGCCCCTTTAAAGCAGTCAATCAAAGCCATCGGCATCTGAACCCCAGCCTCTGCGGCCGCCTTGAGCCAGCCTAAATTTGACTGTTTCTCAGAATCGACCAGAACTCCGTCCATGTCAAAAATAATACCCTTAATCATCACAAACTCCTCTAATAACAGCTTTAAAATCAGAAAAACCGCTCAAAGCCGCCTCATCTATCAAAATAAGCTTCCTCATTCAGGCCAAAACACAGCCGCCTCAAGTAGTGCTTTACACACTGCCTCAATCACTACTTTGTGCACTGCCTCAAGCACTACTTCAAGTATTTTTTCAAATATTTTCCAGTGAAAGACTTCTTACACTTAATGATTTCCTCAGGCTTTCCGCTGGCGATAACCTGTCCGCCGCCGTCTCCGCCTTCAGGACCCATATCAATTATGTAATCAGCTGTCTTTATGACATCCAAATTGTGCTCAATTACAAGCACAGTATTTCCGCCCTCTACGAGCTTCCTCAATATCTCAACAAGCTTTCTGACATCCTCAAAGTGAAGACCAGTTGTTGGCTCATCAAGGATGTAGATTGTCTTTCCTGTGCTTCTCTTAGATAACTCAGTCGCAAGCTTAATTCTTTGAGCCTCACCGCCTGAAAGTTCAGTTGAAGGCTGGCCTAACTTGATATAAGAAAGGCCTACATCATTGAGGGTCTCAATCTTCCTTTTGATAGTTGGCACATTTTCAAAGAAATCAACCGCGTCCTCAACTGTCATATCAAGCACGTCATAGATGCTCTTCCCCTTGTATTTAACCTCGAGAGTCTCCCTGTTATAGCGCTTTCCGTCGCAAACCTCACAAGGGACATAAACATCAGGCAGGAAATTCATCTCAATCTTAATAATACCGTCACCTGAGCAGTTTTCACATCTTCCGCCCTTGACATTAAAGCTGAATCTTCCCTTCTTAAAGCCTCTCTCCTTTGCGTCAGAAGTGCTGGCAAAAAGATCTCTGATCTGGTCAAATACTCCGGTATAGGTAGCTGGATTGGACCTAGGTGTACGTCCTATTGGCGACTGGTCTATGTCAATAACCTTGTCAAGAGCCTCAATGCCCAAGATGTCGTCATGTTTTCCTGCTACAAACCTAGCTCTGTTGAGTTTCTTAGCAAGATGCTTATAGACAATCTCATTGACAAGCGAACTCTTGCCTGAGCCAGAAACACCTGTCACGCAGGTGAGCACACCGAGTGGAATCTTAACATCAATGTTCTTAAGATTATTCTCTCTTGCTCCCTTGACCTCAATCCAACCGCTAGGCTCCTTGCGCTCAAGTGGCACAGCTATCTTCATCCTTCCTGAAAGATAGGCACCGGTTATAGACTCCTTGCAGGCTTCAATTTCCTTGGCAGTTCCGCAGGCAACAATCTCACCACCATTTCTACCAGCACCAGGGCCCACATCAACTATGTAGTCCGCAGCTCTCATAGTGTCCTCGTCATGTTCAACAACTATAACGGAATTGCCCAAATCTCTCAAATGAAAGAGGGTTGCCAAAAGCTTGTCATTATCCCTCTGATGAAGACCTATACTAGGCTCATCAAGAATATATGCCACTCCCACAAGACCTGAACCAATCTGAGTTGCAAGTCTTATTCTCTGAGCCTCACCGCCTGAAAGTGTTGCGGTGGCACGGCTCAGAGACAGATAATTAAGTCCCACGTCAACTAGGAACTGTATTCTTGACCTGATTTCCTTTAAGATCTGCTCTCCTATAAAGTTCTGTCTCTCGCTCAACTCCATCTTATCCAAAAAGTCATGGATATTGATGATGGACATGTTAGTAATCTCATAAATATTCTTATCAGCAACTGTCACTGCTAAACTTGCAGGCTTAAGTCTCATTCCATGACAGCTCACACAAGGAGTGAAGCGCATCATCTCCTCATACTGCTGCTTAGCAGTATCTGATGCTGTCTCCCTGTATCTGTTCTTCAAGTTCTGAATCAGGCCTTCATAGGCAATATTGTAAACGCCCTTGCCCATACGGCCTGTATAGTGCACTTCAACCTTTTTGCCTCTAGTGCCGTTTACCAGGATATCCTTAACCTCATCTGAATAATCACGGAAAGGTGTATCAAGACTAAAGCCATAGGCATCAGCCACAGAATCAAGTATACAACGGGTAAATGTGCCATCCTGAGTTACAGACTGCCAGCCTGGAGCCGCAATAGCCCCTTCCAAGATAGATAAAGAGTCATCAGGAATTATCAGCTCCATGTCATATTCCATCTTATAGCCAAGTCCCAAACACTCAGGACAGGCTCCAAAAGGATTGTTGAAAGAAAAGCTTCTAGGCTCAATCTCATCAATACTTATGCCGCAATCAGGGCATGAGAAAGACTGGCTGTAGTTCTTAGGCTCTTCTCCTATAACATCAACAGTCATGATACCTTCAGTGAGCTTGAGTGTTGTCTCAACCGAGTCAGTCAATCTTTTCTGAATGCCTTCTCTAACTGAAATTCTGTCAACCACGATTGATATATTGTGCTTAATATTCTTATCAAGACTTATTTCCTCAGACAGCTCATAGAGATTCCCATCGATGATAGCTCTCACATAACCACTCTTCTTGGCGCTCTCGAGCAACTTTGCATGTGTACCCTTCTTACCTCTGATTACAGGCGCAAGGAGCTGAATCTTGGTCCTCTCAGGCAACTTCAAGATATCGTCAACCATCTCATCGACAGTCTGTCGTCCTATCTGCCTGCCGCACTTAGGACAGTGAGGGATACCTATTCTTGCATATAAAAGTCTGAAATAATCATAAATCTCTGTAACTGTACCGACTGTAGATCTAGGATTCCTATTAGTCGATTTCTGATCAATAGAGATTGCAGGCGACAAGCCCTCAATCTTCTCCACATTTGGCTTTTCCATCTGTCCCAGGAACTGCCTAGCATAGGAAGACAGAGACTCCATATATCTTCTCTGTCCCTCTGCATATATAGTGTCAAATGCTAAGGATGACTTACCAGATCCTGACAAACCTGTTAGCACAACCAGCTGGTCTCTAGGGATGTCTAGAGAAACATCCTTGAGATTATGTTCCTTAGCTCCCCTAATCCTTATATAATTCTTGAAATTCCCTTTTTCCATAAAATACCTACTTAAAACAAATACTACTTATTCTCGTATATAAACTTGTTGACCTCAATCATGCGATCTCTGAGACTCGCTGCCTCCTCGAAGTTAAGTTCAGCCGCTGCCGCCCTCATCTTCTTCTCAATCTCCTTCTTTATCTTCTCAAGTTCCTTGATAGACATAGACTCGAGATCCTTCTCTACACCATCGTTAGAACCTCCCTTGCCCGTAGCTATCTCAGAAATAGTAATCAAATCTCTGACAGCCTTGGCAATAGTTTTAGGGGTTATGCCGTTAGCCTTGTTGTAAGCATCCTGAATCTTCCTTCTTCGCTCAGTCTCATCTATGGCATACTGCATAGAATCAGTAATCGTGTCAGCATACATAATAACATGGCCGTTTTCATTACGAGCCGCACGACCTATAGTCTGAATCAAGGAAGTCTTATTTCTCAAAAAGCCCTCCTTATCCGCATCTATTATGGCAACCAGACTAATTTCCGGTATATCAAGACCCTCTCTCAAAAGATTGATACCAACCAGCACGTCAAATGCGTCTAATCTCATGTCTCTGATAATCTTCTGTCTCTCAAGAGTGTCAATATCTGCGTGTAAGTACTTTACTCTGATTCCAACCTCCTTGAGATAGTCAGTAAGGTCCTCTGCCATCCTCTTGGTAAGAGTAGTTACAAGTACCTTGCGCTTTTTCGCAGTCTCCTTGTGAATCTCAGCGATAAGGTCGTCAATCTGTCCCTCAACTGGTCTCACCTCAATCTCAGGGTCCAGCAAGCCTGTAGGCCTGATAATCTGTTCAGCCCTAAGAAGCTCATGTTCTTCCTCATAGACATTAGGAGTTGCAGAAACAAAGAGCATCTGAGAAATCTTAGTCTCAAACTCATCGAAATTTAAAGGTCTGTTATCCTTGGCCGATGGAAGTCTGAAACCGTAGTCAACCAAGCTCTTCTTTCTGGCCTGGTCACCTGAGTACATGCCCCTGACCTGAGGAATTGTGATGTGCGACTCATCGACAATAATCAAAAAATCATCTGGGAAGTAATCCATTAGAGTATATGGCGGCATTCCAGCCCCTCTGCCCTCCATTGGAGCTGAGTAGTTCTCAATACCTGAGCAAAAGCCTGTTTCCTGCATCATCTCAATATCGAAGTTTGTCCTCTCCTCGATTCTCTGAGCCTCAATCAGTTTGTCGTTTTTCTTGAAGTAGTCAATTCTCTCATCAAGTTCAGCCTTTATGCGGTCTATAGCCTCCATCATCTTATCTCTTTCGACAACATAATGTGAAGCTGGGAAGATTGCCACATGTTCTATATGATTTATCAAATTTCCTGTGAGTGCGTCAAATTCTGAGATTCTATCCACTTCATCGCCAAAGAATTCAATTCTAACACAGACTCCATCAGATCCTGCAGGGTAGACCTCTATAACATCGCCCCTAACCCTGAAGGTGCCACGCTTAAAGTCCTGGTCACCTCTTATATACTGTATTTCAATTAGTTTCTTAATGACCTCATCTCTATCCTTGATCATACCTGGTCTTAGGCTCACAACCATGTTTCTATAGTCTATAGGAGCACCCAAACCATATATGCAGGATACAGAAGCCACAATTATTACATCACTTCTCTCAGACAAGGCAGCTGTAGCCGAATGTCTCAACTTATCAATCTCATCATTAATTGATGAATCCTTGGCTATATAGGTATCAGACTGAGGTACATAGGCTTCAGGCTGATAATAGTCATAGTAAGACACAAAGTACTCTACCGCATTTTCAGGGAAGAATTCCTTCATCTCCCCGTAAAGCTGAGCAGCAAGGGTTTTATTGTGAGATATGATCAGAGTCGGCTTGTTAAGGGCCGCTATAACATTGGCCATGGTAAATGTCTTACCTGAGCCTGTAACTCCCAAGAGAGTCTCAAACTGGTTACCCTGTTTAAAACCCGCAACCAGGGTATCGATAGCCTCTGGCTGGTCACCAGTTGGGGCGTATTCTGAATGCAATTTAAAGTCCATAGCCTTCCTCCAAATTTAAGAATTTGCCTAATTTTAATCAATCAAGCCCTCTAATACAAGCTTCAAGCCTTTTACATCAGGAATCCAATTCCCGTCTTCAAGCCTATTTAAGCTTTTCCTCAATAATCTCGTAAGCACGGTCAAACTGAGTATCTATCATATTTTCATAATCAAGTTCTACGGTCTCATCCGGATTTACGCCATTCTTGTGGATTTCATTTCCGCTCTTTGTAAAATACTCTGAAACTGTATATTTAATAGCAGAGCCGTCACTAAAAGGCACTATCTGCTGAACTATGCCCTTACCGTAGGTAGTCTTACCGACAAATGTGCCATAGCCATAATCCTTAATGGCTGAAGTAAAGATTTCTGCAGCACTTGCACTATTTTCATTAGCCAAAACCACATAAGGTATATCAAGTTGCTTTCCATCCATGCCAGTGAAATTAGTCTGAGTTCCGTTTCTGTCCTTAGTGTAGAAGATAAGGTCCTCCGGCAGAATTCTGTCAAGAATTGAATATACAACTGAGAGACTGCCACCAGAATTGTTTCTCACATCAAAAATTATGCCCTTAGCTCCATCATTGAGAAGCTTGTCAAGTTCAGTGTTAAACTGCTCAGTAGTTACTGTTTCAAAGCCTGATATAGCTATATATCCTATATCTCCCTCAAGCATTTCAGCAGAAACTGTTGGAGTGTTGACCAAAGCTCTTGTCACATCAACTTCATAAGTCTGATTGCCTCTCTTGTAGCTTATCTTTACCTTAGTGCCCTCTGCTCCCCTAATTATTGAGCTTGTCTCATCAGTTGACATGGCTTTAACATCTTGTCCATCCACAGCCATTATGATGTCACCAGCCTCAAGGCCAGCAGCCTTGGCTGGAGTGTCCTTCATAACGCCTGTAACTGTAATGTAATCATTGTCAGGTTTCTGATAATAGATTCCTATACCCTTTATCTGGCCTGAATTCTGCTCCTGAATCTTCTTATACTCATCAGCTGTGTAATAGACAGAGTATTTGTCATTGTATGACTCAAAATAGGCCTTATAGATCTTATCCATGGCATCCTGATAATCATTGGCATAATATGAGCTCTTTCTCAATCTCTCATCAATAACATTTAACTTTGTTGCCACTGCATTTCCAATCAAAGGATTTTCGAGACTGTTGTTAACAGAAGAATCACTTCCACTGTTTCCTGTCCCAGTCTTATCGCCGTCTGATGCCTCAGCGTAAAATTGCTGATTTGCCTCATATTGTGCTTTTCCCGTTTTCGATAAAAATACCCAGCTTCCTGTGCTATCAGTCACAAGAGTCTTGGTATTAACCAAAATAAGAAATATAATGCTGATCAGAGCGACCAATGTCACTGCAGTATAGACACAACCTGAAATCAGGCCTCTTTGTCTCTCACTGTCAAGTTTCGCCTTCAATTTCTTTTCCTCTTCTTCTACTTCATTCATTGACTTATCCATAACATTTTCCTATCTTAATAAAACAATTTTTAATAAAATAATCTTTAATAAAATAATCATCAATTATATTCATCTTTAATTATTCTTATCTCTAATGATAAATATCCTCTGCAAGACCCTTGCAGAGGATATTAGAATTATGTAATTAAATTATGTAATTAATTCTCTTTTACCAATGCCATACCTTTGGAAGATAAGGCTTTGGATCTATGTAAGAACCGCTTATTCCCTGTCTTATACCAAAGTGAAGATGGGCACCTGTCGACTCACCTGTAGAGCCCATGTAAGAGATCAATTGTCCCTTCTTTACATACTGGCCCTGACTTACAAGCAAACTTGTGTTGTGCATGTAAAGTGTAACTAAGCCATTGTCGTGAAGTATCCAAACCCAGTTACCACCAGACCAGTTATAGCCTGCTACAACAACTACACCGTCAGCTGCTGCATAAACTGGATCACCAACCACACCCGGTGTCACAGCACCGATATCAATACCGTGATGGATGCCAACTCTGACTGAAGGATCATACTCATTAAAATCAGCAGTAAGTCTGGTTGATATTGTAGGCCACATAAAATAGCCAGAACCTGTATTGCCCGCGCTAACAGCACTTCCACTATTGGCAGCGGCTGCGGCTGCAGCCTGCTCAGCAAGAATTCTCTTAAATTCAGCCTCTCTAGCGGCAATCTGATTTGCTGTAGCCTCAATCTCGGCATCCAATTTAATCTGATTTTCCTTAAGCTGAGTCTCAAGCTTTTCAGCTGTAGCAACCTGAGTGTCGAGTATACCAAGTTCCTGATTTTTCTGGCTTACCAGATAATCATTAACCTGCTTTTGAGTATCAAGTTCAGTTCTATCTGCCACAAGGCTGTCATGGTCATCCTGAAGCTCCTGTTTAACAGCGGCAATCAGATTAACTGTGTCATTGTACCTTATAAGCATCTGTCTGTCATAATCAGAAATCTTTGAGACATACTCAACCTTGTTCATCATCTCACCAATACTCTGTGACTGAAGAATCAAGGCCAGATATGATTCCTGATTATGCTCATACATGAACTTAATTCTAAGTTTCATAGCATCATACTGCTTTTCAGCATCTTCCTGAGCTGCAGCAAGTTCATTCTGCTTTTCAGTTATCTTCTGATTGACAGCATCAATCTTACTATTTAATTCGTTAATCTTAGTCTGGATTCCATTAATCATGGAATTGAGCTGATCAACATAGGCCTGAGTGTCAGCAGCCTGATTCTTTAATTTAGCAACCTCAGCGCTAGCATCATCAAGGGCCTTCTGATTAGTTTCCGATGTCTCTTTCTGCTTGGCCAACTGGTCATCGAGTGCATCAGCCTTAACCTCTTTAATCTTAGCGGGCTCATAAATTGTATAGAACACACATGATAGGGCAAAAATCAAAGCCATAAAACATGCAAAAAACTTGAAAAGAATCTTTCTTCTCATTAATTATTACCTCTTTTACAAACCTAATTAAACATTAGCATGCTTTCTAACGGCAAATGTTGAGCCGAGAGCACCTATACCGATTCCGAGAATGATTGCAACTGGAGCAAGCACTCTGAAAACTTCGCCCTCAGGCAGGAATACAAGAATATTCTGAAGAACAGAGAACTTACTCAATACGTAAGTGATAATTCTCGAATACATCAACCAAAGAATTCCCAATGGGATTATAGAACCAACAATTCCAATTGTAATACCCTCAATAAAGAAAGGGGCATTAACAAATGAATCAGTCGCTCCAATAAACTTCATAATCGAAATCTCATCCTTACGAACTGTGATACCTATAACGATTGTATTAGTAATAAGGAATACAGATACAGCGAGAAGAATCGCAATGATTATAATAGCTACATAACCGATAAGTCTTGCAGCACTCTCAAGTCCGCTGGCAGCAACCTCTGAACGATTAACCTGTCTGACGCCTGAAATACCCTCAATAAAACTAACAAGTGCATCCTGCTGACTGGCTTCGTTGAGGTAAACCTCATAAGAAGCTGAGTTCGCAAGTGGATTATCATCCTGGAAGCCCTCTGCAAGTTCTGGGAAATCAGCGAAATACTCACTCTTGAAATTATTCCAAGCTTCCTCAGCTGTGGTGAAGTGCATGCTTGACACCTCTTCCCTCTTGCTGATTGTATCGCCAATCTGTTTAATCTGTGCATCGCTCAATCCCTCATCGAAGAAGACTGTTACACAGATCTCGTTTTCTGCCTTCTTAACCATGAACTCAAAATTCTGGAAAAGTGAATAGATAACTCCAAATATAAATATACAAGCTGTAATCGTAGCAATAGATGCAAGCGAGAACATTCTATTTCTGTGTATATTCTTAAAGCCATCCTTAAAATGATACATTAATGACCTAATCTTCATAGAAATAACCACCCTTTTCTCTATCGCTTATTACCTTACCGTCGCTCATAGTGATAGTTCTTTTCTTCATCTGTGCGACAATATCCATGTTATGAGTAACTACAAGTACTGTTGTACCCTGCTTATTAGCCTGCTCAAGAATCTTCATGATTGCATTAGAGTTAGCAGGATCCAAGTTACCAGTAGGCTCGTCACAAAGCAAGATTGCAGGTCTGTTGACCAAAGCTCTTGCAATTGCAACTCTCTGCTGCTCACCACCGGAAAGCTCATTTGGGAAAGACTTATACTTATCGAGCAGTCCAACCATTGACAACATGGCAAGAACACGGCTCTTAATCTTTCTGTTAGGTGCTTCTACGACCTTCATGGCAAATGCTATATTGTCATAGACATTTCGATCTGGGAGAAGTCTGAAGTCCTGGAAGACAACTCCTATATCCCTTCTAAGAAATGGCAACTTCTTACGTGTTACCTTGTTCAAGTTCTTCTTATTTACAAAAATCTCACCACTTGTTGGGTCAAGTTCCTTCAATAATAACTTGATAAGAGTAGACTTACCAGAACCACTCTTACCTACTATGAATACAAATTCACCCTTTTGTATGTGCAGATTTATCCCGTTTAGGGCTGGTACGTCAGAACCATAGTTCTTAACGACATCCTCAAGGATAATCATATTAATACCTCCAAATTTTCACTTTCTTTTTCCTATCGAAGAGGCAGGGCCACTTCTCTTGGTTTGATAACCATCAATATATGCAGCTCATCTTAAAGACAAAGGTCATCTTCTGGCTATCACCGCATCTGCTTAATAGCTATCGCGGTTCTCTATATAATTCATGTATTTAACAACCATAAGAGCAATCTTGAATGTAATTGCGTCGTCAAATACTCTTAAATCAAGTCCTGTCAACTTCTGAAGCTTATCGAGACGATATACAAGAGTATTTCTGTGGATATAAAGCTGTCTAGAAGTCTCTGAGACATTGAGACTGTTCTCAAAGAATTTGTTGATTGTAGCGAGAGTCTCCTCATCAAGCTCATCAGGTGACTTGCCAGCGAAGATCTCCTTTATAAACATTTGACAAAGAGGGATAGGAAGCTGATATATAAGACGTCCTATTCCAAGCTGATTGTAGGCTACAACATTGCGGTCGCTGAAGAAAATTCTTCCAACTTCCATGGCAATTTTAGCCTCTTTATATGATCTTGATACATCTCTTAAATCAGAAACAACTGTACCATAAGAAATATGGGCAACGCTCATAGCCTCTGTGCTAAGCATATCTGCAATAACCTCTGCAGCCTTGAACATATCTTCAGGTGTTTCGTCCTCATCGATCTGCTTTACAAGGATAATGCTCTTCTCATCGACAGCTGTGATGAAATCAGCTTCCTTGCCAGCATATAGTGTTCTCAAAGTCTCGAAGGCACTTGTATCCTTCTCATGTTTTGTCTCAATAATATATACAAGTCTCTTTGAATCTGTATCAATATGTAATTTTTCAGCTCTTGTATATATGTCAACTCTAAGTAAATTGTCAAGAAGCAAGTTCTTTATGAAATTGTCCTTATCGAATCTTTCTTTATAAGCAACTAAAAGCTGCTGAATCTGGAAAACTGCAAGTCTTCCATAAGTAAATACAGCATCTGTAGTACCTTTTGCCAACAAAATATACTCGAGTGTTTTATTGTCCATGATTTTAAAGAACTGATAGCCATTCGCAACCTGACTATCCGCTGCAGAATCCTTGAAAGCTAAAGCGTCTGGAATACAAACGTTAGCATCTTCAAATGTTTTTGCTGCAATCTTACCATCATAATCTATTACACATAGATCAACATGTGAGATGCTTTTTAATCCATCAATTGTTGACTGTAATATCTGATTACTTATCATGTCTTCACCCTTTCATTATATAATTTTCCACTATCTGTATTATTGTAAAGCAAAACAAAGAAAAAAAAAAGGGGGAAATGCAAATAATTATGCATTTCCTCCTATAATAATCTAATTTACTGATGAAAATTAGTGAGTAATAACCTTCTCTGTTTCCTTATCGAATACATGAAGTCTCTCAACAGCCATAGCAAGCTTGATTGTATCGCCAGGACGAGCTGTTGTACGTGGGTTAACCTTAGCTGTGCATGTAACATCACCGATATCGTAGTGAAGGTTAACTTCAGCACCAAGTAACTCGTAAACCTTAACAGTAGCCTCGAACTGTGTATCGTAGTGCTTAGCGATGAACTCCTCGTCATCTCTGATATCCTCTGGACGGATACCAACTACTACAGTCTTACCAGCATAACCATTATCTACAAGAGCCTTGCTCTTCTCTTCTGGAAGGTTGATTGAAACTGTATCAGAAAGCTTAAGTGTTACAGAGTTACCATTCTCGATAACTTCAGCATCGATGAGGTTCATCTGTGGAGAACCGATGAATCCAGCAACGAAGATGTTATCTGGTGTCTGGTAGAGGCTCTGTGGTGTATCAACCTGCTGAATTACACCATCCTTAAGAACTACGATTCTTGTACCAAGAGTCATAGCCTCTGTCTGGTCATGTGTAACGTAGATGATTGTTGTCTGAAGTCTCTGGTGAAGCTTAGAAATCTCAACTCTCATCTGTACTCTTAACTTAGCATCAAGGTTTGAAAGAGGCTCATCCATAAGGAATACCTTAGGGCTACGAACGATAGCACGTCCCATAGCAACTCTCTGTCTCTGACCACCTGAAAGAGCCTTTGGCTTACGATCAAGAAGGTGCTCGATATCAAGAATCTTAGCTGCTTCATGTACAGCCTTATCAATCTGATCCTTTGGTACCTTTCTTAACTTAAGACCAAATGCCATGTTATCTTTAACTGTCATATGTGGATACAAAGCGTAGTTCTGGAATACCATTGCGATATCTCTGTCCTTAGGCTCTACATCGTTAACTAACTTGTCGCCAATCCATAACTCACCTGAGCTGATTTCCTCAAGACCTGCGATCATACGAAGTGTTGTAGACTTACCACAACCTGAAGGTCCTACGAAGATGATGAATTCCTTATCAGCAACTTCAAGATTAAAATCCTTAACTGCTACAAAGCCGTTAGGATATACTTTACATACATTCTTAAGTGATAAACTTGCCATTATTATAATTCCTCCTAATAATATCGTGATGCCTGTCGCATCACACGTCGATTATATTACAATAAACCCAACTTTAATTCCATATCTTATTTTCACAAAGATGAGCCCTACTTTTTTTGCATTTTCACCAATTTTGAGCATACGTTCATTTAAAAATACTGTTTTTTATGGCATTTTCGAACACTTTGCACAATTTTTTTATGTTTCCCCCCTGACAGTCCCCCTCTTTTTTGTGCAAAATAGCAAGCGCAATATCAGTATATTAGCCTCTTCTTTATAAATAAAATAGCAAAAAGCCTGTGTAATGGCTCTTTTAGCCATTTTTTTTAGTTCAAAGTCAACATTTGCCTAATTCTTGCCCCTTAAATAATGCACAAGTGTCACAATTTCTCTATAAAAAAAAATAGTTGTATTAACGAATTGTGTGTACTATAATTAATATATAAATAACAGGAGGTGATTTAAGTGCTTGATATACTTTCATTATCCACTGCACAGAGCTTATCAAACGTTCAAAGTGATTTCTCAGTAGCTATGTTAAGCAAGAGCTTAGATACACTTCAGGATTACGGTGACGGACTTACCAAGATGATGGAAGCTAGTGTGCAGCCTAATCTTGGACAAAATATCGACATTAAAGTTTGACATTTTCTATTTTCCTTTCTCATTTTCTTTTCTTATGGACCAGGTTTTATCGGGAAGCAATTCCTGATAGGACCTGGTTCATAACATTTAAGGGACTTTAGCATTTTGCCCTGCCAATCCGTGCCCCTATCTAAACATTTGCCATGCCTTAGTGCTGGCTTAAGGAGAAATACGCAAGCTTACTGTTAATCAAATAAAGCAAGCTTACTGTTAATCAAATAAAAAAGCCTTTGTCCTGCAGTTTTCAGACCATTTCAGTGATCTAAAAGCCGCTTAGACAAAGGCTTTTAATTATGTGCTTTAATACATGTTTAAAAATGTTTTTAAATTTGTTTTTAAATCTGTTTTAAATTATGTTTTCAGCTTACTATCAAGAAAGAGCCAAATTAAGCATAAGCAGGACTATAAAGCCTGCAGCCATTATATATGGCTCAGTTACAAATCTTTCATTATTCTGTGGCCCAAAGCCTCTATATATCTGATAAGTGAAGTAATCAGTCCTGCCACTTCTCTTCAACATAGTCTTAAATATTATATAAGCAAGAACAACGCCGCCAACAGCCATAAGAAGAGTCTGTCCTGCAAACACACCACCAAAAAAGTATAGAGTTTCATCTAAAACGACTGTAGTACTTTCAGGCTTAGGTAAAGAATTTTGTAAGGCTTTTAATCCATACTGAACAAGGACTGACGAGCCATTTAAGGTAAAATGCGTAATCATGGATGCAAAAATTGATCCAGTCGCCTCCACCTCAAGAGCCATAACAAATCCCATAAAAATTGTATATAGGAACTGGTTCATATTGCCGTGGGCCAATGCAAAGAAAATTGCACTGTAAAGGGCTGCACCGAGTAGTCCATTCGGCCTGTAAGCGTGAAAGGTAACTCCTCTAAATATCAATTCCTCAATAATACCAGGGCCTACGGCTATAATTAGAAGCTGAAGCCAAAGAGGCAAATCTACTGAGTTCTGTGCAATAGCCTTTGTTCCAAGGTCAAAGAAAAGCAAAGATGTCCAATTGATAATGCTCATTAATGGTGACATAGCAAAAGCCATGCCAATAGAGAGCAAAATGTCAAAAGGCTTTAAAAGCTTAAACTGTATAAACTTAAAGATATTAATCCTATTTATAAGCACAAAAAGCAAGGGTATTAAAATAATAAAGAAGTCGCTAATTAAAAAAGTCTCAACATTTGTCAGCTTAATATGATAAGTTGCTATAAGCCATTTTACTAACTTTGACGAGATATATCTGAATACTATCAAGGTAAAAAGGATCATCCAATTTACTTTTTCAATTATGCTTTTATTCTTATTACTTTGCAACAATTGCCTCCACCTCAAGAAGAACATCCTTAGGAAGTCTTGCTACTTCTACACAAGATCTTGATGGGAATGGCTCCTTAAAATGCTTCTTATAGATCTCATTGATCTTTCCGAAGTCATTCATATCTTTGATGAATACTGTTGTCTTAACAATATTCTCAACCTTAGCATCTGAAGCCTCAACAAGATTACAAAGATTTGTAAATGCCTGCTCTGCCTGAGCCTCAACTCCGTCAGCAATTACTCCAGTAGCTGGATCTACAGGGATTACACCTGAAGTAAATACAAAGCCATTAACCTCGATTGCCTGTGAGTATGGTCCGATTGCTGCTGGTGCCTTTTCTGTACTGATAACTTTCTGCATATTCTCCTTCTTTCTGCGCCACTTAAAATTTTATATCTTAAATCCGCATCCCCTTTATGGCGCACGACGCAGATTTGAAAATCTTGTATTATAATACTATTTTTATACTGTCACTTTCAATAGTTATTCTTTTTTCTTTTAAAAGCTTTCCTATAGCTCTCTTGAACTCATTCTTACTCATATCAAAGTCTTTTCTGATGGTTTCAGGCTTTACAGACTTATCTGTGTAAGGAAGAGCTCCACCTAAGCTCTGCATCTTTTTGATGATTATCTCAGAATCTTCATCCATCTGAATGTATGCTTTCTGCTTAAGGCTTACATCCAGCTTTCCATCCTCTCTAACCTTAGACACTCGGCCATAGACTATATCGCCCAACTTAAGATTGCTATATACCTCATTTTTGCCAAGCATTCCGAAATACTTGTCATCAATGGCAAGATATACTCCCATCTCAGGATTAATCTGTATTACTCTTGCAGTAACTGCACTGTCCTTGACATAAGTCTTGGCTTCTGTCAAATAGTTATAAACCCTCATTGTTGCGGCAAGTCTATCACTCTTGTCAACATAAAGAGCCACAAGATACTCATCGCCTGGCTTCAAATCACAGAGCTGCTCCTTAAATGGGAGAAAGAGATCCTTTTCCAACCCCCAGTCAAGAAAGGCACCAATTCTTGTCACCTGATTGACCTTAAGCACTGCCATCTGTCCCACTGTGAGCTTTGGCGCACGAACTGTTGCTATAAGTCTGTCTGATGAATCCTTATAGATAAATACTTCAATTGAATCTCCCACCTTACTTCCTTCTGGGACCTGTTTCTTAGGTAGCAATACCTTCTCGTCTTCACTTCCAAGGTAGACACCGAAATCGACAATCTTTACCACTTCAAGTGTCTGAACCTCTCCTAACTTTATCATAGTTAAATCCTCCTTTAAAATCGCCGAGGCGCAAACAACAAAAACCCCTCGCTGAATTAACAGCGAGGGGAAATCTAGCTGGGCTTGAGGGATTCGAACCCCCGTAATGCCAGAATCAGAATCTGGTGCCTTACCACTTGGCGAAAGCCCATTGTTGTGCAACGAATAGGATTATATAACAGCTTTTTTTAAATTGCAAGCACTTTTTGAAAAAAATTTACTTTTTTATTTTAACTGTTCCATCCAGGTCTGTTCCCAGGTTTCCATCATCGCCAGTGTTGACAAAATACTTATATTGAGAGAGGATAAAATCCTTCTTCATATCTGACATAGCCTTCTCAACATCCACATCTTCCATCTTGCTCTTTGCAGATACAAGCTGGTAGTTCTCATGGCTCTTAAAATTGAGCATGATTTTGTTGGCATCAGCCTTTTTAGGAGCTTTTCCAAGATACTCATCATCCCTTGATGCATATGTAGAAGCTCCCTTAGAGCTCTTAAGTTCTTCTCTGTCCGCTGCCTTGTCAGCAGCTGATAAAGAGTTTGAAACTCCCGCTCCTGCCGATGTTCTATAATTGTAACTATTATTATTTATATTTAAATCAAGATCGGTTGCCATTTAAACACCTCCGAAATAATGTAAACAAGTATAATTTTTCCTACGAAACAATTCCCTAAGAATATTTTAAAGTTACATAAATAGTTTTGTCAAATACATATTATAAATTTGGTACTAATTTCCCAACTATAATTATCAGCTAAGATTCTTCAAAGTTTTATAGATAACTGAAGAATAGTAAAGGGCATAAATAATCAAAAGTCCCTGAAGCACCATAGACACTACCATATAGCCACTAAAGTCCGCAAAATATGCGGCAAATGCTATGAGTCCATAAAAGGTCCAGGTTACCATCAAGCTTCTAGTAACTGCAGATCTAGAAATCACGCCTGCATATCTCACTAAATCCAACATGTGATAGTAAGTAAAGTAAATAGCTGCAACTGCTGATAAGCCATATTGAATCTTACTCATCATGCTTGAACCAGGAAGCAAGAATGGAAGTATTACAGCCAGCAAATTCAGGGCTAGTGCTGCAAATAGGGCTATCTTAGTCTTTTTGCCAAAAAAAGAATCTTCTTTAAAATATGGCGCACATGCTATTGCAAAAAGAACAAATGCTAAGAAGTCACTAAATATATCGACGCTGATACTGCCAAAATTAACTATCAAACGTAAACTAATTAATATAAGACCGATAACAGTCAGTACAATATCTCTGATTTTCATACTAATCTCCTCCAAATCATTATTACTCTTCATCCCCAGCTTCAGATGAAGCTGTGCTAGAAGTCACATCATTAACTTCGCCAGAAGCTACTTCAGAAGCTGCCTCAGCTGCTGCTTTTTCAAACGGTCTGAATACTCTGACTAAAACGAAGCTATTCATATAAAGTCCCACTGGCAAAGTCACAATATATGCTGTGAAATACTTAAGTGTAATCATTGTCAAAAGGCCAGAGATAAAGAGCATTATAAGAGTTGCCGGCAAGTTTTGCATGCAGAGCAAAAGGCCATTTTTCACTGTTCCTATAACAGTATTTTCAAATCTAGATAGGGCTGCAAAAGAATAAAGCATTGTGGCAGCCTCAACCAAGAGCAAGCCAATCGCAAAGAAAAACATAAGCTTTGCAAAGATTCCACCACTGCTCTTAAGCCATGTTGAACAGATTCTCAAATCAGTAACAAGAAGGGCTGCAATTATCATATATATAAGCTGCATTAAGAAACCCTGTTTAAAGTTTTGTTTAAATGAGTGAAAGTAATCCCTGATTACATAGCTCTCCTCATCCTTTATCAACTTCAATCCAGAATAAAACATAGCTGTAATTGAAGCACCGACTGTAACTAAAGGCAGACACATAAGGCTGCCTATAAGGCCTAATATAAGGAAATCGCCGGCTTTTATTAATGTATTGAATAATTTTCCGTTGATACTAAACATGCAATCCTCCATATGTTTCTTTTGTTTTTTTACAAATTAGATTTGATTATACTTTAAGTAAGATAAATTGCCAAGTTTTGTGGCCTTAATTTTTTGTAAATATTGTCAAATTATTGCCTTATATGGTATGATGCCTTATAAATATTTGCCAATTTTTAAATATCAGGGAGTATTTTCATGTTTGGGAAAAAAAAGAAAGATCAAGCTAAGGAAATTGAAATTCCTTTCAAGGAACTCAAATTCAAAGAAAAGATCAGATATATATGGGATTATTACCGTTATATAAGCCTAGCTCTAGTGCTTTTCATAGCATTTGTCGCAAGTCTTATTATATCTATAAGACATAACTCACAAAATTACCTTTTGTATGTTGCAGTTGTGGACGGCAAGATGAGCGGCTACGACGATGGCAGTGACTACCTCACAAAGGAGATGACTGAAAGGCTCAAGCCAGCAAAGAAGTCCGATAAGATTCAGTTTGACTACACATACACTTTCAAGGCCAATGCTATGGACCAAGATCCAGCTCTTAGCCAGAATAAGATTTACCTTATGGCCTCAAGCAGCTCAATAGATGGCTACATGACCAGCCGTAAATATATTGATTTCTACTCAAGCCGCACAGATCCTTTCCTCACAGACTTAAGAACAGTCTTAACTACTGATGAACTGGCAAAAATTGGCGACGAAAACATTTTCTACTATACTATTGAGGACGACAGCTCAATTCCTTTGGCTGTTAAACTCGAAAACACAAAGATATGCAAAGACACTAACTTCACTCTCAAGGATGCATGCTACGGCATTCCAGCATCAAGCAAGCACAAAAATGAAGCCGCTGAAGTCATAAGATTTGCCTTTGACTTATAATTTCTTATATTTAAAGGAGCTTGATACCTAATCAAGCTCCTTTTTGTATAGAATAAGTCCTATGTCAGAATTTGCCTCCCTTGTAAAGCCCTTCTTTTCAGCCAGTTCTATAGATGGCATGTTATCTTTATCTATGCAGGCGTATATCTCTTCAAGTCCAAGCTCATCACAAGCGTAAGCAAGAATCGCATCTACAGCCTCTGATCCATAGCCCTGTCCCTGGCAAGAGCTGTCTATCAAATAGGCGATTTCCTGCTTTGTCTGCTGGTCTATCAACCTGTTTTCAATGCCAGCTCTACCTATAAGTCTTCCGCTCTCCTTATCAAAAAGGAGCCATAAGCCATATTGAAAGAATCTATACATATTTTCTATATAATTTTTGTTAAACTCTATCTCCCTCTCCCTGTCGTAAAGTGGCTCAACAAAAGGATTTGACGCTAAGCTTTCATACAAAGCAAATAGGGCGTCTATATCCCCTTGGTCAAGGCTAATCTCCCTGAATATGAGCCTCTCACTGGCAAAGACCAGGCAAGGCTTCTTTCTCATCCTTGCATATATAATTCTTATATAGGAAAGACTCACCAAAAGACTAGAGAGGGCAATATCGTCAAAGCCGCTGATTGTGTAGTAATCTGGGCCTTTTTGCACCACTGTAATTGTATTCTTGGCATCAGGCTCAATATTTTCAGCCTGACAAGACCTATCCAACAATGATTCAAGTTCAATTGGCTCATATAGGGCCTTTTCCTTGATGTCAAAATCAAGAGGCAGAATTCTTTCCCTATCATTCTCAACAATTATTATAAAATCAGGCAGACTTTCTGCCACAAGTTCAGTATATTTTATATCTACATTTGACATTTTAATCTATCTTCCCTTATGTTATAATCTCTTATATTTAAAACAATTCGGCTAAACTTGCTTATATATTAACTTCTTTAGCCTCAGAAAGAAAGGAATTTATATGTCAAATCCAATAGTTACAATTACAATGGAAAACGGCCACGTTATGAAGGCTGAACTTTATCCAGAAATCGCACCAAATACTGTAAACAATTTCATCTCCCTTGTTCAGAAGGGCTTCTACAACGGAACTATCTTCCACAGAATCATCGCTGGTTTCATGATTCAGGGCGGAGATCCAGACGGCACAGGCATGGGTGGCCCTGGTTACTCTATCAAGGGTGAGTTCTCACACAACGGTTTTAAGAATGACCTCAAGCACTCACGCGGAGTTCTTTCAATGGCTCGTTCTATGTCCCCAGATTCAGCTGGTTCTCAGTTCTTCATCATGCACGCTAACGCTCCTCATCTTGACGGCGAATATGCCGCATTCGGTAAGCTTATCGAAGGTGAAGAGGTTCTCGACGAAATCGCTGATGTAGATGTTGATTATTCAGACAGACCACTCAAGCCTCAGGTTATGAAGGAAGTAAGTGTTGAAACTTTTGGTGAGACATACTCAGAGCCAGAAAAGATTGATGACTAATTTGCCTTAAATCTAAAAAAATACCAAATTTAAAAGGTGTATGAAAAGCCAATAGTTATGGCATTTCATACACCTTTTTCATGTTTTTTATTGTCTTTTATCTATAATAGCTTGTAGTTTCATTAACAAATTATTCACAATGAATTAAAGCTAAATTCACAAAAACATCTTATTTCGTACATCATTGTCTTTTATACTATCATTATATTAAAGACAATATCTAAAATTCATAATACATGAACTGATAGCAGTTCTCTCCCTCTCTCTCATCGTCCACCAACTCGGCGGGCGATGTTTTTTTATTTCTAATTTAAAAGAGTGGCAAGATGATAAGTGAAGCTATTAAGAGCACAATAGCGATTACTATAAATACAATGCCTCTTTTTCTTTCCTTTACATACTTCTCATCAGTAAAGTCTTTTGCATCTCTCTGATCATAGAAAAGATTAAACTGCTTCTTTGAGTCGACAATATTTGTAATTCCAATTATCAACAGAATCAGAGCTGCGAAAAAAAGCATAAAGCCTATAAATGGCATGAATGAAGAGCCTTCATTGGCTTTCTCACTATAAAAATTGACATCGCTTGTGGCATCAGCCAATACATTTGAAAAATTAAACATATGTTATTCCCTTTCAATTAGTTTAAAAAACACATGACTATAATCAGCACTATTATCATTTATGGCATTAATTATAGAATTTAAAACAATCATTCGCAAGCTCTTTTTGCTCAAAATACTTTCATTTTCGCCCATTGGAGCGTATAATTAGAACAAATAATAAAATCCTAGGAGGGAAAATATGTTAGTTAACGCAACAGAAATGCTTAATAAGGCCCGCGAGGGTAAGTATGCTGTAGGCCACTTCAACATCAACAATCTTGAGTGGGCTAAGTCAATTCTTCTCACAGCTCAGGAACTCAATTCACCTGTAATCTTAGGTGTGTCAGAAGGAGCTGGTAAGTACATGGGCGGCTTCAAAGTAGTTGCCGACATGGTAAAAGCTTTAGTTGAAGAGCAAAACATCACAGTTCCAGTTGCTCTCCATCTTGACCACGGTACTTACGATGGATGCTACAAGTGTATCAAAGCTGGTTTCTCATCAATCATGTTTGATGGTTCTCACTTCCCAATCGACGAGAACGTAGAAAAGACCAAGGAATTGATCAATGTAGCACATGCTATGGGTATGTCAATCGAGGCTGAGGTTGGTGCTATCGGTGGCGAGGAAGACGGAGTTGTCGCTGCTGGTGAGTGTGCTGATCCTAACGAGTGTAAGATGATTGCTGACCTTGGAGTTGATTTCCTTGCAGCAGGTATCGGTAACATTCACGGTAAGTACCCTGCAAACTGGGCAGGTCTTAGCTTTGACACACTCGCTAGTGTAAAGGATGCAGTTGGCGATATGCCTCTTGTACTTCACGGTGGTACAGGTATCCCTGAAGATCAGATTAAAAAGGCAATCTCACTCGGTGTGTGCAAGATCAATGTTAACACAGAGTGCCAGCTTGCATTTGCTGCAGCAGTTAGAGAGTACATCGAAGCCGGTAAAGATCTTGAAGGAAAAGGATTTGACCCAAGAAAGCTTCTTGCACCTGGTGTAGAAGCAATCAAGCAGACAGTACGTGATAAAATTGCTCTCTTTGGCTCAGCTGGTAAGGCTTGATTAAAGAAAATTATTTAGGAGTATTTTATAATGAGCGATTTTGACAGCTATTTTGGTTCTAACGAAGATACAGACCAGCAGGTTCCTGTATCTAGCGTCGACCATCCAGAACTTATTGAGAAGAAAGAAGTTAAAGCTAAGGCAAGCGGTAATAAGGTTAGAGGAAAAGGCCCAGCCAATGATCATATTAAGAGTAAGAAAAGAAGAACTAAGGGCGACATAATTAGGACAGTTATCATTATAATATGTGCAATTATATTCTGCTATTCAGGCATCCGCCTCTTAGGTATCTTACTTGAATACAACCGTGGCAAGAAACTTTACGGAGATGTCACAGGCCAAATCACAGAGGACAACACCCCAGTGGAGATTGTATCTGAGGATGGCAATGTGTCAAAGGTGCCTTTCAAGTATGATCACAACGCTTTGCTTGCGATTAATGCAGATGCACAAGGTATGCTCTATATCCCAAGTGTAGACATGAGACTTCCAGTAGTACAGGGGACTGACAATGAAAAGTACCTCACTACAGCAATTGATGGATCTTCCAATATTAACGGCTGTCTCTTTATCGACTACAGAATTAATGGTGGAATCAATTCATCTCATGTAATTATTTATGGCCACACTCTTTACAGTGGAACAATGTTCTCAGTACTTCACAAGTACAGAAACTCAGGTTTCTACCAGACTGAAGGCAATGACAAGTTCTACATTTACACTAAAGATCGTCTGAGAGAATACCAGATTTTCAGTGTTTACCTCACTGATCCTACATCTGAGACATTCACCTTCAACTTCCCTACCCTGTCATCTATGCAGTCTTATGCTGTAGCAAGAAAGCAGGAGTCAATGTATGCTACTAACGGTGATCCTTCAACAGCAAGACAGATAGTAACTCTATCTACATGTGCTGATAACCTGACTCACCGCTTAATCATTCATGGAAGCTTGATTGGAGAGACTGCTATTCCTCAGTCTGAGCCAAGCAATAATTAAGCTTAATTCAATATTAATAAACTACCGCTAGTCTTTTCAAAAAGATTAGCGGTATTTTTATTTAAGTCCCACTATTCTTCGCTCTTATTGTGAATTTTCTACAAATCTTGTATTTTTTCCCGTAAGACAAGCATTTTTCTCAATAAGACTTGCATTATTTCCTAAATAGGGTTATTTTATTAACTGTTGCTTAATTATAAGAATGGGTGTCAGGGGTTTACACTTAATAAAATTAAGTTAAGTTGGTTTTTTACCTAATATTTTATGGCAAAATGCATATTTGCCCTATTTATACTCCTTCATATATAAAGCAAAATATTTTTTTGGATTTACAACAGAAAGGATTACTATGAAAGAAAACTTCAATGTTGCAGAAGAATTCGGTGTTGACGTCTTTAACAATCATGTGATGAAGCTCAGATTGCCAAAGAACGTTTACAAGAACCTTAAAAGTGCTATGGAAGGCAAGAGTGAGTTATCTTTAGAGGATGCTGATTCAATTGCTAATGTTATGAAAAACTGGGCAGTTGAGAAAGGTGCTACTCACTTCACTCACTGGTTCCAGCCACTCACTGGATCAACTGCAGAAAAGCATGATTCCTTCATCTCAGCTCCTGATTCTGAAGGTAGAATTATAATGGAATTCTCAGGCAAGGAACTTATCAAAGGAGAGCCTGATGCTTCATCTTTCCCTTCAGGTGGCTTAAGAGCTACATTTGAGGCTAGAGGTTATACTGCTTGGGATTGTACTTCACCTGCATTTATCAGACATGATGGTACAGGAGCAATCTTAGTTATCCCAACAGCTTTCTGTTCTTATACAGGCGAGGCTCTTGATCAGAAGACTCCACTTTTAAGATCAATGGATGCCATCAACGAGCAGGCTTTAAGAATTGTCCGCCTTTTTGGCAACACAAGTTCAAAGACAGTAACTCCTTCAGTAGGTGCTGAGCAGGAATACTTCATCGTAGACCGCGATAAGTACCTTCAGAGAAAGGATTTAATCTACACAGGACGTACACTCTTCGGTGCCAGCCCAGCTAAGGGTCAGGAACTTGATGATCACTATTTCGGTGTTATCAGAGAGCGTATCGGTGAATTCATGAGAGATGTCAACCAGGAACTCTGGAAATTGGGTGTCTCAGCCAGAACACAGCACAATGAGGTTGCTCCTGGTCAGCATGAGCTTGCCCCTATCTATGCTCAGTGCAATATTGCAACTGACAACAACCAGCTCACAATGGAAATCTTAAAGAAGGTTGCTTATCACCACAATCTCGTATGTCTCCTCCATGAGAAGCCATTTGAGGGCGTTAACGGTTCAGGTAAGCACGACAACTGGTCACTCACAACTGATGACGGAATCAACCTCTTAAATCCAGGAAAGACTCCTCACGAGAATATCCAGTTCCTTCTCGTACTCGGCGCTGTTATGAAGGCCGTAGATACCCACTCTGATCTCTTGCGTGAATCTGCTGCCAATGTTGGTAACGACCAGAGACTTGGTGCCAATGAAGCACCTCCAGCTATTATATCTATCTTCCTCGGCGAGCAGCTTGAGGATGTTATCAATCAGCTTATTGACAAGGGTGATGCAACATCATCTATCCAGAAAGGCAAGCTCCACACAGGCGCTTCTGCACTTCCAGATCTCAATAAGGATGCAACTGATAGAAACCGTACTTCTCCTTTTGCCTTCACTGGTAACAAGTTTGAGTTCCGTATGGTAGGTTCTTCTGACTCTATCGCACCGGCCAATGTTGTCCTCAACACTATCGTTGCTGAAAGCTTCAAGGAAATCGCTGACGAGCTTGAAAATGCTGAAGATTTCAATATGGCTGTTCATGACATGATCAAGAAGCTCTTCACAGAGCACCAGAGAATCCTCTTCAACGGAAATGGATACTCTGAGGAGTGGGCTGAAGAGGCTCACCGCCGTGGTCTTCCTGATATCAAGAACATGGTTGATGCTATTCCAGCTCTCACAACTGACAAAGCTCTCAAGCTTTATGAGCAGTTTGGCGTATTTACTAAGACTGAGCTCCTATCTAGAGCTGAGATTAAGTATGAAGCTTACAAGAAGACTGTAAATATTGAAGCAAAATCAATGCTCAACATTAGCTCAAAGCAGATCATCCCTGCTGTTATTTCTTACACAACTGAGCTTGCAAACTCTATCGCCGCTGTTAGCGAAGCTGGTATTGAGCCTACAACTCAGAAGGCTATCCTTGCAGATGTTACGGAGAACCTCAATGCTATGTACAAAGCTCAGACAGAACTCAAAGAAGCAGTTGAAAAGGGTGCTACAATTACTGATCCTAAGGAAGCAGCTCACTTCTTCCGTGATACAGTTTCTGCTAAGATGAAGGAATTGAGAGATCCTGCTGACAGACTTGAAATGATCGTCGACAAGGAGTACTGGCCATTCCCATCTTATGGCGATTTAATTTTCGAAGTTTAATTAAAATCATAAGTAATAAGAAAACAAAAAGCCTTGAAGAATGAATCATCATTCCTCAAGGCTTTTTTATGTCTTTATCAAAGCTTTTACTAGTCTGGATATCTCATTCTCTCTGGGCTTGGATTATCAAGAACTTCTTCCTTGTACTTCTTCATATAAAGCTTGGCCAAAGTCAAGTTATTGTCCAGGTAATTTCCACAATCCCTTGGCGAGTAGCCCGGAATCTCCCCTTCGTAGCTAAGGACGTAATCCGCCATTCTTCTCAATACATCCAAAATGTCTTCTGAGCTCAGCTCACCAGAGAAAAGTACATAAAAACCAGTTCTGCAGCCCATAGGACCGAAGTAAATGGTCTTATTGCTCCACTCCTCATCATTTCTCAAGAAAGTAGCGCCCAGGTGCTCAAGGGCATGGATACCAGCAGTATCCATAGGAGCCTCCACATTTGGTCTGGTAAATCTCAGGTCAAATGTTGTGATACACTCCTGGCCGATATAATCCCTTCTTGACACATAGATACCACAGAGTAAATCCAAGTGGTTAACAGTAAAACTCGCAATCTTATTCATATCAATCTCCTATAATCATTTAATTCAAAACTTGTAATCTATATCATATCCAATTCTATAGCTGCTTATATAATTGCTTCTATAGCCGTTTATATAGCTGCTTCTATAGCTAATTCTATAATTGCTTCTATAGCTAATTCTATAGTTGCTTCTAATTCTTTTTCTTCAACTTAACCTTGATAGATCCAGTGCTTGATGTCTTAAAACAAAATGCTCCCGAATTTGTCAGAAATTTCTGCAAGGTTGAATAGCCATATTCCTTGACCTTAAAATCTGGGTACTTATCGTGAATATGTTGACCTAAAACTGAGAGGTCAATACCTGAAGAATCTCCAAAATCCCTTATCTGCTCCAAAGCATAGTCAATTACATTAAATTTCTTATAGTCATCTTCCAAAAGATCCACATAAAAAACATTGTCCTCTTTAATCAAGTCTACATGCCCCAAATTAGCGACAAATGTTGAAAGGGATGAATAACCATACTGTCTGACATCAAAGTCGTTATAGAGCTTAAGCAGCCTGTTTCCGACCTCTCCCAGGGTTGTCCTCCTACCATTGCTGATATTCTCATTTATGATAGAAATAACCTCATTCTCAATTTCCGACATAGATCTCTCTGATTTCTTCTCTTCCAAAAGAAGCTTAGTCTCAATATCTTTTCCAGTCTTATCGGCCTTCTTGGCAATATCCGAAGCTTTTTTCTCATTGGACTTATGTACATTTTCCTTGGAGTCTGCATCCTTAGAATCTGACTTTTTAGTCTGACTGTTATTATCAAAGAGCTCAGAATCACCGTCTTCATAGTCTTTTTTGAGAATTTCGAGATTTCTGAACAAGGTGCAAGCCCCCCTGAAAGATTCAGGTGTCTTGCTCTCTCCCATGCCTATAACATGCATACCAGCCTCGTTGAGCCTTATGGCAATGCTGGTAAAATCACTGTCACTAGACACAATACAGAAGCCATCAACATCTCCTGTATATAGGATATCCATGGCATCTATGATAAGGGTTGAATCAGTAGCATTTTTGCCCTTAGTATTGGCAAATGACTGAATTGCCCTAATACCCTTGCTCGATATTGTCTTCTTCCATCCTGAAGCCATATTGGTCGTGAAATCACTGTAAACTCTCTTAATAGTGAGATTTCCGTACTTAGTCATCTCCTTCAAAACCACGTCCACATAATTGTAGGAAACATTGTCCCCGTCTATCAAAACTGCATATTTTTTCTCTTCCATTCATACCCCCATAGTAAAATTTATATATAGCCCAGGCACCTACACTACATCTGATGCCTTACAATCTTATATTCATCATTACTCTGGTAATAAGGGCAAACCTTATATGATGAGGTCAGAAATCTGGCATAGTCGTCCTCGTCCATATCCACGTCGCAGACATACTCCTCAAGTTCCTCGTCATAAACCAAATTGTTACAATACTCACAACTGCACTGATCAGCCATATTACCTCCACTGCGGGCAAAAGAAAAACTGCCCCAAAAAATCAACTAGGTTTATTTTATCACATTAACTTGTAAAATCCAAAATCATCGCCTACAATTATCAATAATTATGACAAATTTCAAAAAGAAGGTAATTCTATGATTCTTATAAATACATCAAAAGAAGCTATTGACTACATGGAGTCTCTCCCCCGCTTTGGAAGCAAGTTGACTGACTTAAGCCGCATGAAGCGCCTTTGCACTCTCCTTGGCAATCCTGAGGAAAAGCTCAAATTCATCCACATTGCCGGCACCAACGGCAAAGGTTCCACCTCATCTATGCTCACAAGCATACTTGTCGAGAGTGGCTACAAAACTGGAACCTACACCTCCCCCTATCTTGAGCACTTTAGCGAGAGAATCCGTATAAATCAGCAAGATATAGAGGATGAAAAACTTGTCTTAGCGACAAATGCTGTGATTAAGGCTCTAGAACAACTGCACATCGAAAATCCATCTATCGCCTTTTCTCAATTTGAAATCATCACCGCCGTCGCCCTGGTCTGCTTTCTTGATTCTGCCTGCGATATTGTGGTCTTTGAGGTAGGTTTAGGAGGAAGACTCGACGCAACAAATGTTATACCTAGCCCTATTCTCTCGGTAATATCAACCATAAGTCTCGACCACTGTGCGATTCTGGGAAACACCTTGGAAGAGATAGCAGCCGAAAAGGCAGGCATCATAAAAAAAGGCGGAGTTTGCGTGGCCTATCCCGCAAAAAAAGAGGTCTGCAAAGTATTTGAAGCAAAAGCAGCTAGCGAGAATGCAAGCTTAATCTACTCTGAATTAGTTGAAAGGCCTAGCTCCTTCAATCTTGACTCACAGACCTTCATCTTAAAGGATTACGAAGCTATAGAATCTATAGAATCTCTTGATAAATCGAGCATGGAGACACCGCAAAACCAAGATGCTTCACCTAGCCTAAAGACTTCGGCAAGCCTAAAAACTTCGGCAAGCCTTGATTATGCTTCACGCAAGGGTGTCCCTTCTGGCTCCAAATCAGCTGCAACTTTTGAGATATCCCTCCTTGGCGGATACCAGTTAAACAATGCTGCCCTTGCCGTAAAAGCCGCCAGAACAGCCTATGACAGGGGACTCACAAAAATCTCTGATCAGAGCATAGCAATAGGTCTAAAAAAAGCCAAGTGGCCCGCTAGATTTGAGCTTTTATCTAAAAAGCCCATTTTCATCATAGATGGCAGCCATAACCCCGAAGGCGTCGAAGCTCTTGTCGACAGCCTTAACTACTACTTTCCTGGAAAGAAAATTAGATTTATAGTCGGAGTTTTAGCTGACAAGCTCTATAACTCAATTATTGAAGGTACACTTATGTATTCCAAAGCATACTATACTGTAAGGCCAGATACTGAGCGAGCTCTAGCTAGTGAGGAACTTTCTTCCTTCATAGATAAGGAATGCAAGCTCAAAAAACTTGTTCCTATTCCTACTAAGCCATGCAAAAGTCTAGAGGAGGCTGTCAAATCGGCTTTTTCCGAAGCCTCAGAGGACGACATAATCTGCGCCTACGGCTCTCTCTACTACATAAGCCAGTGCCGCTACTATATTTAACAAAAAACCTCCCTTGGCTAAAAATCAAGATGTGTAAATTCCTGATTTTCAAAGCCAAGGGAGATCTTATTTAATTGATTTACTTAATTGATTTACTTAATTGATTTACTTAATTGATTAATTTATTCATTAATCAATTCATTAATTCACCACTTAATTCATTAATTACTTCACTACTTAATCTGGAAATTTTCTAACTTATCAGCTAAATAATAAGCCAATAAGTTTGACCATGGTCATTTGTACTGGTCAACATTTTTGGTAACGACATGTTCGGAAAATATCAATTAAATCGTGCTTCCATTGGTGTCAAATAATTATTATAAGAATGAGATCTTACATAGTTGTACCAATTCACATATTGTTTTGTCATCTTATCTAACATTTCCATATCATCCTAAATTAGTGACATCCGTGAGAGCCACAATCGCCGTGATGGCAGTCATGACCATCATCGTGCTCATGATCATGATGGTGGCATTCCGTATCAGGGTTATATTCAAGATTGCCCTCCAGATAATCCTTCACTACTTCGTCCGCTTTACCGGTTACACCAGGCAGCAATTTTATGCCCATTTCTTCAAGTGCATTTCTGGCTCCCTGTCCTATACCTCCACAAATCAATGTCTCAACTTCAGCTGCACGGAGAAACCCCGCAAGGGCACCGTGGCCGGTTCCGTTTGTGTCAACAATCTGCGTACTGCTTATCATGCGGTCTGAAATGTCATAGATTTTGAACTGCTCTGTTCTTCCAAAATGCTGTCCGACCATTTCCTGTTCATAAGTAACTGCAACTCTCATAGTATTTTCTCCTTTTTCGTTGATTTCTGCAGATGCCGGTACCTCATCAATACGGTATGCACCACCTGTTATACGAATCCGTTTTCCGTTTACCAGCGCATCCGCAAGCTTAAAACGGGCTGTTTCATAGATACTTGTAATAGTTGCTCTTGAAACTCCCATAACTGACGCACATTCTTCCTGAGTCATTTTTTCAAAATCAATCAATCTGACGCTTTCAAACTCATCAAGCATAAACATAATAGTGTCATCAGTTTTCGCTCCTTCCGGAACAAAACTCCAGTAATCCGGATATCTGCATATTTTTCTACATCTTTTAGGTCTCGGCATGGTTTTCCTTTTCTGGCATATGTCAATAACTATAATTAGTATAGCGTTATTTCTGGCATATGTCAATAATTGGAAGGGGTTTTCATCTGTTTATCACAAAAGTGTCTTTCCACCTTTCATCTCCTAAAACTCCACATAAATATATGCGAACTTTAACAGCAGACATTTATTAACGGCAGACACAACATTTTTAACACTGCTTTATGTTCTTTAAGAAAATTGCATGCAATTATGGTGAATAGCCAAATGCCTTGATTATGCCTTGTTTACTTGGTTTCGGGCAATGTATCGCCGAGTTGGTTCCTTCTCCACCGGATAACTTGCGCTCTCCAAGGTATACTATATAATTATATCGGTTGTTATACATATTTTTCTGCTACCTATGATGTGAACGGTTGATTTTTTGCAGTGAACGGTAAGATAAGCACAAAAAAGCCACAGTCATCTGATTTTGATCAGATAACTATGGGCATAACTCCAAGAACGAATTTTGCATTTCAACAGTCCGACGCCATATTGTTTTATTTCGTGTTATCAGTTTTTCCTTCCCTTATTTTTTCCCTTATCATGTCTCACATGACCATATGGAACGATATAACACAAGGGAAGGTATGAGGGAAAGCTCAAGTTGGTAAACTCCAGTGTTTTCAAAGCTTAGCAGGATTGCACATAACAGCATACAGCATCTTATGAAGGTTCATAAACGGCGGCATTTCCACCTGAAATTTAATAGAACCAATAGGCGCAGTCATAAGCGGCATGGCAAATGCTTTGCCAAAGAGCTCTGTTGATGTATCAGGTTCACAATTCTCACCTATAGCATCCATATTAAGCTTAATCTTTCTCCAAGCCTGAAAATTTTCAAATGCACCATTTCCAGGATCCTTAGAACCTGGTCCCAGCATAATATTTCCGCAGCCCAAGCCGTTACAAGTAGGACACACCTTACATTTAGGTCCAATATTTTCCTTCGCCTTAACTAAAACTTCTTCATAAGTCATCTCACATACGTCCTTTCTCTAACCACTCCCAGAAAAGCCCAGCCTGTGGAATTCACTCTAGATTTAACTTGGAAATTCACTCTAGATTTAACTGCGGAATTCACCGTGGATTCAACTGTGGATTTACCTAATTTATTTTTATCAACTGTGGCCTTACCTAATTTATTTTTATCAAATAATGATTCCATCACAATGATCAATTTCATGTTGGATAATCTGTGCGGTAAATCCTGAATACTTTTCATGTTTCTTCTCAAAGTTCTGATCAAGATAATCTACCTCAATCTCCTCATATCTAACACATTTTCTTACGCCATCAAGTGAAAGACATCCTTCCTCAGTCTCATACTTACCATCCTTCTTAACTATAACCGGATTGATCATAGCAAACTGAAATGGTCCCATCGCCACAACTATAATTCTTTTTTTCTCCCCAATCATATTGGCAGCCATTCCCACACAATAATCACGATTAGCCCTAAGCGTATCTAACAAATCCTCAATTATTTGACTATCTTTCTTAGTAGCTTCCCTAGAAACCTGCGCCAAAAACTTTGTATTTTTAACTATTCTTCTAACCATAGTATTATCTCCCTTTTAAGTCATATACATAAGATAAATCTCAAGCTCAGGCTCGTCGCTTCGCGACGGCCGTCACCCCCTCCATCTCTCAGGCTCGTCGCTTCGCGACGGCCGTCACCTGCGGAAGATGGGGTGAGGGCGTCTCGAGAAAAGGTCCTGTGGACCTTTTCTAGCCCGAACCGACCGACGGACTGCTTGCAGTCCGGAGAATGAGCCCACGGGCTCATGTCACGCATCTGCGTGACATGAATAAAAATAGGACCGGTGCAAAGCACTGGTCCTATTTTTGTTCATCTAATGCGGAAGATGGGACTTGAACCCACACGTGGAAACCCACACAAGAATCTGAATCTTGCTCGTCTGCCATTCCGACACTTCCGCGAAGCAAGATAAATTCTACCCAAAATCCCTATAAAAGTCAAGCCGAAGGCCAGGATTTAGAGCGAACTCATCTCAATATCAACAATCAAAAAATTGTCAAAAATTAGTAATTCATATACTCCTGAATATCTCTTAAGATATCCTCCAACTGCTGACCATCATCTTGAATAGACAATCTCAAAGGCTGAGTCAAATCCAAAGATAATAATCCCACTAAAGACTTAGCGTCAACAAAGCTATGTCCTGACTCAATATCAAAAGAACAACCATATCTACTGATACGATTAACAAAATCCTGCACTTTCTCAATTGAATCCAACAAAATTGATACTGTACACATATTCCCCAAAAGCCCCCATAATGCTCATTCTACTTTTCTTTTCCGCTTAATTTTTCGGTCACAATAACCCCTAAGCAAGCAAAGAATATTGTACTACATATCCCTATTAAAAGCAAATAAATTGACCTTATGCCCTCACTATCCATCTCATTTCCATTTTCAGTTTCCACAGATGCTCTATTTTTCAATTCTTTCGGGCTATCACTGCTATTTATTTTCTCGCTTAAATACAAATCCCCCTCACTACCCGCACTCATACTCTTTTCAGGAACATTTTCAATCTTATCATCATATCGGTATTCCTTGGCTCCATCCGATACATCCTCAAGTCCAGTTTCTATCTGACTTTGACCTTCAATGCCATCTGCTAAATAGTCGATTTCACTATTCTCCGCCCTGTTATCCATACCAATATTCGGCAATTCAAAAGCATTTGCCGAGTCCTCATTATCATTATACTTATCCTTGTTATAGCCCTCACTCTCAGCCCCAGCCCGATTAAGGTCTACAATCACAGTACTAGTCTCTATCTCCTTAGGCTCAATATGAAAATACAAATTCTCCCTAATATCCGGCCCCACTCTCACAGCCTGTCTGCCATCTTTACTTACATAATATGGGCAAATGCTGTAATCGCCCGCATCCCTCAATACATAAGTAAGAGCAACACAAGCCAAACCTGCGCTAACATCATAATCTCTGCTTTTTAAAAAAATCCCATGACTACCTTCCCCATTATAGGTCCCATGCAGCACCTGATTACAAGATTCCTCGTTTAGGTAATCTGCTTGATCCCTGATTATAACGCGAATCAAAACTTGAGCTTGCGAATTGCTCAAATGCTCCTGATCATCAACACTTAGCTCTAAGCTTGCTTCCTGTCTATCATCTGCAAGTCCCTTGATGCTTCCAAAAGGCCAAAGTACTACTATAATAGCTGCAAATATCCCCCCTAAAAAAATCAGACTAAAAGTTGCTCTTTCCTTTTTCCTAAAAATCCCCCTAGAATCCGCCAAACTGCATCAACCTCCATCCAAAGAAAAGTATGCCAGCCAAGCTTAATAACGCCATAGCCGGCAATATATAATCCAGATATATCCTAAGCTTAAGCTGCAATCTCTCATCAAGCGCCCTAATCTTGCCTAATTCATCCTGAATATAAGCCATATCCTGACATCTGTCATCCTTATCCTGGCCAATACAGTCATATATGAGCCTTGCCAATGCCTTAACCTTAAGCCCCAAAATAATTCCCTTAAAAAATGGATATGACCTCTTCAAGCTTTTAAAACCGTAGTTCTTATAAAAAAGCCAAAACCTGTCCTCTCTTGTCCTAAAAGTCACCCCTGGAAAGAGACTATAGAGCATAGTCCTCCCCAAGGCAAATATATCGCTTTTCTCATCAACCTCTCCATTGTCCACGAACTGCTCTGGTGCGGCAAATCCTTTGCTACCCAATCCTCTATTGGCCGTCCTACCAAACATGTCTGCACAACCAAAATCTATAAGACTGCAGCTCCCATCTTTCTCAACAATAATATTGCTTGGTTTTAAATCTTTGAAAAAAAGTCCTGGTTTTCCCAGGTGCAAATCCTTAAGTATGCTGGCAATCTGGTCCATAATATTTATTGCCTGATCAACCCCTATTCCGGCCTTTTCCTTAGCATAAGTTCTCAAATTTTGCCCCTCAATAAACTCTGTAATTATGATGAATTCTTCTTCAAGGTCTAGCAAGTCCACAATATTGGCTATCCCCTTCCTGTGCAGCCTTTTAAGAAGTCTGGCCTCCCTGAAAATCGCCTCAAGTTGGACATCCTTATCCGCTAGACCGTAACCATGCTTCTCATGGTCTATAGGCGGCATCTTATCAAGCACCTTCTCACCTATCTTATCAACCACCTTAACTGCCAGTTTTCTCATACTGACTTCATCTATAGCCAGATAGACTCGACTCATACCACCACCTAAGTATTTTATAATCCTATATCTATTAGCTAAAAGCCCCCCGATTTCAACCATAGCCATCCCCACTCAGAAAACTAAAACAAACTACCCAGCAGTAAACTTACTTCTTATAAACCTTAGAATCCCTGTACTTCTAAAACCTTTACACTCTTTGTACCTGTAAAACTCCTTGTACTTCTTATACTCCTTATACTTCTTATATGCCCCTCTTGTATATCATTTCTATATCTATAATATCATATGTGTTCGATTACAGAATAAGATTCCACAAAATGACCTCATCAAGCCATATTTTTTCATTAGACTCTCCAGAATGCCTCCCAAGCTACTAGCATAAGCTAGTCAAAAGAAGATAAGAAAAGCTATGTCAATCTTGCTTATTATGCAGGATATTTTATCCAGCACATAAAGCCAAGAAAAGACATAGCTTATAATAATTTGAATTTATTTTATGTGATAAGGGAGATATTCTCTCTAACTTGCTCTTTTTCGCCCCCTCATTCTATGTACCTAGCTTCTTAAAGGGAGATATTTCAACCAACTTGCCTTTTCCGCCCCCTCATTCTGTGTACTAGCTTCTTAAAAGGGAGATATTTCAACCAACTTGCCTTTTTCCGCCCCCTCATTCTATGTACCTAGCTTCTTAAAAGGGAGATATTTCGACCAACTTGCTCTTTCCCGCCCCTCGTGCCTATCTGTAAGCTGTATATTAGCTATGTTTATAGCTTCTTCTATGTGTGAGGGAGATATTTCAACCAACTTGCCTTTTTCCGCCCCCTCATTCTGTGTACTAGCTTCTTAAATGGGAGATATTTCGACCTACTTGCCTTTTTCCGCCCCTCGTGCCTATCTGTAAGCTATATATTAGCTATGTTTATAGCTTCTTCTATGTGTGAGGGAGATATTTCGACCTACTTGCCTTTTTCCGCCCCCTCATTCTGTGTACCTAGCTTCTTAAAGGGAGATATTTTGACCTACTTGCCTTTTTCCGCCCCCTCATTCTGTGTACCAGCTTCTTAAATGGGAGATATTTCGACCTACTTGCCTTTTTCCGCCCCCTCATTCTGTGTACCAGCTTCTTAAATGGGAGATATTTCGACCTACTTGCCTTTTTCCGCCCCCTCATTCTGTGTACTAGCTTCTTAAAAGGGAGATATTTCAACCAACTTGCCTTTTTCCGCCCCCTCATTCTGTGTACCTAGCTTCTTAAAGGGAGATATTTTGACCTACTTGCCTTTTTCCGCCCCCCGACGTCTATCTAGAGGCTATCTATAAACTATCTACACGTCTATCTAAAGGCTACCTATAAGCAAGCTATACTATACTCCCCCCTACATCAGAGGTGCGAAGAGTTTGAGGGTTCCACCTATAAAGCTCTTAATTTTAGAGTAATTCTTACAATCATCCAAAGTAATTTCAAGGCATTGGCCGAGAGTCTCTTTAAAGTCCTCCTCAATCTTTTGAACAGACTCGTTCTGATAGAGATAGAGGCCATCTTCAAAGTGAAGGTAGAGACTGCGGTAATCTAGGTTGATAGAGCCTACAGTTGCCCTTCTGTCATCACTGACAAAAATCTTGGCGTGTACAAAACCCGGCTGATACTCGTATATGTGCACTCCTCTTGAAATCAGGTCTGCATAGTAGGTTCTTGCAAGATAGTAGGCATACTTCTTATCAGGTATGTGAGGCATAATGATAGTCGTCTCAACGCCCCTGCTGCAACAGTAGCGCAGAGCAGCCATCATCTCATCATCAAGAATCAGATAAGGAGTCATAATATGGACATACTTGCATGCTCGGTTCAAAATGTCTATGTAAACCCTCTTTCCAATACGTTCCTTGCTGAATGGATTGTCCGCGTAAGGAATCAGGAAACCTCCTGTGTATAGAAGGGAATTATCCCAATCATAGATAGAATATGGGTTGTCACAATCGACATTATAGTAGAACTTGTCAAGATCAGTGTATGGGACTATATCCTTCTTCATAGCCTCATGCCACATTTTCAAGAACATAAGAGTAAATGACTTTACAGAATGGCCCTTTACCATCACAGCTGTGTCTTTCCAAACTCCGAAACGATCAAGCTTATTGATATATTCGTCGGCAAGATTTATTCCTCCGGTAAATGCTGTGTTTCCGTCGACGATGAGAATTTTTCTGTGATCCCTGTTATTTTGAATAGTAGAAAATACAGGTCTTATCTGGTTGAAAGGTCTAGCCTTTATGCCATACTTGGCCATTTTCTTTGAGAAATCATAAGGCAAAGATACCAGGCTGTTCATGCCGTCATAAAGAAGCCTAACCTCAACCCCTTCACTGACCTTGCGCTTTAAGATATCAAGTATTGAAGACCACATCTCGCCGTCAGATATAATAAAATACTCAAGAAAGATAAACTTTTCAGCTCTCTCAAGCTGCCTTCTCATCTCGGCAAATTTATCCTTTCCCATTGGAAAGTACTGGCAGGCATCACCCTCAAAAACAGGAAATCCACCCGTTAAGTATAGATACTTAGCCAGTCCAACTTCGCCGTTTGACTCATTGGACAAGTCCATAAGGGCCGCATTATTTTGCTTTACCATAGCGCTGAACTGCTTATTTATACTAGCCAGTCTCTTTCTTGTGTGTTTAGTCTCAATCTGCACATTCACATAAAAATAAAGAATAGTGCCAAATACAGGCGCTATTAGGATTGGAACCACCCAAACCAGCTTAAAACTTGTGTTGGTGTCCTCATTGATTATGTGAATAACAGCAATAGCGGATAGTAAACGAACAAATTCGTATGTGAGCTCAGAGTACTCGTGAAGATATCTCACTGATGCAAAGAGCAAGAAATAAATCTGTAGAATTACAGCCAAAATCACGATTGTCGTTCTTCCAAATAACAATCGTGATAATTTCTTAGCTCTTAATTTTGCATTTTTTCTATCTGACTCAGATATAGTTTTTTTCATAACAACCACTTTCCATAAAGAGCAGGGCTCCCATCGTCTCTCATTTTCTCTTATTCACATAGCATGATTATTTCTTCATCCTTCAAGAAATATGCCTCATGACTGCACTTTATTCGCCATGCATGATTATTTCTTCATCCTTCAAGAAATATTTCCTCATGACTGCACTTTATTCATCATGCATCATGCTTTCTAGTCCTCTTAACTATGAAGTCAACTGCCTTAGGCCTTACTTCATAGCTAACTTCATTGAAGCTTCCGCCGTACTCACCGTCCAGAGTCCAGGCGATTTTTTCATCACTTATAATTCTAACCTTGCTGGATTTGATAACTGTCAAGGCATCACAATCCTGCGCTTCCTGCAGAATTACAGAATTCAATATCTGCTGCAATACAAATGGCGAATTGATTTCCCCTATGAGCAGAACCTCAAAAAGGCCATCTGACAGGTCCACACTAGGCCCTGTAATTCCCTTCACTCCTCCAACTGATGTAGTGTTAGAAATCATGCCGTAGATATACTTGCCCTCGTATACCTCAGTATCAGTCTCAATTCTCACCTTATATGGTTTGAGCTGAGCAAATTGCTTTAAAGCCTCAAGGACGTATGCCTGATGCCCCAAGGCATTTTTCATATATTGAGGTGTGTCATAAGAGACACTGGTAAATGCTCCGAAGGCAGCAATATAGTTAAAATTTCTCTTCTGATTCTGCATGCCAATGTCGCATGAAAAGATTTGACCGTCCACAATATGACTTGCAGCCTTATTCATATCCTTAGGTATCTTGAGACTGCTGGCAAAGTCATTGGTTGTTCCGCTTGGGATGTAGCCCAGAGGAATTCTCTTTTCAAGTTCGATCATGGCACCCACAACCTCATTGAGAGTTCCATCGCCTCCACTGCATACAACACAGTCGAAGCGGTCGCCATTTTCAAGCACATAATTTTTAGCATCAAGTCTGGCATTAGTAGGATGCACTACTACCTCATATCCACCTTCGGTAAATGTTTTGATTATATCAAGTAATCTGTTTTTGATCTGTCCCTTTCCTGAATTCGGATTGAAGACGAAAAGCATTTTCTTCATAAATCTATCCCCGCTCTGCCAAAATTAATATCTTCCTTAGGGCCATCTACTGCAAAGCCCTAAGAAGTATAGATTACATATGTCATCCTGATTGACTAATCAGAATTAAAAATAAGAATCGATTATCAAATCCAATTATCAAATTTAATTATCAAAATCAATTTTCAAATCCGATTCTCAAATTTAATTCTCAAATCAACTTATCTGTCCCACTTATCACAAAGGGTGTTAATCTGGTCTGCAAATTTAGCCAAATCCTTATTAGCTCCACCCTCATTGTGCTTGATAACAGCCAAAAGTCTCTGTCCAGCCATGAGAAGTCTGCCGTAAACGCCATGATTTCTAACCTTCTCAACAGTTCTTCTAGATTTTCTATCCTTGTCGCCCTCTTTGATAAGCTGGCCTGTAGCTAAATCAAAGCTTGCACCTGTATATGGAGCATAGGCGTCAAATCCGTACTCATCCCTCAAAAGCTGGGCAAAGCTCTCAGTTACTCTGTCCTCACCGTGTACTACAAAAACCTTATCAGGCTTATTTTCAAATGAAGTTATCCACTTGATAAGTCCCTCTCTGTCTGCATGTCCACTGGCACCAGCAAGCTTTGCAATCTGAGCGCTGACCTCGATAGGCTCACCAAAAAGCTTGATCTCACTTGCTCCATCGATAATTGCTCTACCTGTAGTACCCTCAGCCTGATAACCCACGAAAAGAATTGTGCTCTCTGGTCTCCAGAGGTTGTGCTTTAAGTGATGTCTGATACGACCAGCCTCACACATGCCTGATGCTGAGATGATAACCTTTGGCGACTTATCAAAGTTGATAAGCTTAGAAGCCTCTGGTGTGATAGCAAATTTCAAGCCTTCGAACTTGAGAGGATTAATGCCCTTCTTTACAAAGTCCATAGCCTCATCATCATAACACTGGTAGATATTTCTGCTGAATATATCTGTAGACTCTATGGCGAGCGGGCTATCCAAATAGACATCAAAATCCCTGCTTACAAGATTTTGATCCTTTATCTGTCTGATAAAGTAAAGCAGCTCCTGAGTTCTGCCAACTGCAAAGGAAGGAATTACAACATTGCCTCCTTTGGCAAAGGTATTATTGATAACTGTGGCAATTTCCTTGACATAGTCCGGAGTTCCTCCGTGACTTCTGTCACCGTAAGTTGACTCTATAAGTACATAATCTGCATCCTTGATATATGAAGGATCCTTGATAATAGGCTTGTTTACATTACCTATATCTCCTGAGAAAACGACCTTTTTACTGATATCGCCCTCAGTGAGCCAAACCTCAATATAAGCCGAGCCGAGCAAGTGGCCAGCATCCGTAAAGCGAATCCTGACTCCATCGCAGATATCAATTTCCTCATCGTAGGCACAGCCTACAAACTGTTTCATAACTGCGACAGCATCCTCTATAGAGTAAAGCGGAACAAACTCTTTGAGGGTTCCATTGGATCTTTTTGCTTTACGATTACGCCATTCAGACTCAAACTGCTGAATGTGTGCTGAATCTTTCAACATAATCTCGCACAAGTCAACTGTAGGCTTTGTTGTGTAAATCTTTCCTCTGAAGCCCTGAGCATAAAGCATTGGTACCAAGCCAGTATGGTCAATATGGGCATGAGTCAAAAATACATAGTCTACATCAGCCGCTGGAATAGGTAATTTCTGGTTTTCATAGACATCATTGCCCTGCTCCATACCACAATCTATGAGTATGTTCTTTCCACATGCTTCAAGATAGTGGCAACTTCCTGTTACTTCGTGATCCGCTCCTACAAAATTCAATTTCATAGCTAAATCCCCACTTTCCGCCTTCACTAAGATGTCTGTGACAAGCATTTTTTTAAAAATAGGTCCCTAATCCCGCCTACTTTATATCATTTTTAATTCCAAATCGGTAAATGTTACATCTGCATTTCTAGATACGAAAGCACCTACATAAACACTTGTAGGATCGATCTGAGTAAGCTTAAAATCAAAACCACCGCTAACCATGTCCTGGTCTCCCAGCTTACAAGCATATCCGTCTTTAGTAGCAATTATCTTTAATTCAAGCTCGTCCCCCGGCTTAAATCCATGACTACATTTGCCACCATTAATCAATCGCCCATTTTTTCTGGCGAAACAGCGTTTTGGCGAATCGACATCAGTCAATTCCAAAGGTCCTGCTGCAACAAAATCACCGATACATTCACTTATTACTTTATCTAAGTATATATCATCTCGTACCATAAGACCAAATGAAACTTGCTTATTTATATAAAAATCATTAATTTTAATCTTTGTACTCAATTCAAACTCAGCATTGGCCGGAACTTTTCTGTAATACATGGCAAGTCCATCTGTCACATTTGAAATCTTGCCCACATTGTTTTTCACAGCAATTCTGAAGCTATTATCACTGATTGGCTCAAAGACAAAGTCCTCGCTGTTTGGCTCATGAGACAAATCACCAAATGCTGTTGCTTTGAATTGGCCCCATGACGGGAATATCTTGCTGTCTTCAAGGACCGGTTTGAACTCGACAGGCTTATAATCCTCATTAATCTTAAGATAGGTTTCCTTACTAGGATATGGGGCGTCCTTCTCCAGGTTACAAACATGTTCAGAAAGGCCTTTAATTCCCAACTTTTCAACCTGGCTCAGGAAAAAGTAAGCATTTACCCTGGCTCCCCATATATTAGTGTGAGTGTCATCAACACTCATCTCCTTGTTTGAAGGCCAAGCGTGAAGATTTTTAGTTTCTTCAGCTCCCAACTTGATATAGAATTCCTTGGTAATTTCAGTCATATCAACAAGGTAGATGCCAAGAGCCTGTCCCAGGTCTCTTATAGCCTTAGCATAGTCTCCACCTGGATACTGTCCATTATCGCTTGTTATATGGACATTTTCCCCTTCGTAGATTCCCTCTGCGCTTCTTCTGACAATAGGGGTCGCAAGTATAGGGCAAGCCTTTGCCTCCTTAGCCTTTAGAATATAGTTATCGTAAAGACTTTTAGCAAAGCTCTCCTCAGTTTTGTAATCACCTAAAGGCGATGTAAATCTTGACTTTTCTGCCTTCTCATCATTATGACCGAATGCTATAAGAAGGAAATCCCCTTCAGCCATTCCGTCTAAAAGTTCCTTATATACTTTTTCTTCCAAAAAGCTCTTAGAACTTCTTCCAGGAAGGGCTAAATTTCTAACCTCAATCTCTTGGTCAAGATAGTAGCCAAGGGCTGTGCCATAGCCGTATCTAGGATAGTAAAACTTATCGTCAAATGCACTTAGTGTCGAATCTCCTACAACCCACAATTTACTCATTTCTATAATTCCAATCTTCCCTTAATCTTTAATCTGAACAAAAAAGGCCAGCATATGCCGGCCTAAAAAACTGCCGGTCTTACGCCATGCGTAAATCAGCAAAAATCTTTAAATAAATCTCTATTATCAGTCAGATAGCATCACTGCTTTAATTCATAGATTACTGACTGTACCTTGTTATCCTTCATACCAAAGGAAAGCTTCATATTTCCAGACTCGTAAACAAGCTGACCATTGTTCTCCTTGAATGAAGAACCGTAGGCCTGTGTAACCTTATCCTTAGAATCGCCAATCTTTACGCCTTCTTTAGTCTTTACAGTATCATCGGTAAATGTTACTGAATAAACCACATCCTTGCCATCCTTCTGGTAGGCCTGAAGTGTGAAGCCATCATAGTACCAGAACTTATCCATACCGTCAAAGGCACAGCTCTTAGCTTCGTATGTGCCACCCTTAGGTGTTCCAAGCTTGCTGACGATAGCGTTGACATCATCGTTGATCTTGATGTCAGTTCCGTTACTTGTATATACATATCCAGCACTTGATGTGCTAGCTGCCTGTGTTGCTGTGTTTGATGAACCTGTGTTAGATGCTGAACCGCAAGCCATAAGTCCTAAACACATAACCATGATACCTGCTGCAGCAATCGATCTCTTTCTCATTTTCTTACTCCTTTATTTTGCATTCGAACTTTCCCAAGCCTTAGTCTTTGCAGCCTTTTCCTCATCATACCTCTTTGAAAGGTCATTCCAGTAAGTGCTGTATGTTGGGTCATTTCTTCTGTCTTCTACATTATACTTTGTTTTAAGGATTTCTCCAAGATATTTTGCAACTTTTTCTGAACCATCAACATTGAGATGCTGACCATAGTCAAATGTGTCTTTGCTATAGTCGATTCCTATCTTTTCTGCATCCTTAACCATATTCAAATATGTGATATTGTGTGCCTTAGCGTAGTCTACAACCTGAGCATCCCATTCGTCATACCAGTGTGGGAAGATACTTGGAGCCTTCATAAGCAAAAGCTGAGCTCCATGGTCCTCACATAATTGACGAATCTTATCAAGATAGTCCATATTTCTCTGGCTGAAATCATAGTCAGACAGAGGCATAGTCTTTGGAACTGTTGTAACGGGTCTCACACCTACCTGCATAAGATAGCCATTGCTTGTCACAAGTGGTTTCTTTTCAAAAGCATACTTGAAGTCTTCACTGCTCAACTCAGACCATCTAGAATGGTATCTGAGGATTGGGAAGTAGTAGCTAAGCAGGTTTTCCTTGCTAGTTTTTGACTCCTCATAAGAGGCCCTTTTTGACTTAGACCATCTCATGCCATCAAGAGTCATTCTGTTGTAAGCCTCACTTTTGGCCTCAGCCTCTGAGAGGGCAAGAACATTGAGAATTACAACCTTAGGCTTTTGATACTGAAGTGTATCCTCAAGCAGATAATATGACTGCCATATCAACTGCTCAGAGCTTCCTCTTGTGTATGAGGTAACTCCGTAATTCTGATACATAGCCACATTGGAAATATTTTCATAAACCTCACAATCACCTAGTATAAGCACATCTGTGTTCTTTGGTGAGTCGTAATACTCAGCAATCATTGAACCTTCAGGTATACTTGACACGTACTTAGGTGTGAGAATTCTTTGTAATACGCCTATCACAAGCGTTGGTATAAGTATTAGAGCTATAACTCTAAAGAAAATCCTATACCAGGATAATTTTTTCTTCATAACATTTCTTCCTTAACAAGCTTCCTAAACACTAGAACTGATTATAGATAAACTGACTCTGCTCATAACCTATTCCGTAAGAACCAAAGATTAAAATACATACGAGCATAGCCAAGCATAAGATAAATCTTACGGCATAAGGCTTAGACTTAAGTCTGACTCTGAGACTCTCATTTCGTCCAAGATAGCTGACAATGTATATTACAATAATACCTACAAGAAGTACCACATAGTCATATACACTCAAGCCTATATTAAACAAACCTCCGCCAAATACCTGTCCGTAATTTGCACTTGTAAAGATTGAGACAAACATTCTGGCCGCATCTGCAATATTCTTGTGATAATCAAGCATCTGCAATACAGCGACAAGAATTGTAGTTCTAATAATCTCAAAAAGGCCGTATATCTTAGTCTTTTTTAGACCAAGCTTTGAATCAACCTTTTTATAGACGCCTGAGAGTTCCTGTGAAAGGAGCATTATGATACCGTTCAAAAGACCCCAAACTATGAAGTTCCACTTTGCACCGTGCCACATACCAGTCACAAACCAAACTGTGAGCGTTGCAAGATACATAGGAAATCTCTTTCCAAGTCCCTCAGATACATGTTCCTTAAGCCACTTGCCCTGGTGTATTACCCTCTTTGAAGTTGAAATAGGATAAAATACATAATCCTTAAACCAGGTACAGAGTGTTATGTGCCATCTTCTCCAGTACTCTGCAAGACTCTTAGAAAAGAATGGCTGCTTAAAGTTCTCTGGAAGTGTGATGCCAAAAAGCTCAGCCACACCGATTGTGATATCTATACCTCCTGTGAAGTCAGCATAGAGCTGAACTGCATAGATGGCTATACCAAGAAGGGAATAAGCTCCCTTATATGTTGTGAAATCGCTTATAAGTGTTGCAAGTCCTACTGAGGCCCTGTCTGCGATTATCATCTTCTTAAAGTAACCCCAGATAATCCTCATAAGTCCTGATTCAATCACATCCCAAGAGAAATCATGCTCAGCATAAAGTGTCTTAGAAAGCATTGTGAACTTACTGATAGGTCCCTGAACCAACTGTGGGAAGAATGATACGAAAAGAGCATATTTAAAGAAATTCTTCTCAGATATAACACTGCCACGGTAGACATCTACTATGTATCCCATAGTCTGGAAAGTATAGAAGGAAATACCCATAGGCAGGATAAAGTTTACAGGACTAAAGTTTGTAAAACTTGTGATAAAAAGGTTTGAATACTTGAGAACTCCCAAGGCTCCAAAGTTTATAAGAAGGGCGATTACAAGAATCACTTTTGATTTTCTCTTGACATCTGCCTTTATCTTCTTCTTCTCATCTCTTGTCACTTCAACCTTTGAAAGTTTTATGGTTCTCTCGCCAACAATCTTGTAGTAGTCCATTATTAAAGCCGCAAAGTAAGAAGTCAACATTGTGATTGCCATAAAAATAGCCCCATAAAAGCCGGCCTGTAGATAGAAGTAAACATTTGCCACTAAGAGTACTATCCACTGACACTTCTTTGGAAGTGTATAGTAGAGCACCAGGGCCACAAAAACAAAAATTAAAAATTGAACTGATGTAAATAACATAATACTTCCCTTAATATGTAAATGCACTTGTTGGTGTTGCTGGATACTTTGACTTATCTCTCATGTAGTTATAACCACCCTGATTATAATAAGCATCAAGGTCAGCGTCTGTCTTCATAAAGCAGACAAAACCACTGTGCATTCTTGTTGCATCAAAATGATAGTAGCCAGTGCCAATATTAACCAAAAGCCAAGCGTGATCACCGGTTGGAGAATTTTCATTCTCGCACCAGATATTCTCTACCTCGTATGCCTCTAAGAGTGCCTTGTCTACTGATGTATATGTGAAGCAGTCACCTCCCACATAACCTGTAGCATTGAGCTGAGTCAAGGCGTAAAATGCTTCGTTCTGCCAGTTTTCAGCATCGTGAGGTGTTCCCACATAGCCCACACCATTGTGAACGAAATCATAAATCTTCTTTAAATTTGACCCCTTAGAAGCTGAAGGATCAATGATCTTGTTAAGTACCTTGAGAGATAAGGCCTGCAGCTCATCGTTGTTTGCTGTTGCCTTCTTAAAGGTAAATATGGCCTGCTTTGTAGCCTTGTTTCCAGACTTGTCAGTTGCTGAATATATAACCTTGTATTCACCAGGATTTGCCGAATCTACAGCTGACTTATCAACCTCAACATCAAGCTCTCCATCCCTGTCATCAACAGCAGTGATTCCTGAGAGGTAAGTGACTGTATCGCCTATATTGAAAGTCTTATCCTCAACGCCTGTGATTGTTGGCGCATTGGTATCTGGTGTCTCTGCTTTCTTAGTCTCTGCCTGATTTGCCGAAACAAGAGAGCTATCATTTTTCTTTTTAGACTTAGAAGCCATAACTGATATTGTAACTACTATTCCAACTAAAACTAAAAGTCCTACTGCATAGAAAGCCAGCTCACGATAGCGCTGGAGCTGTCTCCTTCTCTTTCTTGACTTATAGCTTGCTCTTCTTCTTTTTTTATTAGCCATTTTAACTCCTATCAAGACTCATCCATCTTAGCTAACTTTGCAGCCTGATCTGCTGCTATACAAGCATCGATAATTTCTTGTATATCACCATTCATTATCTTATCAAGCTTATACAAAGTAAGGCCAATTCTATGATCTGTTACTCTTCCCTGAGGAAAATTATATGTTCTAATCTTCTCTGAACGGTCTCCTGTACCAATCTGGCTACGTCTGGCATCTGCCTCGGCATCGTGCGCCTTCTGACACTCCAAGTCATAGAGCTTTGATCTCAAGAGGGCAAATGCTTTGTCCTTATTCTGGATCTGTGATTTCTCTGTCTGTGCATAGATTACAATTCCTGTTGGGTAATGAGTAAGTCTAACCGCTGAATCAGTAGTATTTACGCACTGTCCACCATTACCCGATGCTCTCATAACATCAATTCTTATATCCTTCTCATCGATGACAACATCGACATCCTCAGCTTCCGGCATAACAGCAACCGATGCAGTTGATGTATGAATTCTTCCGCCAGACTCTGTCTCAGGTACTCTCTGAACTCGATGAACACCACTCTCGTACTTGAGTACTGAGTATGCGCCCTGTCCAGTAACCATGAACTCAATTTCCTTCATTCCGCCAATGCCTGTCTCATCGGCATTGACTACATCTATCTTCCAGCCTTTTGACTCAATATAGTGAGTGTACATGCGGAAAAGCTCGGCTGCAAAAAGCGCTGCCTCATCTCCACCTGCACCGGCACGAATTTCGACTACAATATTCTTATCATCGTTAGGGTCCCTTGGAAGAAGTAAGATTTTTAACTGCTTCTCAAGTTCCTCCTGACTCTTCTTAGCCTCATTCAGCTCTTCCTTTGCCATCTCAACAAGATCTGGATCCTTCTCTGTGTTAAGCATTTCCAAGCTGTCCTCAATAGTCTGCTTTGCATCCTTATACTGGGTAAATGCTTCAACTATAGGAAGTATCCTGTTCTGCTCCATCATCAGATTTCTGAACTTCTTCTGATCATTTACGACATCTGGATTTGTCAACTCAAGAGTAATATCCTCATATCTGTTAACAATGCCTTCTAGTTTGTCGAACATATCCATTGTCTATACTCCTTCCAAAGCCGGTTTCATAAAGTCCCCAGCTATTATAACCTAAATATAAATGATAATTATTAAAAAGAATTATGAATACTGCTTCATATCCTTGCCTTACTTTCTGGCAATTACCACACGATCATTGCCGGCATAGTCCTTTTTGACAAGAATATCGCTGTATCCTTCACTCTTAAGAATTGCTCTCAGGTCATCTGCCTGATCATAGCCAATCTCATATATCAGATAAGCCCCCTTTTTCAGGTATTTTTTTCCTTCTCTGCTTATCTTTCTATAAAAGTAAAGTCCGTCTTCGAAGCCATCCAAAGCCAGCATAGGGTCGTGTTCCCTCACCTCGGCTTCAAGCTTCTCGATCTCCTCACTTCTTATATATGGTGGATTAGATACAATCATATCATACTCGTCAAGCTGGCTCTCAAATTCCTTATTCTCAAAGAGGTCAGACTCTATGAAAGCCACATCTGCTCCCAGGGCCAATGCATTGGCCGAAGCTACCTCCAAGGCCTCACTCGACACGTCGACTCCCAGAGCCTTTTCAAGTTTTCTCTCAAGGGCGAGGCTTGCCACTATACATGCTGAACCTGTACACATATCAAGCAGCTTATCTCCATCTTTGAGATATTCAAGAGCATTCTCCACTAAAACTTCAGTGTCAGGTCTTGGCACCAAAACTGAAGAATTGACCTTGAATTTTCTTCCATAAAAGTAAGCATAGCCCAAAATGTGCTGGAGGGGGATTCTTTTCGCCCTCTTTTCAATCAGGTCCCCATACTTGGCCTCAAGCCCACTCTCGCACTCATCCTGATAAGCCATAAAAAGATGGGTATCATCAAGATTTAGGCAGTACATAAGCAGCTGCTTTGCATCATATAAGGGGTCTGGCACTCCTGCCTCTTTTAATTTTTCACTTGAAAGCTTAAGCAATTCTAGTATTTTCATCTCTAATTATCACTGCCTCTTTCTTTACTTCCATTCTGGGAAGTATTTGGCTTTCTTCTCTTCTTTGACATATTAGACGCGGCCTTTTTTGCTGAATTCTTATCCCTGTCTAGGGGTCTGTTTGAATTCGACTTATTTGAATCAGCCTTTATCTTCTTGTCACCACTACTCTTGTCAGAGCGCATCTTATCGCCAGACCTCTTGCTGTCACGTCTCTTGTCATCTACGCGTTTTCTGTCATCTCTGCGCTTTTTATCTTCACGTCTCTTCTTTTCTTCAAGACGTCTCTTTTTCTGCTCATCGTATCTTCTTTCCTCTTCAAGTCTGCCAGCGACAGCCTTTTTAGCTCTCTCTCTCAGGTTCTGATGATTCAAAAAGTCTTCAATTGCCTTATCTCCTGCATCATTTCTAACCTGAGATGCTGGAGTAAACACATCATCTGGAATATCGATGACAAATTCTGATTTTTCCTCATCCTGACCGGCTTTCGCCTTACTTTCTCCAAGATTTTCATATATCTTGCGCTCAGAATGCTGGTCTTCTATTATAGGTGCATCCTCAAGTTCAAAACCTGCAAGTGCGTCTTCTTCTTTCTTTTTAACTACTTCAACCTTTTTCTCTAATTCAGCTGTCAAATCAGCAGCTTCCTTAGCAGATACCTTTCTGGTATTGTGGCGTCTCTTCTTACCTGAAGCAGAAAGTGCAAGTGCTCTCTCAGATTTTTTAATCTCTTCTTCAACCTGATTTAATGGAACATCCTCATAATACTCTTCAAGAAAGACTCTCCAGTCATAAACAGCCTCAACTGCCTTAATAGCCACTTCTGCCATTGACTCATCAGGTTCTTTTGTTGTCATTCTCTGTAAGAGAAAGCCAGGTGCTACAAGCACTCTAACCATCTTGTTATCATGTTTTCCAAAAAATCTTAAAATCTCGTATGAAATGCCAGCTATTACAGGTATCATCAGGAATCTGATTCCTATCTGAAGAGCAGTGTTATCTACTTTGATAAAGATGAAAAGTATGATACTTATCATCATTACAATAAAGATAAAGCTTGTTCCACATCTCTTATGGAATCTTGAGCTGTTCATAACATTTTCCACCGTAAGCGGTGCACCGTTCTCTATACAGTTGATGCACTTATGCTCAGCACCGTGATACATATAATTTCTCTTTATCTCTTCAAAATTTGAAATTATAAAGAGATATAAGAAAAATATCACCAATCTGACCATGCCCTCTATGAAGTTGAGCAGGGTCTGAGATGAAACTATATTGGTAAGTAATCTCGAAACTGCATATGGAATAACCATAAATAGCACTACCGCTATAATTATCGAGAATATTACTGTGACAGCCATAAGTATGGCCTCTAACTTATCCTTAAAGATTGTCTTTCCTATTGAATCAAGCTTTGTGCTCTTCTGTTCTTCAGGATCATCATAGAGTGAACCTGAGTAAGTTATGGCTGACATGCCTATAATAAGGGATTCTAAAAAGTTGTAAATTCCTCTGATAAATGGCAATTTCATCCACTTATACTTTTCATCGAGCATCTTTGCCTTTTTTACTGTGACTTCAATCTCCTGATCTGGCTTTCTAACAGCGATTGCGTACTTTTCACGATTACGCATCAGTATGCCTTCGATTACCGCCTGACCACCAATACCGGACATCTTCATATATATAATCCTTTCTAAATAAGGGAATAAATTTCATAAAAACAATCAATGATGCGCTGTCGCGCTATCTCACACTTCGCCCTAAGCCCTATGCGAGTCTGCATAGCAGACTCACATTAAAAAAAGGTTGAGGCGTCGTCAGCCTCAACCTTACAAGATCAAATTATTAGTTAGCTTTAACGCCATACTTCTTATTGAACTTATCAATACGTCCACGAGCTGATGCAGCCTTCTGCTGACCAGTATAGAATGGATGACACTTAGAGCAAACTTCAACATGAAGCTCAGAACTTGTTGATCCTGTTACGAACTCATTACCACAGTTACAAACAACCTTAGCCTGATAATAATCTGGATGGATACCCTGTCTCATTTCTTTCACCTCTTTAATACTTATATTCTCTACTTTGCAGCTTGGAACCGCAAAGTTTTCGGTCTTTTAACAAGCAGCTTAGAAATTATATCATAGAAAGCAAGCTATTGCAATGTATTTTTTTTGATACAAAATTCCAAAAACGACCTTACTAAATATACCTTCTCTTATTAACTAAGTCAACAAATTCTTTGTTATTTTTTGTCTTTACAAAAAGGTCAAGTATTCTCTCAGCTGCATCTTCAGTCTTTAAGCTGTTTAGAGCTTTTCTCATGATATCAGCACAGGCCATTTCATCCGAATCAAGAAGCAAATCTTCTCTTCTTGTGCTCGATTTTGCCAAATCCAGAGCTGGGAAAATCCTCTTTTCAGACAGTTTTCTGTCAAGCACCAGCTCCATATTTCCAGTTCCCTTAAACTCCTCAAATACTACATCATCCATCTTACTTCCAGTCTCAACTAAGGCTGTTGCAAGAATTGTGAGGCTTCCGCCCTCTCGTATATTTCTCGCAGCTCCAAAGAATCTTTTTGGCATATAAAGAGCTGCTGGATCAAGACCGCCTGAAAGAGTTCTTCCAGAGGCCTGTACTGTCAGATTATAGGCCCTGGCAAGTCTGGTTATGCTGTCCAGGAGAATAACAACATCCTCCTTCTGTTCAGCAAGCCTCTTAGCTCTCTCTATAGTCATCTCCGAAACTCTCTTGTGTCTATCTGGCTGCTCGTCAAATGTTGAGTATATAACCTCAACATTGTCCCCCATTATAGACTCCTTTATATCGGTAACTTCTTCTGGTCTCTCATCTATAAGCAGAATAATCACGTGCATTTCAGGGTGAGATTTAGTGATTGAATTAGCCACCTGCTTAAGGAGGGTTGTCTTACCAGATTTTGGCTGAGACACAATCATACCTCTCTGTCCCTTACCTATAGGTGATACAAGGTCCATAACCCTCATCGCAATCGCGTCACTATTTTCAGATAATTTAAGTCTTTGATTAGGAAAGATTGGTGTCAACTTCTCAAATGGAGTTCTCAGCCTTACTTCTGCTGGATTCTTTCCATTGATTTGATCAATAAGCATAAGAGCGGCATACTTATCAGTAGCCATTTTATCTCTCTTCTTGCCCTTGATAATGTCTCCTGTCTTTAAGTTAAACCTTCTAATCTGTGAAGGAGCGACATAAATGTCATTCTCACCTGGCAGATAATTGTCAGAGCGGATAAAACCGTATCCCTCAACAAGTACCTCTAAAATTCCACAGACATCCTGTTCCGGAATATTCTGTACTTCCTCTGGCATGCTGTCTGACAGATTTGCCCCCTCTTCTCTTCTCTGGTAACTTCTCTGGCCATAGTCAGACCTTGTTGACTCTTTTCTCTGATAAGTTCTTTGTCTGTGTTCATATGGTTTTCTTGGATTATCAGCCGAATCAGACTGCACATTTCTTGCCTGAGCAGTCTCATTTCTATAAGTGGTCTGATTCTGTCTTAATTCTGCAAGCTCAGTGTCAGAATCAGTCTTCCCAAAGCCTACTTCCTGAGGCTCTTGATTCTGCACGTGGTCTGCTTCAGGCTCCTGCCTCTTTACAGCCACTTCCTGAGGTTCCTGCTTCTTTGCAGCTTCCTCTTCCTCAGCTAAAGCGGCCAATTTTTCTATAAGGTCAGCTTTGCGCATTGTCGAGTAATTTTTAATTTTTTTCTCTTTTGCAAACTCTTTTAAAGCCAGAATAGGCAAAGTTTCCAGTTTTTCTCTTGTATTTGCCATAATACCTCTTTTTCAAATATTCTATTTTAATTAATGGGAATTTTGTGAGACTTGTTTGATATAAATGTTTAATATATGCATTTATAATATACCCAAGATAAGTTATTCGTCAATACCCCCATTTATCTCCATCTAGGCATCTAATACAGTTATTAATCCTTATGTTATGGGTAAAATAATGTCAGCATCTTAAATCGTGTTTCATTCCTCATAATTCTGTGCTATTATATTGAAGGTCTGAAAAGACAAAATTTTTAAATAAGGATGGTTTTATTATGACTAATGCTGAGAAAGCCCTCGCTCTTCACGAAGAGTGGAATGGTAAATTTGAGACAGTTCCTAAGATGGATATTTCAACAAGAGAAGATCTTGCACTTGCTTACACTCCAGGTGTAGCTGAACCTTGTAAGGTAATCGCACAGGATAAGGAAGCCGCTTATAAATACACAATCAAATCAAACACTGTTGCTGTAGTTTCAGACGGAAGTGCCGTACTCGGTCTCGGCAATATCGGTGCTTATGCTGCTATGCCAGTTATGGAAGGAAAGTCTGTACTTTTCAAATCTTTCGGTGATGTCAACGCTGTTCCTATCTGTCTTGACACTCAGGACACAGAAGAAATCATCAAGACTATTGTAAATATCGCACCAGCTTTCGGTGGTGTCAACCTTGAAGATATCTCTGCTCCTAGATGTTTCGAAATTGAAGAGAGACTTAAGGAACTCCTTGATATCCCTGTATTCCACGACGATCAGCACGGTACTGCAATCGTAGTACTCGCCGGCATTATCAACGGACTTAAGGTTACAGGCAAAAAGAAGGAAGATTGCCGCGTAGTAATCAACGGTGCTGGTTCTGCTGGTATCGCAATCACAAAGCTCCTCTTAAGATATGGTTTTCCAAATGTTACAATGTGTGACAAGTCTGGTATCCTCTCTAAGGATTCAGCTGATCTCAACTGGATGCAGAAGTCAATGATGGATGTTACAAATCCTGATAACCTTCACGGAAGCCTCGCAGACGCTCTCAAGGGTGCTGATATCTTCGTAGGTGTATCTGCTCCAAATATCGTAAGTCCTGAGATGGTAAGCTCAATGAATAAGGATTCTATCCTCTTTGCCATGGCTAATCCAGTTCCAGAAATTATGCCAGATGTAGCTAAGGCTGCTGGTGCTAGAGTTGTAGGAACAGGCAGAAGTGATTTCCCTAACCAGGTTAACAATGTTGTTGCTTTCCCTGGTATCTTCAAGGGTGCTCTTCAGGGCCGTGCAACTCAGATTACTGAGGAGATGAAGCTTGCAGCTGCAAACGCAATTGCAAATCTTGTTCCAGAAGACAAGCTTTCAGATACTAACATCATGCCAGAAGCATTTGACCCACAGGTAGCTGATGTAGTTGCAAAGGCTGTTATGGATCACATTAATTAATCACATTAATTAATCATATTTATTCAAAAAATAAAGCCTGAGATTGGAGCTAAGTGCTCATATCCCAGGCCTTTTTTCTTTTAGATATAATGTCTTGCTTTGTGTGACATTTCTTTAAAAAGTGCATTGAATTCTTTTTTCTTTGCTGGATTTTTCTCATAAGTAAATATCGATAAAGCCGAAACTGCAGCAAAGAGAGCTACGCCTATTGCAGAAGATACAATTAAGCATTCTTTTAAACCTTTTCCCATAAAACCTCCCCGCTAATGAAAGCAATATCTATTAGATATAATGCTCGCGAACATTTTTTATAGTTCTATTATACATATAAAATTCCAAATACACAATATAATCAATGATTGATTTATATTAGATTTGAATAAAATATGACAGGTAGGCCTCCATGGGGCATTCATCAACTTAGAAAGAAACTATCTCATCCCAAAGCTCATCAATACCAATCTTCTTTTCAGCTGACACTGTGAGCATTTTCTCTCCCTCAGCCAAATTCAAAGTCTTCTTAATAAAAGCTTCCTGTTTCTTTAACTCCATTCTCTTTAGCTTGTCTGCTTTTGTCAAAACTATAAGAGGCTCAAAACCAGCATTTCTAATCCAGCTAAGCATCATCATATCATTTTCCGATGGAGTTCTTCTGCAGTCAAGAAGGAGTAAAACCTTTTTCAACTGCTCTGACTTCTTAAGATAAGACTCAATCATCTTTCCCCAAGATGCCTTTGCCTCTTGATTTGCTGTCGCATAGCCATATCCAGGCAAGTCCACAAGATACATTTCCTTATTAACATTATAGAAATTGATAGTCTGTGTTTTTCCTGGATTTGCCGATGTTCTGGCATATGACTTTCTGTTAAGCAATGCATTGATAAGTGACGACTTACCTACATTAGACTTTCCAGCCATGGCAAATTCAGGCATGTCTGTCTGTGGCAGCTTACTTGTAACACCTATAACTATATCTAGATTTACATACTTAATAACCATACTTGCATCCTCACTTTTTCTGAACAAGCGCCTTGTCAAGAATCTGCTTCATCTCTGAAACAAATATGATCTCAACTCCACCCTTAACGTCTTCATCTAACTCAGCAACATCGTTTCTGTTCTGGTCTGGAACAAACAGAGTCTTAATCCCCATAGACTTTGCTGCGAGGATTTTTTCCTTAAGTCCTCCTATAGGAAGAACTCTGCCCCTCAGCGTAATCTCACCTGTCATTGCTATATCATGTCTTACCGGAATCTTCTTAACTGCAGACAAAATAGCCGTAGCCATGGTTACACCGGCACTTGGTCCATCCTTAGGGATTGCTCCCTCAGGTATATGTATATGAATTGTGTGCTCATCAAAATAATTCTTATCTATATGATAAGTTCTGCCAGAGCAAAGAAGGCGAACATATGAGATAGCAATCTGAGCAGACTCTTTCATGACATCTCCCATATTACCAGTGAGGATGATATCCGGCTTTCCAGGGAAAGAGTTGACCTCGATCTCAAGTGTGTCACCGCCCCCCTGAGTCCAAGCAAGTCCATTGACTATACCAATCTCATTCTTCCTGCGCTTTGGCTCCTTGATATACTTTACAGCTCCAATGTAGTCAAAAAGATTCTTATCTGTGAGTGTCACTCCGCCCTCATCGGCCTTTAAGCCATCACTGCCGTCATAGTACTTTACAAGGACCTTTCTGGCCGCAGTTCCAATCTGTCTTTCAAGATCTCTAACACCAGCCTCGTAAGTGTATTCCTCAATAATCTTCTTAAGAGCAGATTCCTGGAATCTTAGGTACTTACGATTCAAGCCATTGGCCTTAAGCTGTTTTGGAACCAAGTGCTTCTTTGCTATATTAAGCTTCTCAGGCTCTGTGTAGGCATCAAGCTCTATCACATCCATTCTGTCTAAAAGAGGCTGACTAAGCTCTGAAATATCATTGGCTGTAGCAATAAAGAGTACATTGCTCAAATCTACAGGCAACTCAATATAGTGGTCAATAAAGTTCTTATTCTGCTCTCCATCGAGAACCTCAAGAAGAGCTGCCGCTGTATCAGAGCGATAATCGTTGCTCATCTTATCTACCTCATCAAGGAGTATAAGCGGATTGTTGCTCTTTGCCCTCTTTAAGGCATCTATAATTCTACCCGGCATTGCACCAAGATAGGTCTTTCTGTGTCCTCTAATTTCAGCCTCATCTCTAACGCCGCCAAGACAGACTCTAGCATACTTTCTTCCAAGAGCTTGCGCAATAGACTTAGCAATACTCGTCTTACCTGTTCCAGGAGGGCCAACAAGGCAGATTATTGGTGCCTTGCCGTCATGAGTTACATTTCTGACAGCCAGGGACTCTATAATTCTCTCCTTGACCTTCTTCATGCCATAATAATCCCTTTCAAGAATTTTCCTGGCATGCTCTAAGTCATGGTTCTCCTCGTCTGAATGATTCCATGGAAGCGAGAGTAAAGTTTCAAGATAGACAAGCTCAACATTGGCCTCTTGTGTGCCATTGTAGAGTTTCTTATACTTTTCAAGCGACTTATAAAGGTTTGCCTTGATTTCGTCAGGCGCCTCTAAGGCATCTATCCTCTTCTTTAACTTATCAAGCTCAGACTCCTCTTCCTCGTCACCAGCTCCAAGCTCTTTTTTCAAAGCTGCAATCTGCTCACGAATAAGATATTCCTTCTGATCCTTGTCAATCTCACTCTGAACCTTCTCATAAAGTTCTGCAGAGAGGGCATATCCGTTGACATCGGCATAGATAATCTTGCCAATCTCCTCACAGGCGTTGTTAAGGGAATCCTCCTCAAGTAAGTTCTGCTTTATGTCCTGCTCAAATGGATAATTCTCAACCAAGGCCTTAACCTTATTTAAGAGATTTTTCTCCTTGATAATCCTGTCAACCATCTTGTTGTTCATCATCTCATTGACTGACTTCAAGTGATCTAAGAGATTGTCGAGCATTATTACATAGCCCTCAGACATTGCAGGATCGATATCATTTTTGAGCCACTCATCACAATCCTTGATTTCTGCCCTGTCTATAGAACCTTCTTTAAATTGCCTTACGATCTGGGCCCTGCCTATGCATTCAAGGCTCACTCTTGTGACCTTATTAGGTATCTTATATAACTGAATAACCCTACACAGAACTCCAACCCTGCCCTCAATTTTGTCCTCTTCCGGGTCCTTGAAACAGACAAGGATTTCAGACTTGTCAGCTACGGCCTTTTTACATATGCGCTTTTCCTCATTTTTAACCAAATCCATATAAACCGCAGTTTCTGGGCCTAATACAATGGTAGACAAGAGGAGATCTATCTGTCTAGTTTTTGTTTCCTTCTTTTTACTCATTTTCTATCTCAATTTTCTATTTAAATCTTGCATTTCAATTTATATTTAAATATCTTATATTTAAAATTAAGAATCAGACCTAAATCTGATTCTTAATCTCAAACTGCAGATTGTCTTATTCTGCTTTCTTTAATTTTCTTTTAGCTGACTTGTCATCAAGCTCTGTAACTGCATCAGTGCGAGTGATAATTTCTGGCTTTCCACTTCCCTCAACAGCCTCTTTAGTGATAATACACTTAGCTATTGTGTCATCTGAAGGGATTTCATACATAATATCATTCATTACAGACTCTAAGATAGAGCGAAGTCCTCTAGCTCCAGTCTTTCTCTTAAAGCTCTCCTTAGCTATCTCTCTAACTGCGTCTTCAGTAAACTCAAGATCTACCTCATCGAGTGAGAAGAGAGCCTTGTACTGCTTAACAATAGCGTTCTTTGGCTCTGTAAGAATTCTAATCAAAGCATCCTCATCAAGTGAGTCAAGAGCTACCATAACAGGCACACGACCTACAAACTCAGGGATAAGGCCAAACTTGATAAGATCCTCTGGAAGTGCCTTGTGGAACATCTCACCAACATTGGCATCAATCTTCTCGTGAATCTCTGAACCAAAGCCAATAGAAGACTTGTCCATTCTAGACTCGATAATTTTCTCCAAGCCGTCAAATGCTCCGCCACATATAAAGAGTATGTTAGTTGTATCTATTGGAATAAGCTCCTGCTGTGGGTGCTTTCTTCCACCCTGTGGTGGAACCGAAGCATTTGTACCCTCAAGAATTTTAAGAAGAGCCTGCTGTACACCTTCACCAGATACGTCTCTAGTGATTGATACATTTTCTCCCTTCTTAGTGATCTTATCAATCTCGTCGATATAGATAATGCCGTACTGAGCCTTGCTCACATCATAGTCAGCTGCCTGAATAAGCTTGAGTAAGATATTCTCAACATCTTCACCTACATAGCCTGCCTCAGTAAGAGTAGTGGCATCAGCTATAGCAAATGGAACATTTAAAAGTCTAGCAAGGTTCTGTGCCAGGAAAGTCTTACCTGAACCAGTTGGTCCAAGCATAAGTATATTGGACTTTGCGAGTTCAACATCTACCTTCTTACCTGAAAGAATCCTCTTATAGTGATTGTAAACAGCCACTGAGAGAACCTTCTTTGCATCATCCTGACCTACAACGTATTTATCGAGAAAGCCCTTAATTTCCTTTGGCTTCATCAGGTTGATGTTGAGATTGTTGAGCTCATCATCATCCTCATCGTAGTCATCTTTGAGGAATTCATCTTCAAGAATCTCCTCGCAGATGCCAACACATTCATCACAAATATATGTGCCATTGGCACCAGCTATAAGCTTTCTAACCTGATCCTGTGTCTTGTTACAGAAGGAACATCTAAGCTTATCATCATTCTTTGTTGCCATATTACCTCCAATTACAATTTTGCATCATTTATAGTCTATCAAGTATTTACAATACTTGCTTTTTTCATAAGAAAAAAACTGTCACTCTCAAAAAGTGACAGCCTAATATTAGCTAATTATCTCTTCTCAACAATCTTATCAATAAGACCATATGCAAGAGCTTCCTGTGCTGTCATATAATTATCACGCTCTGTATCACGAGCAATTTCATCAACCGACTTACCTGTATTAGCAGCAAGGATCTCATTCAACTTATTTCTTGTCTTTAAGATATTCTCAGCAACGATCCTGATTTCTGTCTCCTGTCCTCTTGCACCGCCTGATGGCTGATGAATCATGATTTCAGAATTAGGAAGAGCCATCCTCTTGCCCTTTGTACCACCTGAAAGAAGGAAAGCTCCCATGCTTGCAGCCATACCCATGCACATAGTAGATACATCACACTTGATATACTGCATTGTATCGTAGATTGCCATACCTGCAGTTACCGAACCACCTGGGCTGTTAATATACATATGTATATCCTTGCTTGGATCCTCAGCCTCAAGGAAAAGCATCTCGGCAATAATAATATTGGCCGAAACATCTGTTACTTCTTCTCCCAAGAAGATGATTCTATCTTTTAAAAGTCTTGAATAGATATCATAAGATCTCTCTCCACGGCTATTCTGTTCAATGACATATGGAATTAAACTCATATTTCCTCCTATCTGTTTTAAAAACGCAGAGCGACCACAGACATATGGTCCATAGTCGCTCCATAATCAAGGGAATCAGGTTGCCCCAACCCCATATATAAACCGATGTCTCTCTAAAGTATCCTAAGTCAGATCAAGGACCCTCATAGGACTAGTTCTAAAAAAAGTTTAAATTACTTTTCTACAGCTGACTCTACGAGTAAATCAACAACCTTCTGAATAGCGATATCAGCACCCATCTGCTTCTTATCCTCTTCACCCATGTTAGCCTTAAGCTTCTCAGCATCCATCTTGTACATATCAGCCATCTTTGTAACCTCAGCATCGATGTCCTCGTCGCTAGCTTCGATTCCCTCAGCCTTAACGATAGCCTCAAGAACAAGGCTGTTCTTAATTCTCTTAAGAGCTTCTGGCTTCATATCGTCGATGATCTTCTCTGGTGTAAGACCTGTGTACTGGAAGTACTGCTCAAGTGAAAGGCCCTGCTGCTGAAGTCTCTGTGCGAAATCCTCTGCCATTCTGTTAACCTGAGTATCGATCATAGCCTGTGGGATATCCATCTTAGCTTCCTCAACGATCTTGTCGATTACTTCGTTCTGCTTCTTGCTCTTGCCTTCTGCAGCCTTGCGATCAGCAACCTTCTTCTTAAGGTCTTCCTTGTACTCAGCAAGTGTATCGAAATCAGAAACATCCTGAGCGAACTCATCGTTAAGCTCTGGAAGCTGCTTCTCCTTGATAGCCTTAATCTTTACCTTAAACATTGCTGGCTTACCCTTAAGGTTCTCAGCATGGTAATCCTCTGGGAATGTAACGTTGATTTCCTTCTCTTCATCAAGGTTTAAGCCGATAAGCTGCTCCTCGAAATCACCGATGAATGAGTGTGAACCGATTGTAAGAGGATAATCCTCACCCTTACCACCGTCAAATGCTTCGCCATCGATAAAGCCTTCGAAATCAATTGTTGTCATATCGCCATCTTTAACAGCTCTGTCATATACATCAACTGTTCTAGCGTTCTGATCTAATGCCTTCTTAACCTCTGCCTCAACATCCTCATCAGTAACTTCTGTGTCAACCTTCTCTACTTCAACACCCTTGTACTGTGGAAGCTCAACTTCTGGTCTTACTGCAACTGTAGCCTCGAATACGAATGGCTTACCAGCCTCGAGTGTTACTACGTTGATGCTTGGCTGTGATACAAGATCAAGCTTGCTCTCATCTGCTGCATTAGCATATGCCTCAGGAATGATTGCGTTAGCAGCACTTTCATAGAATACTTCTGAGCCATACATCTTCTCGATAATCTTACGAGGTGCCTTACCCTTTCTGAAACCTGGAACGTTAATTCTAGACTTTTCCTTATTGTAGGCAGCATTAAGTCCCTTTTCGAACTCCTCAGCACTTGTCTCGATAACAAGCTTTACCATATTCTTCTCATCTAACTGCTCAACTTTGAAACTCATTTCAAATAATCCTCCTTAATACATATAATGCAGTCTTAATATCTAAATTCGACGCATTTTCATGCCTTTTACTCTGCTTAAAGCATACTAATGGATTTTATCACACAAAAAGCAATATTACAAATATTTTTTTCAAAAGCACTTATTAAATTTTCATGCACTTGCCAATCGGGCTTTAAAAGCCTTTTTCAGCTTATGGCAAGTAATTTCTATAAAGTGTAAATGAATCAAATACACAGTGCCACTTGCTGCCGCCGCCAGCAGTAACACATATAAAATGTCTGTCACCCTTATTGGCATAGCTGACCAAGCAAGATCCCGCCTGAGACGTAAACCCAGTCTTTCCGGCTGTAATAACTACGCCCTCAACTTCAGTACCATACATCTCACTGAACATGGTACTTGTCAGATTAATTCCATCCGGATGCTGTTCTGTATGAGTAGTGTTGTACTGAAACTTTGACAAAACCTCAGCCGATAAAGGATTCTCCATAGCAGCCTTCATAATCATAGCCATCTCTGTCGCTGTAGTGTACTGGTCCTCATCGTGAAGGCCTGTAGTATTCTTAAAATGAGTCTTTGTAAGTCCCATCTGCTCAACCTTCTTGTTCATCAGGTCAACATAAGCTTCCTCACTGCCAGCAATAACCTTTGATAGCGCCTGGGCAGCATCAGCTCCCGAAGGCATTATCATACCATATAAAAGATCTGACATAGGAACTGTCTCATCCGGCAAGAAACCTGCAACAGATGCATTTTGCAGATAGAGATCATTCAGCATAACCCTGTCAAATGTATAGCTTGCATTAAGGTCTTTGATGTTCTCAACTGCAACCAAGAGAGTCATAACCTTAGTCATTGAAGCCGGATACATCTTCTCATCGCTTGCCTTACCTGCAATAAGCTCATTCTTCTCAAGATCTAAGACTACTGCATTTTTAACCCTGATTGCTGAATCAGCAGTGGCATCCTTGTAAGAAGAGCTGGTTTTAGGTCTAGTCATCCTTTTATCAGTCTTTTCCTTATCAGGCACTACATTCTGACTAATAGTCTGGGTCAAATTAGCCTTTTCATCGCTGACTAGGGATGCACTTGCCTGTTTTTTGTTCTTTATGTAAGTTGGCATAAGAAAAACCAGGGTGAAGAGTGCCGCTATCGCTAAAGCAAGGCCCGTCAGCCTTCTAAGCCTTCTTTTGAACCTTTTCATTTTTTTAATTTTAATCTGGCGCTTAGATAATTTTCTTCTTCTCCTATGACGCCTATTAAAGTCTTCCATTATTTTGACTCCTAAAAAGTACTTATATACTTATTTTTAATTAAACTGAGTAGACTCTGCAAGCTTTCTGGCAGTGTCCTCACCACAACATATCTTAACTAACTCAAGTCCAAACTCGAAAGCTGTTCCCATACCTCTTGATGTTGTTATATTGTCATCTGTGACAACCTTTACCGATGAATCGACAAGCTCTGCCCCCTCCAAATACTTTTCAAATCCTGGGAAGCAGGTCGCTTTTTTATCTCTCAAGAGGCCAATTCTTCCAAGTATGCTTGGAGCAGCACATATAGCAGCAATTCTTCCGCCATCAGCTGCATGAGAGCTTAAAAGATGGAGAAAGTCCTCTCTATCCATATATGATACATGTCCAGGTCCACCTGGCAAAAGTAAAAGATCGTCTTCACCAACAATATCAGCATCTGCTTTTTCAAACATTATATCAGCTGTCACGCTTATATCCTGAGCACTCTTTACTGTCAGCTCATCCTCCAAAGATACAAGCAATACCTTCAAGCCAGCCCTTCTCATAAGATCAACAGGTGTAAGAGCCTCAGCTGTCTCGAATCCATCGTTAAGATAAACATATACCTTCATAAAAACCTCCAATTGATTATAATAATACGCTTAACTTATTATTGTAGTTTTAAAAACCATGTGTTATAATTTGCAAGGACGCAAAGTCAATTATTGAAAACTACCTAAGAGTCAGGCTATCTCTCTACAATCAGCATGACTCCTACTCTCTTTTAATTATCAGTTTTCTTTAATTCTTTTACTCCTTTAAATGCATCCTGGCCGGTTGCTACTCCAGCTGGGACGACTATCTCAAGTTTACTGCATTCAGAAAAAGCTCCAATTCCTATATTCTTGAGGCTTTTTGGCAGTTGAACTTTTTCAAGCGACTTGCAGTTCGAAAATGCATAGTTGCCAATATCTACCAATCCGTCAGGAAGAACTACTTGCTTAAGACTCTGCTGATTATAGAAAGCACCAGAAGCAATGTGTTCTACTCCTGATGGAATCTGGTACTCTTCCTTATCACCACCATATTCAAGAAAAATTTTCCCAACAATTATTTCATCTGAATTTTCTAATTTTGCCTTTTCCCAGACTGTACCTTTGACTGCATTTGTTCCAACATACTCAAGCCCAGAAGGCCACTCTATGTTTTCTAACCTAGTGCACGAAAGAAAGGCATTCTCACCTATTCTCTCTATAGTGTCAGGCATTTTTATGCTTTTTAAAGCAGTATCCTCTCTAAAAGCTCCTCTTAAAATCGATGTAACCTCAATTCCATTCACGCTTGATGGGATTTCAATCTCGCTGACTTCCTTGCCAGCATCAGTGACTCCTGCGACAATATATTTGCCGTCATCGCCCAATCTGTACTTCACATATTCAGCTTGCTTTTTCTTTCCGCAAGCGCTAAGCAGGCTAGCAAGGGCTAATACAAGGAGCAAACTTCCAATTATCTTTTTTTTCATATCTATAAAAATCCGACTCAATTTCAAATTATTAAAAAACTATAAGCACATTTATTAATTATATAACATTTGCCCTTATTTTGCACCTATTTCGCCATTCTTTTATCTTTCTTTTACTTAGACCAGAGATAGCAATAAGCCTGTGTTCTGGCTGCAAAATGCTCAGTCTTCAGCAAGTCTTTAATCTGGTCCTTGCTGTACCAGCCAGCATTAATCTCTTCCAAGTCTGAATCACTGGCCCTAATCTGACCTTTAGCCGAGCCTATAACCACTCTGTTGGTCTCGTTAGAGAAGCCTATTGCTGAGTATGAATCAAAGAGTTCATCATCAATCCTCACAACATCTAAGCCTGTCTCTTCCTTCAGCTCCCTGACTGCTGCAGTTTTAGCATCCTCACCCGGATCCACAAGACCTGCTGGGAAGTTGTATACCCAATCTCCAACTGACATTCTGAACTCATGGTTGAGAAGAATCTTTTGGTCTGACTCATCTGTCATTATGATAACCACTCCGTCTACATGGTCATTAATCAGGTCCTTCTGAGTCTTTAAGTCTTTGTTTCTGCTCACAATCTCATAATTTTTCTCATTGCCTTCCTCTGTAGTGTAGGAAATATCATATCTGCTAATGAACTTACCCTCGTTAACCTTTGTGATTGAATTTAATTTCATAATAAAACCCTTTCCCTTATTAAGCGGCTTTCTTTGTAATAGCCACTATTATTCTTATGCAAGAATAGCCATGACACCCGAAAGGTATCATGGCTATTTTTTAAAAAGCTGATGGGGAGAATTGAACTCCTGACCTCTTCATTACCAATGAAGTGCTCTACCACTGAGCTACATCAGCAGACTACAATATAGTATTATATTGATGTAGCAATGTCAAGCATCTTTTAGGCGCGAAGCCGCCTTCTTCCTTATTCTTTGCAGGGCGTTGTCAACCTGCTTATCACTCTTATTCATCATCTGTGCAATCTTGTGATAATCATTTCCCTGCATGTATAACTGAAGAATTTGCTTTTCCAGCTGACTTAAACTGTCAAAGATTTTTCCCTCCAGATTCTTTGCATTTTCCTTGTCAAGAAGTATACTCTCAGGATTTGACTGTTTCTCTGCATAGAGAACTTCCTTAACTCGTCTCACTTCCTTCTTGCCCTCATTGTCAGTAAATTCATCCTCCAGTGATGTTGACGAGTTTAAAGGCTCATTCTTTTTTGTATTGGCATCTCTCACAGCATTGATCATGCTTCTCTGTATAAGAGTATTAGCATAGGTTTTGAAGCTGGCCCCCTTGCTCTCATCGTAGCTTTTAGCCGCATTCCACAGGGCAAACATGCCTTCAGATACCAGATCATCTCCATCTGCGCCCTTTATATAATACTGATTGGCCACGTACTCCAAGAAGGTCTTATATCTGTGAAACAGAATCTCCAAAGCTTCCTCATTGCCATCCTGAAAAGCTTTTGCAAGCTCATTGTCATTCAGTTCTGTCAATTTTTTCTCCTCGGTTCAAAATCCATATAATTTTTGCTTTGAATTATTTCTCTGAATTATTTCTTTAATTGTTCTTTAAACTATTTGCTTTGATTTTTACTTTGAAAAAGCTCTCTGTCTAACTATCTCATAGGCCAAGACACCACAAGCAACTGATGCATTGAGGGAATCAATATCACCCTTCATAGGGATTGAAGCAACAAAATCGCACTTTTCCTTTACAAGTCTGCTAACTCCATTACCCTCATTGCCTATAACGAGTCCCATAGGACCTGTAAGATTAAGGTCATACATTCTGCTGCCATCCATATCAGCACAGACAAACCACATGCCCTGCTTCTTCAGCTCTTCAATAGTTTTAGCAATATTGGTCACCTTAGCCACTGGTGTATAATTAACAGCGCCTGCACTTGTCTTTACAACAGTATCTGTAAGGCCTACAGCTCTTCTGTTATGTATGATAACTCCATGGGCACCAGCCAAGTTGGCAGTTCTAATTATAGCTCCAAGATTATGAGGATCTTCAATATCATCAAGAATTATGATAAATGGTGGCTCGCCTGCAGCCTCTGCCTTGGCAAGTATGTCCTCAAGGCTTGAATACTCATAGGCTGCACATCTTAACACTACGCCCTGATGATGGCCTGTCTGAGCTAGTCTATCAAGTGTCTCCTTGTCGACTCTCTCGACAATTATCTTCTTTTTAGCTGCTTCTCTCAAAATAGTTCTGATTGGTCCATCTTCACATCCATTGAGCACATATATCTTCTCAATTGTCTTACCAGCTCTGATAGCCTCTATACAGGCATTTCTGCCCTCTATAATTGATTCATTAGTTTTCATAAAAACTTCAACCTTCCCAAAATACTCCTATTCTCAAATATGAGATTTCCAAATACTACAAGCATATTTCGCTGTGATTCTTAAATGCCACAATCAGCTTTTACTGCAATCCCAAGTGAATCAGCTCCATGAGTCTGTCATATCTTTTGAGCAGGTAAAGCGAACCCACAAGTGCCTCAAGGCCGGTTGCCTTGCGATACTCAAAGAGACTTGCATTCTTTGCACAGGTGTTAGTCTTTGCATTCATGCCTCTTTTGTAGAATCTTTTTTCTTCCTCGGTCAAAAGATCCTCAATTTTATCAATCGACTTAGCCTGAGCCTTAGCGCTAACCATAGAGTTTGCGTCATTATTAATCTTGTTAACCTGCCTTTTTCCTGTGTTTGCCACAAGAAATGTCCTTACTGCAAGGGAATAAACAGCATCCCCAACATAGGCAAGCACTATAGGATTTAGATCCTTAGGATCTACCTCCTTGATTCCCATGCGCCTTATCATGCAGTCCACAAAATCTAAACCAGTCTCATTTCCTGCCACAATACCAGTCTCGCTTTCTGCCACAATGCCAGTCTCGCTTCCTGTCTCATTTTCTCTCTTATTAAGATCCTGAGCCACATTATCAGCCACTTTTAAGCTCTCTTCCATCTCACACCTTCTCTAGTGTCTTCAAGGACAATTCCCTGAGCAAGGAGCTGGTCCCTAATCTCATCAGCTCTCTTAAAGTCCTTATCTTTTCTAGCCTGCTGTCTTGCAGCGATAAGGTTCTCAATATCCTCATCAAGGATTTCTTCCTTACGATCCACAACAAGGCCCAAAACATCAGTAAGTGTTCTAAACTCTGTATAGATAGCATCTATAAATTCCTTTGAAGAATCCTTTGAGCAGTTTGAATTAGCAAATCTAACCAGGTCAAATACTGCCGCTATAGCATCAGCTGTGTTGAAATCATCATCCATGGCAGCATCAAAGTTCTCCTGGAACTTGCGAGCCTCATCGACAAGTCTAGCTTCCTCATCTGTCATCTTCTCAAGGCTTGCAGCCTGAGCACAGGACTTTAAGTTATCTGCTGCAGTGACAATTCTCTCAAGACCATTCTTTGCAGATTCCATCAACTCTCTAGAGAAATTGATTGGATTTCTGTAGTGAGCGCTGAGCATAAAGAATCTAAGCACCTGCAAATCGTAATTCTCACTGATATCTCTTACAGTGAAGAAATTACCTGCCGACTTGCTCATCTTCTTGTTGTCGATATTGAGAAATGCGTTATGCATCCAATACTTAGCGAAAGGCACCCCATTGGCCGCCTCAGACTGAGCAATCTCATTTTCGTGATGTGGGAAGATAAGGTCCTCACCACCTGCGTGAATATCAATCTCATCAGCGAGGTATCTCTTAGCCATAACTGAGCACTCTATATGCCAGCCTGGTCTGCCGTCGCTCCATGGAGACTCCCACGAAGGCTCGCCTTCCTTCTTTGGCTTCCAAAGAACGAAATCAAGTGGATCTTCCTTCTCATCCTGGCCTGAAACCTTGATTGCGTGGCCTTCATCTCTATGTCCAGCCTCAAGGTCATCTATATTCTTCTTTGAGAGCTTGCCGTAGCCCTCAAACTTTCTTGTTCTGTAGTAAACTGTGCCATTGACTTCATATGCATAGCCCTTCTCAATAAGGGTCTTAATCATATCTATCATGCCACCGATTTCTTCAGTTGCAAGTGGGTTATATGAAGCAGGCTCAATATTCATGCCCTCCATATCCTTCTTGCACTCCTCAATGTATCTTTTTGAGATTACATCTGCACTTGTGCCTTCCTCAATTGCCTTATTGATAATCTTATCGTCTACATCTGTGAAGTTTGAAACGTAAGTTACATCGTAACCCTTGTACTCAAGATATCTTCTCACAGTATCAAAGCAGATCATAGGTCTGGCATTTCCTATATGTATAAGGTTATATACTGTAGGTCCGCAGACATACATCCTTACCTTATTGCCTTCAAGTGGCTGAAATTCCTCTTTTTTTCTAGATAGTGTATTAAATAACTTCATAACTTATCCTTTCAAAATGATTAATTATTCTTGTTACAAGCAGAACAGCCGCTGCAGTTGGCACATTTGCCCTCAAGTGCATTGACGCTGTTATCATACATAAAGTTGCTGACAGAATTGATCATACATATTGCCTGGGCTGAGATTCCCTCTCCGCTTCCTGTAAAGCCTAAGCCCTCCTCAGTTGTAGCCTTGACACTAACTCTAGATATATCAAGTCCCAGAGCATCAGCAATATTCTTTCTCATATCAGCTATATAAGGTCTCATCTTAGGCCTCTGAGCTATGATTGTCGAATCAATATTTTCAATTATATAATTGTTCTCATCAAGAATTCTTCCCACTTCCTTCAGGAGCATAATGCTTGAAGCGCCCTTATACTTCTCATCAGAATCCGGAAAATGCTTACCTATATCGTCAAGTGCTGCCGCACCCAAAAGTGCATCCATAATAGCATGCAAGAGAACGTCCGCATCCGAGTGGCCTAAAAGTCCCAACTCATAAGGAATTTTTACACCGCCAAGAATCAAGTCTCTATCTTCAACAAGTCTATGCACGTCATATCCACTACCTACTCTCATGCAAGAACCTCCATTTTTCTTTACTTATGCACAAAGCGCGGAAAGCATGTAATCATGACTTTCCGCGCTTTCTTTATTAAGTAGCGAGAGGGGGATTTGAACCCTCGACACTACGGGTATGAACCGTATGCTCTAGCCAACTGAGCTATCTCGCCATATTAGGTGTATATGGGACCTACAGGGCTCGAACCTGTGACCCTCTGCTTGTAAGGCAGATGCTCTCCCAGCTGAGCTAAGATCCCATACAGTTCTCGGAAACGAGTTCCGAAACACAAGTGCTATTATATGGGTTACGCCCCACATATGTCAAGCACTTTTTAAAATTTTTTTCAAAAAAATTGAGAGGGAGCAAAAAGTCCCTCTCAATCTATCTTAGCAATTAATATTTCCGTCATGAAAACAAGACCGAAACTAGCCCAAATCAGGCCTTAATCATAGCATTTATAGAATGTTTGATTTCAGCTTAATCAGGCATCTTTAAGCCTTAATTAAACGTTGATTTCAGCCTTTAAGCCAAGTTCATCCTTATGCTGCTCGATAACAGGCTTAACAACCTCTTCAAGGTACTCCTCAACCTGCTCCTTGCTGCGGCCTACATACTTCATAGGATCAAGCTTAGCCTTGAGCTCGTCAAGAGTAACACCAAACATAGGGTCAGCGGCGATAAGCTCAAGAAGGTTGTTCTCAAGACCTTCCTCTTTAACTCTCTTACCAGCCTGCATTGAAAGCTCTCTGATTCTCTCATGAAGCTCCTGTCTATCTCCACCGTTCTTTACAGCATCCATCATGATATTCTCTGTAGCCATGAATGGAAGCTCTGCCATAAGGTGCTTTGTGATAACCTTATCATATACAACAAGACCGTCTACTACGTTGAGGCATAAGTCAAGAAGACCATCGATAGCGAGGAAGCCTTCTGGAACTGAAAGTCTCTTGTTTGCTGAATCATCAAGTGTTCTCTCAAACCACTGTGTTGATGACACGAGTGCTGGGTTTAAAGCATCGCTGATTACGAAATCTGCAAGTGAGGCAATTCTCTCACTTCTCATAGGATTTCTCTTATATGCCATAGCAGATGAACCAATCTGAGTCTTCTCAAATGGCTCCTCTACTTCCTTCATGTGCTGAAGCATACGAATATCGTTAGTAAACTTGTGAGCAGAAGCTGCGATTCCAGCAAGAACATTGAGTACTCTAGTATCAAGCTTTCTAGAATATGTCTGTCCAGAAACTGGGTAGCAATCCTTGAATCCCATCTTCTCAGCAATCTTCTTATCGATCTGTCTGCACTTCTCGTGATCTCCGTTGAAGAGCTCAAGAAATGAAGCCTGAGTACCTGTAGTACCCTTACATCCAAGAAGCTTCATGCTGTCGATCATATAGTTGATATCATCGAGATCCATCATAAACTCATTCATCCAGAGAGTAGCTCTCTTACCTACTGTTGTAGGCTGAGCTGGCTGGAAATGTGTAAATGCAAGTGTAGGAAGTGCCTTGTACTTGTCAGCAAACTTACTTAATTCATCTATAACATTGATAAGTTTAACTCTTACTAACTTAAGAGCCTCTGTCATTATGATAACATCTGTATTATCGCCAACGTAGCAAGATGTTGCTCCGAGATGGATGATTCCTTTTGCCTTTGGGCAGAGCTGGCCATATGCGTAAACATGTGACATTACATCATGTCTTACAACCTTTTCTCTAGCCTTTGCAACATCGTAATTGATCTCATCTGCATGAGCCTCAAGCTCTGCAATCTGCTCATCTGTGATGTTAAGTCCAAGTTCCTGCTCTGACTTTGCAAGAGCAATCCAAAGCTGTCTCCATGTCTTAAATTTCTTATCAGGTGAGAAAATATACTGCATCTCCTTGCTCGCATATCTCTCTGCTAAAGGTGACTGATATCTGTCGTTCATAACGACTCCTTTCCTTTGTCTGTATTTTATTATTTAGTGCGGTAAAAATCACCGCATAAGGTTCTAATATTATAGCACATACAACTTTTTTGTGTAAATGCTTAATAGTTTTCTTGAACTTATTCCTAATCTAGAGTATATTAATATTAGTTTTTTATACAAATTCAGTTTGGCTAAAGGGAGGATTTCCAATGGAAGAAAAAAGAAAGTACAAAAGAGTGAGTGCTCATCTCGAACTCACAATCTCCAATCTTTTCAAGCAGGACAACTTAAAGGTTGAGCACATCGATTCGCCTATCACAGTAACAGATGTATCCAAGGGTGGTATTGGCTTTACATCAAAGGCCATATTCCCTGTTGGCTACTATTTCAACGCTTCGCTCCAGCTTGGTGAGAATGAGTCAAGTAATCTTTTCTTTGTTGCGAAGATCGTTCGTTGTATCAAATCAAAAGATGAGGGCATTTACAACTATGGTTGCGAATTGGTCGGCATGCCTCACATCTTTGACTACATTTTCGATGAGTATGAAAAGCAGCACGAAAGCATTTAAATTGCCATCTTTGCTTATTTTATTTTTCTAATTAACCAAACACTAATAAATAAGGCTGTGAAGATTTCTCTTCACAGCCATTTTTCAACTTATTTAGGGAAAGCTTTCTTAATATTACTTATCAAGCATTTCCTTTATTACTTATCAAGCATTTCCTTTAAGAGCTGGTTAACCATACCCGGATTAGCCTTGCCCTTCATAGCCTTCATAGTCTGACCTACAAGATAGCCTATAGCCTGAACCTTACCGCCCTTGTAATCTAATACTGACTGTGGGTTATCAGCAATAACCTTCTCAACGCAAGCCTTGAGAGCGCCCTCATCATTGACCTGCTTCAAGCCATGTTCCTCAACATAAGCCTCAGGGTCCACATCCTCGTCAAATATATTGGCAAAAACTTCCTTAGCGACAGAGCCATTAATTGTGCCTCCATCTACAAGTTTGATAAGCTTAGCCAAGTTAGCTGGACTAAATGTAATATCCTCAGGATCAAGACTCTTCTCCTTGAGAATTCTCATAGTCTCACCAAGTATCCAGTTAGAAACCTTCTTAGGCTCTCCACACTCAGCAGTAGCCTCCTCAAAGATATCTGCAAGCTTCTTAGAGTCTGTGATAAGACCTATATCATAATCAGGAATACCAAACTCTTCCCTGTATCTAATAGCCTTCTCTTCTTTGAATTCTGGCTGATTGCTTCTGATTTCATCAAGCCACTCATCAGAGATATTTAAAGGAACAAGATCTGGATCTGGGAAGTATCTGTAATCATGGGCATCTTCCTTAGATCTCATAGGATATGACTCGCCATTGTTGTCGTCCCATCTTCTAGTCTGCTGCTCAACTTCCTTTCCTGCTTCTAAGAGATCAATCTGTCTCTCAGTCTCACCCTCGATTGCATGAGTAATAGCAGTAAATGAGTTAAGATTCTTCATCTCAGTTCTAGTACCAAACTCACTAGCCCCAACCTCTCTAATTGAAAGGTTTACATCGGCTCTCATAGAACCCTCCTGAAGCTTACAATCAGAAGCTCCAAGATACTGTATTGTCTGTCTTAACTTCTCAAGATAAGCTATTACTTCCTCAGCACTTCTCATATCAGGCTCTGAAACAATCTCAATAAGAGGTACACCTGAACGGTTGTAATCTACATAGCTGACATCATCGTACTCATCATGTACAAGCTTACCAGCATCCTCCTCCATATGAATCTCATGGATTCTAACCTGCTTTGTGCTTCCATCAGCGAGTGTGATATCAACGTGACCATCACGGCAGATAGGAAGGTATAGCTGTGAAATCTGATAGTTCTGTGGGTTATCAGGATAGAAATAGTTCTTTCTATCAAACTTACACTTCTGTGTAATTTTACAATTAGTAGCAAGACCTACAGCTGCTGCATACTCAACAACCTTCTTGTTAAGAACAGGAAGTGAGCCTGGCATACCAGTACAAACTGGACATGTATGTGTATTAGGAGCACCACCAAATGCAGTAGTACATCCACAGAAAATCTTAGTCTTAGTTGCAAGCTCTACGTGAACTTCAAGACCTATGACTGTCTCATAATTCTTACTCATGCTCTAACACCTCCCAATTCAAGGTCTCCAAGAATCTGCTCAAGAGTATAAGCTGCACGGATCAACTTCTTCTCCTCAAAGACATTTCCAATCATCTGAACACCGATAGGCAAGCCATTGCTAGCCTTAGCACATGGAAGGCTGATACCTGGAAGTCCCGCAAGGTTTACGCTGATTGTATAAATATCAGAAAGGTACATCTTTATAGGATCAGAGAGTGAAGAATCAAGCTTAGGAGCTGTTGTTGGAGCAACTGGTCCCAAAATAAGATCATACTTCGAAAAAGCTTCGTCAAATGCTTTCTTAATCATAGCCTTTACTTTAAGAGCCTTTAAGTAGTATGCATCATAGTATCCTGAACTAAGTACAAAGGATCCAAGCATAATTCTTCTCTTTACTTCAGGTCCAAAGCCTTCTGAACGGCTCTTCTTATACATATTATGAAGTCCATCATATTCTTTTGCTCTGTAACCATACTTAACACCATCAAATCTCTCAAGATTTGAGCTAGCCTCAGCTGCCGCAATTGTATAGTAAGTAGGAATAGCATAGTCAACAAGGCTTAAATCAAACTCCTCAACGATTGCTCCAGCTTCCTCAAGCTTTTTAGCTGCGTCAAGAATTGCCTGCTTAACCTCTGTGTCAAGGCCATCTGTAAAGTAATCTCTAGGAATACCCACCTTCATACCAGCAACATCTTTAACTAGCGCTGATGTAAAGTCTGTGTCCTCTCTCTTCACTGATGTTGAATCCTTGCAGTCATGTGATGCAATCACTTCAAGAACTGTAGCACAATCTGTTACGTCCTTTGCAAGAGGTCCAATCTGATCGAGTGATGAGCCGTAAGCAATAAGGCCATATCTAGAAACAGTGCCATATGTAGGCTTCATACCAACTACGCCACAGTAAGATGCAGGCTGTCTGATAGATCCACCTGTATCTGATCCAAGTGCGAAGAAGCACTCATCAGCAGCTACTGCAGCAGCAGAACCACCTGATGAACCACCTGGAACATATTCTGGATTCCTTGGATTCTTTGTAGCTCCAAATGCTGATGTCTCTGTTGTAGAACCCATGGCAAATTCATCCATGTTTGTTTTACCGATAATTACAGCTCCAGCCTCTTCAAGCTTTATTACAGCTTCACTAGAAAACTGAGGAATGAAATTTCCAAGAATTTTTGATGAGCATGTTGTCTTCATGCCCTTTGTGCACATATTGTCCTTGATTGCTACTGGCACTCCAGCCAAAGGGCCTGTGAGCTCGCCTGCATCAATCTTCTCCTGTGCTTTTTTAGCAGCCTCAAGTGCCGCCTCTTTATCTATTGTTACATAGCAGTTTAAATCTTCTTCAGTCTTATCAATCTGTTCAAGTACTGCTTCCATAGCCTCAAGAGCTGTGTACTTTTTTTCCTTGATAGCTTTGCCAAGCTGAACTGCTGTCAGGTCTAAAATACCCATATGTATATCCTTTCCGCTTTTTGGACTTTATCTCAAAACACATAGACCGCCAATTCTTACCATAAACAAGACGCCAAGAATTGGCAGCTTTACTTTTAAGAAATAGTTGTCTTTGGCACAATGAATGTATCGTCTGTCTTTTCTGGTGCGTTAGCAAGAGTTGCCTCACTTCCATCACCGTTAGTTACAAGATCCTCTCTCATTACATTGCTAACTGCAAAAGCGTGTGACATAGGCTCAATACCAGTAGTATCAAGCTCATTAAGCTTATCTATGTAATCTAACATTCTTGACATGTCGCCCTTAGCCTGCTCTTTTTCCTCATCAGAGAGTTCAAGTTCAGCAAGTATTCCAACATAATCAATTGTCTCGTCATCTATAACATTTGCCATAGGGACCTCCTAATTAAGCTCTAACCTTAATATGTACTTCACGAAGCTGCTGCTCTGTAACCTCATTTGGAGCTCCACACATAAGATCCTGTGCAGTTCCACTCATAGGGAAGGCAATAACTTCACGAATGTTCTCTTCATTTCTGAGAAGCATAATCATACGATCTACGCCAGGAGCCATACCAGCGTGTGGTGGTGCTCCAAACTGGAATGCATTGTAGAGTGCTCCGAACTTCTCCTTGAGAACTTCCTCATCGTAACCAGCAATTTCAAATGCTTTAACCATAATATCAAGATCATGGTTACGAACAGCACCTGAGCTAAGCTCGATACCATTACATACGATATCGTACTGGTAAGCCAAGATGTCAAGAGGATTCTTTGTTGTAAGAGCCTCTAAACCGCCCTGTGGCATAGAGAATGGGTTATGTGTAAATCCAATCTTCTTTGTCTCTGGGTCCTTCTCAAACATTGGAAAATCATTAACATAGCAGAATCTATAAGCATTCTTCTCGATTAAGTCAAGTCTTGCACCGAGCTCATTACGAAGCTGGCCTGCGTAGATAGCAGCCTTTTCCTCTGAATCAGCGATAAAGAAGATTGTATCTCCTGCCTCAAGTCCTGCAAGGTCCTTAATTTCGCTCTTAAGCTCATCAGGAATGAACTTGTCGATAGGTCCCTTGTATGAAAGATCCTCAAGAACCTCAAGATAACCAAGTCCTCCCATGCCAATGCTTGTAGCAAACTTCAATAACTTCTCATGCTGACCCTTTGAAAGCTTAGCATGAACATTGATAGCTCTAACTGTCTTGTTCTGGAATGGCTTAAATGTACACTTATTAAAGAATTCTGAGAGATCAATAATTCTAAGTGGGTTTCTGAGATCTGGCTTATCTGAGCCAAACTCAAGCATAGCCTGCTTATAGCTGATGATTGGGTATGGAGCCTGAGTAACCTCAAAACCTTCAGGTGCAAACTTCTTGAATGTCTCTGTGAGAACTTCCTCACCGATTCTGAACACATCTTCCTGTGTAGCAAAGCTCATCTCGAAGTCAAGCTGATAGAACTCACCTGGAGATCTGTCTGCTCTTGCATCCTCATCTCTGAAACATGGAGCAATCTGGAAGTACTTGTCAAATCCAGAGACCATAAGAAGCTGCTTGTACTGCTGTGGTGCCTGTGGAAGGGCATAGAACTTACCCTTATACTTTCTTGATGGAACGATATAGTCTCTAGCACCCTCTGGTGAAGAAGCACAAAGAATTGGTGTCTGAATCTCAAGGAAGCCCATATCGCACATCTTCTGTCTCAAGAAAGAGATAACCTTTGATCTAAATACAATATTGTCCTTAACCTTCTGATTTCTAAGGTCAAGGTATCTATACTTTAATCTAACATCTTCTCTAACTTCCTTTGATGTCATAATCTCAAATGGAAGTGTCTGGTAAACCTTACCAAGCATGTCAATGCTGTGAGCCTCAAGTTCGATAGTTCCAGACTTAATCTTAGGATTGTATGTCTCCTCATCTCTCTTCTCCATGAGACCTTCGATGCTGATACACTCTTCCTTCTTGATGCCTTCCATAAGTGAAGCATCTCTTAAAACTACCTGAAGAACACCATACATATCTCTTAAATCGATAAATGATACTCCACCGTGGTCACGGATATTCTCAACCCAACCACAAACTCTAAGATTCTTTCCGATGTCTGACTCACTCAACTGGTCGAGTGTCACATCTCTGTACTGTTTCTGCATATTTGCTCCTTTCTAAACAGCTCAAATCGGCTCAAGGCCTGGTTCCTTCAATCCCGGAAATATAAAAACCCCGGGACGACATATAATCATCCCGGGGCGAATTAATAACTTAATCCGCGGTACCACCCGCTTTAGCAACTAGTCTTTAAAACTTATTGCAACTCATTATCACTTAACGCGTGAGACGTAAATGCTTACTCTTCTTTCAGCATTTCAGCTCCAGAGTGTTCCCCAATATCAATTCCCCTATGTGCTTTCAGCCGGTGACACAACTCTCTTTCAGGGTTCCATGACACGAAGTCTCCTTCTTCGCCTTTTAAATTTAGCCATTTATGACAGATATGATAGCATACTGAAATAATTTTGGCAAGATATTTGTGGATACGCAATTAGTCATGCTTTAATAATTAACTTTTTAATATCAGAATATATTTTGGGTGCCAGCTTTTGCATCTGGGCATTTATGATGTCTGTTGACTCTTCAATACCGACCTGACATGCCGTCCTTACTGATGAAGACATGCAGGCATTCTTAATTCTCTTTAATACACTTGACGCTATTCCGTCAAATGCTTCTCCACCGTAGTGACCGACTACAGTTATTCCTACAGTTATTCCTGCACCTATCAGCTCATTTTTAAAATTTTCTACCGGATCATTTAATGTACGAGATAAATCTTCATTTAAAAACTTTGTCTATTTACTTGAATATGCGCAATCAGTAGTTTATGAACGAATCAAAAGAAGATTTTAACAAATAATGCTTTCAAACAGTGGCAAAATATAAATCATTCAATGACATTTTTTTTACATTTACAGCATACGGTGAAGCATTCCATGAAATTTCCAGAATATTCTCATGTAGTGTGATTAAATCAATTTGCCATTAGTTAGTTCTCCTCTAGTATTAATTGTTATTTTAGGTGCTTGATATGATGATTTTATTCCACAATTATATGCCCCACTACCAGTCGCACCACCTCTTACTACCGGTGTTTTGCTATCATAAAGACAACTAGCGCTAAAAGGCCATCAAGACAAGCAAGTCCCAGAAGCATCGCATAGAGTTTTCCTGTGATTTTTAAGCCCTTGAAAAATTCGAACCTAAAGGCAGAATGAGTAGACTCTCTGCCTTTAGCGACATTCGCAGATTTCTTTAAGGTTATCTATTCATCAACCATTGAGCGCTTCTTCACAGAGGATATACTCA
>CAMUXE010000008.1 GCA_947164605.1 uncultured Lachnospiraceae bacterium | reverse complement strand
CTCTGCTCTGCTCTGCTCTGCTCTGCTCTGCTCTGCTCTGCTCTGCTCTGCTCTGACAGATTGTCCCTGTTATCTTGCATTGAAGTCAAGCCATCCTTAAAATGTACCCATAAAAATGGACACATATCCTTTCAAAAATCTCACTTTTCGGACACCACCATTTATTGCTTATCAGGTGACATCCCCGGAAAGTGGACACCGGTTTTTTATTAAAACCCCGCTTTCTGGACACGCTGTTTTCATCTCGTGTCTGAATGCAGTATAATAACACTACATGGAGGTTCATACTAATGCTTAAAAATCACAAAAAATCTATCTTCACTCCAGAACAGATTGAGACTTTGACTGCCAATCAGTTTACTGCAAAAGTAAACGCCCGCCAGATCATCTTTACTCTGGAATTTAAAAACATTTTCCTGTCACGCTATGAGCAGGGCGATACCAGTATCGAAATATTCGAATCTTGTGGATACGACACGGAAATTCTTGGTCGCACCCGTATCTACGGCTTCGCCAGAAGGCTCCGAGAACTGGTAGAATCCGGCAGACCTCTTACAGAGGACTACTCCAATGCTAAAGCAAAAGCACCCGAGAACACAGACTACAACACCATGCCTTCACAGCTTTCCATTTCTGCTATGCAGCGTGAGCTCGTTTATCTTCGCCAACAGGTTGATTTTCTAAAAAAAATTACCGAGCTGGGCAACGACAAAAAGCCGAGGGATTAATTATGGATAAACCAAGTGCTAAATACGAGGTCATCCATGAAATCATATCCATGGAGGGCAATCTCCAAAATATCAAGGAACTCTGTGCCATCGCAGGCGTTTCCCGCTCCGGCTACTACAATTGGGTTGCTTCTGCTGACAAACGTGCCGAGAAGGAAGCTGCGGACAGAGCCGATTTTGAACTTATCCTTCAAGCCTATCAGTTCAGAGGATACGATAAAGGCATCAGAAGCATTCATATGCGACTTCTTCATATGGATCCACCGGTTCTTATGAACCTCAAGAAGATCCAGCGACTAATGCACAAATACGGGCTTAAATGCCCCATCCGTAAAGCAAACCCTTACCGTCGTATGGCTAAGGCTCTTAAAACAGATGCTGTGGCTGATAACCTCCTCCAAAGGGAGTTTAAGGAACATGGTCCTCGCAAGGTACTACTAACAGATATCACTTACATCCCTTGCTGCGGTGTGTTCTTCTATCTTTCAGTAATCAAGGATGCCTACACTATGCAAATCCTCGCTTACGTGCTTAGCGAATCATTAGAACTCGACTTTGTATTGGAGACCATAAACATCCTAATCGAGAGCCACGGAGCCACTCTGGATGACGAAACCCTAATCCACAGCGACTATGCCGAATTCAGGATAATTCAGATCAGGGAGTTCAATATACTTCCTGGGAGTTTGTTGCTTTCTGTAAGGATAATGGTGTTACTCAAAGTATGAGTAAAGCTGGTTATCCTTATGATAATGCGCCTATGGAAAGATTTTATAATACATTTAAGAATTGTTTTTATTACAGATACACTTTTGAAAGTGTTGAAATGCTTGATGAAATGACAAGAAGATATATGAATTGGTACAACTATGTAAGACCACATTCAGCTAATGGATATTTGACTCCTATGGAGGCAAGATCAAAGTAGTTATTTTCGGACCAAAGTGTTACCAAAAATCTTGACCAGTACAGAGGAAATGAAGTACGCAGCGACCGTTCGACGCACGTTCCCGGCAAAGCCAACCGTCTGGGCGTTCTTTATATGGATGCTCCGGCGGGCGGCATAGTACAGTGAAGAACATCTCACGCCTCGGCGCACTGATTGCCTATGCTCGTCGTGCCCGAGGATTATCCCAGGAGAAGCTGTCGGAACTGTCTGGGTTGCCATTTGATACAATCCAGAGAACTGAAACTGATACTGTTTTTCCAAACGATCTTGTTGACCAGAGCACAGTCCTTTTACTCGCTGACATTTTGAAACTGGATCACGAACAAGTCCTCAACCTACCGAAGACCTTTGACGATGGCATGTTTGCGACAATCAGTAGACGTCAGCCGCTAACGAGCCTGGAGGAGCAGAGGATGTTGAAAGCATCAATAGATCTTGCTTTCGCAGATCTGGAACCGGAGTATCCAGATTTGTGATAGCCGGTTCCTCCGCAGAGGATATCTGAAACAATCGCTGCTTGGAATAGCTGTATCGTAGTGGGCTTTCTGAGTCCACCGAGGTGCGCCTTATGAATCAGATTGAACTATTCCCGCGTCAGAGCAATGATTCCCGTCCTCCTGAAACCGTGACCTGGAATCTGTGGCATGGCTGCACGAAGGTTTCTTACGGCTGTCAGCACTGTTATATGTATCGCAGGGATGAGAGCGTTGGACGCGATCCTTCAGTTGTCAGGAAGACCCAGGTGTTCAACCTGCCCGTAAGACGCCTCCGCGCCGGTCAGCACAAAGGACTCTACAAGGTTCCGGCAGGCAGCCACATCTACACCTGCTTCTCCTCCGACTTCTTTCACGAAGCTGCGGATGAATGGCGGACAGAAGCCTGGGACATGATGAGGGAACGGTCGGACTGCACATTCTTCATGATAACGAAGAGGCCCGAGCGGATAGAAGCCTCTCTCCCTCCGGATTGGGAGGATGGATGGAACCATGTGACCATAGCCGTGACCTGCGAAAACCAGTGGGCGGCAGACAAGCGGTTACCGCTGTATCTCCCTCTCCCGCTCAAACATCGCGCCGTGATGGTAGAACCGATGCTCTCCCGCGTCAACCTCCGCCCCTGGCTTTCCCAACACTCAGCCGCAGGTCAGCTGGTCATCGAGTCCGTCTCTGTCGGCGGGGAGTCGGGGCCGGATGCAAGACCCTGTGATTACGCCTGGGTGCTGGATTTGCACATGCAGTGTGTTGAAAATGGTGTCGCCTTCAGCTACCACCAGACCGGCGCAAGACTGATCAGGAACGGGAAGGAATATATCATTCCCCGTGAGCACCAACATGAACAGGCTCACAAGGCAGGACTTGACTTCAACGGGACCTCCCTGCTGTCCACGGTGCCGGGAGAGAATGGAGGATTGTTGCAATGAGTATCGTTCATAAAGGATTTGGGCATGACGAGTTGCCCCAGAGTCCTGAGTACCGGGAATACATCCAGTACGCCGGCACTACTGGTTCCTGCGCAGAGTATGATGAAGAGACAGAAACGCTGAAGATAATCTTCACGGAAACCCCCGTGTTCCACAAGCTAACGGGGAGCGTGCCCGATGGCATCGACTTTGGTACGGCAAAATTCGCAATGGTTCTTCAGAAGCCAGAGCAATTGCGACTGTTGGCGAGGCAGCTTCTGATCTGTGCTGATGGGTTTGAGCGCCTATTAGATCCGGCCTATAAGTACCGCGAAGAGCTTATGGGACGGAAGGCATTTGATATATAATCCCGACGTCAGGTGACGGTTTCATTATGGGAATGAGCAGAGCTAAGAGAATACTGATCAAACTGGAAGCGGTTCTGATAATCCTGCTCCTCTTCTTCTCCTTCGTTATCATCCTCTCCCTGTCCATCCTACCCTCCCACGGCATCCACGTCTGCTGGAACGTCACCGGTGATTCCATGGAGCCGACAATAAAAGAGGGTGCGCTGATAATCTCTCGCAGCTCTCCTTATGAGAAACTTGAAGTCGGCGACATCATCGTTTTCAAGAGGCGACTTCTCGTCGCATCAACCAACGGAACGGCAGAGGCAACAGCGAAATACCTGGATAACACCATCACCCATCGGATTGTGAGCATCGAGGCGGATGGTATACACACGAAGGGCGATAACAATCAAGCTGACGATCAGTACCCCGTAACTGTGGACGGCCTGGTCGCCAAGGTAGTCTGGTGGTGCAATTATGCTGGTTTCCCGCTCTGGTTTATGTTCGAGCTGGGCGGTTTCTATTGGCTGGCCGGAGCCGTTGTGGTTAACGTTGTGCTGATCCTGTGGATCGAGCGCCGCAAATGAATGCCGCAGACGAATGCCGTGTATAGGTCAAAGACAGTCATAGAGAAAAGGAAATAATGAGGAGCAAGTCGCCCTGCTCCCCATCTCATCAAATCATTGGATTCAGCTTCTTCCAGCTCTGGACGTTCTTAGCCCATTCCAGAGTTTCTTTCTTCTCTGCTTTCGCCATTTCCTTCTCTGCGGCGCTCATCCCGGTCAAATCAGGATTGATTGTCCGAAGGAAATCCACAAACCCGGTAACGCCGCCGACATCGTCCATGACCATTTCCCCGTCAACCGCAAGCGTCACAGGCCTGTACAGCTCCCGGCATTTGATGTTTGCCTTATCCAACTGCTCCTGGGTGATCCTGCCCTGCGCTACCAAATCCTCGCAATCATCCGACACAGTGATCTTAACCACCCAGCTATCCCCAAAATCGTAGTGATAGTAAAGCCTATCTGTGAACGCCTCCGGATAAACCTGGACATTCGGAGAATCAACCTTTGCATCGATCACTCTCTGAATATAACCCCCAATCCTGTCCAGCATGTTTTCTCCCGTTATTTCTTCCGGATCGCTGGTCAGTATACAATTCACAGGAAGCCGTTCTATCAGGTCAAAGCAGCCGCGCTCATGCGATCCTTTCAGACCCATTACCGGAGCATCTCCAAACTCAACAGTCTCTACCCATTTTTCGCCATGCGGAAGCCATTCTGCGGTCGGCTCAGGGTTCATTTTTCCGTCCGCATCATAAACAGGCGTCATGCTCACAATCCGCACATCTTCTTCACTATATTTTACATAGAGGATATAATACAGACGCTTCTGAAGCACATCCTTGAACATAGCCTGCATATCGTGAATGCAGGAAACATATCCCTCGCCGTGGCACTGTGAGAGATAGGGCCCGGTGTACTTCCTTGTCAGCCAGTTCTTAAAGCTGCCGCTTTCGTAATCATCCGCCCAGAACTCGTCCTCCTCACTCATATATGGTGAGCGGAAAATAATACCGACATACTGTGCCCACATCCCAACGCGGTTGTCCGTAATCATTTTCAGTTTTTCTTCCGGCAACTCGAATTTATGCAGATGACTGTTCTGCCAACCGAAAAGCCGCTGTATCAGATAGTGGACAGCATAAAGAGGAATATCGGCAGGGACCACAACATCACGGGATATGTTATCCCCATACTTCACTCCGCCATGTGTTCTCAGCACATCCTTTTTCTCATCGCTCAGCCAGTCAGTCAGTTCCAGATGTAGGTGAAGCACTTCTCTTGGCTCAAAAGGAATCCGCTCTCCGGACACAGCTTCTAATTCCTTCGCCCTTCTATGTCCAAGCGATCCAGGGAATAAGCCATACTCCCTTTCAAGAGCAGTAAGCCGGGTTCTCTCCTCTTCTGTCAGCTCCGATTTCCCCCTCAAGGCCGCAAGTTCAGATTCATCGTCAGCTGTCTGCTGCGTCATCACCCTCTGTGCCTCACCGAATAGTCTCAGCACTTCGGGATCACCAATCATATCCCGTAGCTCATCCGCGTCATCCCAGGTAGTGCGTTCCGGGCGCGTATCCGTCACAGTATAGGAGAGCTTCTTCTCCTTAATCCATTCATCCTTCCAGCTCGTATCGGCCATTCCTGTATCTCCTTCCATGTTCTTTTTTTGCACTTGGTTCTTTGCCCGCATCTGCTGGTAAGCCCTATAGTCCCTCACCGCCTGCGCATGAGGCGTTGGCTCAAGAGCATCTTTAATCGTATCCATATAGGGGAGATAGATGGATACCGTCGCCGTGGACACACCGAGGCGTTCGGCAATCGCCTCCACACTCATCCCTTCCCGTCGCATTTTTTCGGCTTCCTCAGTCAGCTCGTTCTTTATATCCCCTGTGGTAATCAGGATCTTCCTGACCTTGTTTCGGCTGAGATCAAAGTGGATCGCCGTGTCCCTGATCGACCCTTCCGGGTTGTCTTTATCTTTTGTGGATCGGAAGTAGGAAGCGACCTCTTCCATGAACTTCCAGTCCTTTTCACTTATCGACATAGCGTATCCTCCTCACCTCGCTCAAAATCACGGTTAGACATGTCATGGTTAAAGTATAGCGACTCTCCGGTTGAGAGTCAATCTGTCTAACGAAATATTCACTATTAGACACGGCGCAGTAAAACACAAGGGAGAAGTCAGACCGGCTCCTCCCTCTGTTTATCATTTCAATAGTACCAGTATCTCTTCTATGCTCTTACCGCTCTTCTCAACCGCGTCCAGGATGGCTTGCTTATCCTCCTCGGCCTTCTTAGCTGCCGCTGCAGCAATCGCAGCTTCCTTCTCCTTCGCCAGAGCTTTCAGCTCGTCCTTGCGGTTCTTTAGTTGTTCTGATAAAGATGTGATCTCTGCCTCTACAGCGGCCATTTTCTGCTCGATTTCCTCAACGGATGAAGTGACGATGGCGGGCGCTGTCGCTTTCTTATTCTTGCTTCCCTTCGGACGCGGCATGAAAAAACACTCCTTTATGATCGGGCGTCCGCGCTTCACGCGCCCGGTTTTGTATTTCCGGCGCACACCACCGCGACAACTGTGTTGAACACACTGCTGTGCTTATATGTTCAGCACAGATGCGGATGCTCTGTTCCGCACAGATTCGTTGTTCCGCACAGGTGCGCTTGCAACCGGTGCATATAAGATAACATGGGAAGATAGATTTTTCAAGATATCCGACGTTTTTTACAATGCGTGGGAGAGTGAGATAAACACACTTCTGTGCAGTCTGTGCAGTCTATTTCCGGTTACTCTATATATATTTTTATCTAGTTTTATTGAAGAAAGATATATATAACAGTAACCAGAAGAAGACTGCACAGACTGCACAAAACAGACACTACTCCAGCTCCGAGGACTGAATATCCCTCCCCAGGAATGACCAGTTCCTTGTGGTTATCCTGTCGCATCCTGGGATGGTCGCAGCTGCGAAAAACGCGATCTCGCTCCTTGTTAACTTCCTGTACTTTTTAACCCTCAAACTTAAAATCGCTGTTATTCCTCTTCGGAATCTTCCGTTTCGGAGAGGAATTTTATTATTTCTTCATAAGACCTTGGACTTGCTTCAATCGCCTGAAGCAGTTCCTTTTGCTGCAATTCCTTCCGCTTTTTAAGAAGCTGGTTAAGTTCTTCAACAGCAGCATCATACCTGTCCTTTGTCTGAAATACAACTGCCTGTGCCTTCTCTATTTTCTCGTCCAATGTCAGTTTTTTTCCTCGTGCCATTGAATGCTCCCTTCCTTTTTTATTCAGACACTACTGATGTTTTTGCTTTCTTCTCTGCCGCTTCCTGTTCGATCCTGGCAAGCTCAGCACTGAGTTCCTTTGATTTCAGCTTGATATCATTTGCCGTCATACCAAATGCAGATAGAATCGCTTTTTGCGTCGCAGTAACTGCATGATCCGGCCGGTATTCATTATCCAACCCCTTGATCATCTCTATCTTGTCCAGTTCTCTGAGAGCCGCCGGCACTGTCATAAAATTCAGTTTTCTCTCATTGCGCAGCATTTCTTCTTTCAGACAGGTATACAGCTTGTTTCTGATAATTAATGCAACAAATTCTATGAAGATCTTGCTGTCAAGAGACTCGCTTCCGTATACTTTTTCTGCTTTGTCTCCCAGATAAGATTTATCCCCTCGGAAGAGTTTCTCCGAGCTGTCTCTGCTCTTATACAGGGTAAGCGCTTCTTCCGCACTCATCTTTTCAGATGTAATGATTACAAAATAACCGCATAGTTTTATCTTCTGATCCACAACGTCCGTTCGCTCCCGGGCACAGTTGAAGACTTCATCGTCTTTGCCTTCATGAAAGTAGATCAGGTCAAAGTATTTTGCAAACTTTCCCGTCGGGCGTACCTGCAGGCCTTGCCAGGCCTTCAGCTGTTTGGTCATCAGATCAATGTCCTGTTCCAGTTTGGACCGCTCCGCGGCGTGTTTTTTCTCATCATAGAAGATATGGAAATACCGTTCACGTTCATCAGAAGGATACAACTGATGCTTTACCGTTATTCCATTGACCCTAAAAGCACGGATGCCTGACGAACGGCTCTGTTCAAATGTACCATGAACTTCCATAATGAGTTCACGGACAAGCTTCTTCATCCCTTTGACCATGATGATAAATTCATAGCCCTTGCTGTCCATGTAGTGGATATTCGCTTTACTGAAGTACCCACGGTCAAGGATAAAGCCTATGTGCTTATAGCCGTAGCCCTCCACTTTCTCAAGCATGCATTGAAGCTGAGAAATATCCACGATGCTCCCGGGATAGGCTTCGTAAAAAAGCGGCTCCTTATTATCCCTGTCGAATGCTATGGAATAATTAAAAATCGGCTTGTCAGAACCTTCTTTTGAATGTCCGGGCTCTGCTAGATCAATGTCCCCTGCCTGACAGATCTTGTTGGTAGAATCATAGGAGATATAGATCTTTTCTCTATGGTCTCGTTTCCTGTTCCACTCATTGAGGAAAGCGATTCTCCTGCTGTCCATGTCCTCATCCAGAAAAGCGGAAATCTTAGAATCGCTGTAGATTCTCATATCTTCAGTCATGAGTGGATGATTATAAGCATACGCCGGATAGTACTGTGCGGCATTGCCTTCAGTCATGATAGAGTACACAGCAAGGTCCATAAATAACCCTGCATCTTTTCCGATAATCGGAGCAAGCATACGATCCAGAAAATAGTCACTGATCACTTTTCTTATCACTAAGTAGGCACCTACATGTAGACAGCTGCTCCGTTCAGGTCCTTCTTCATCTTCAAGTTGAATCGACTCTGGAAAATAGCGAAGGAAACTTGTATTCGGTATCATCTTTCCCGGATTTTCAGAGCATTCCTTCCCTATGCAGACTCTTTTCGGAGAATTGTACTTCTTTTTTGCATCATAAGTACGCCCGATTTCATAGTAAACATAGGGAGTTCCCTTTATTTTCTTGACGGTTAATTTTCCAGCTTCCTTTGGTGTTTCTATGGTCATGTTAAGGTACATACGTGCCCTCCTTTGAGGGTTAATTATCCCTTAACTATTATCCCATATTTACTGTAGAAGGTCAAGCAAAAAAGCCCGAAAACCGGCTTATTTCCTATGGTTTTGGGCTTTTGACTAAAACTTTTTCGTATTGAGGGTTAATTATTCTGGAAGTTCAGAATCCGTCATTCCATTCAGGATGTTGATGTTCTCAGGCTTCATGTCGACCAGGTGATCGAAGAAGTTGTCATGCATGAAATACCAGTAACTCTGGTCGTGCTCATGCGGCAAACCGAGGTATTCATCCATGTTGAAAGTCACAACGTTGGCGAAAGAAAGCTCACCCGCCTGATTCTGACGTGCCAGTTCCTTATACACACCAATCGGGGAACTGCCGGTAGGAAGGCCGAGGACGAACGGTCTGTCTTCCTTGTGATTCTTAATCTTCGCGGCAATATAGTCCGCCGCCCACTTGCACATCTTATCGTAATTCTCTTGAATAACTACACGCATTGTATTTGTTCTCCTTGATTTCAAAATTTGACTTTTGCTCCACTGGCACTTCTTATACTCGCTAACGATTTCATTTGCCGGATATAATTGCATACACTGGTGTGTCCCTTTGGCAATTGAATTCGTGGCTGAATATAATATCAGAAGTGAGTGTGCAGATTCAAAGTGTCAAGAGAACCTCTGTTACGGTTTTGATTCCGCTTTTTGCTTTCTCTCTAACGACGCACCGCCATCATTCTTCTTCACAATCGTCCACAGTAGTGGTCAAGAAGAGTGCGAAGAAAAGATGGTCGCCGTGGCAGCATCCGCCGAGTCTTTCGACAACTGCCAATCCTCGTCACCTCGCAAATCCTTATCACCAGTCAACTTTTATTATAAGCTTAATTCTTCAAGCTTTTCTCCACAGCTTATGTTCTCAAAGACTGGAAATAAAGGATATTACAGCGGGGCCTGGCGCTAACGACCTCTCTTTTACGCTCATTTCGAGAGAGGAGGTTTTATGTTATCAAAAACGCCTGTAAGGCATTTTCAATTATCAGCTATCGGAAATCCTGTTTTGAAAGATCACTTTCACCTCTCGAAATAATGCCTGATCTCGCCTTTCGTTGCTGGTCGAACCGATATGAGCCTGATCACGTCTTCACGCATTGTGTATACGATGAACAGATAGTGATCATTCCAGTGGAATATGCCTCGGTACCTCGTTTCTTCGTTACTTTGCCCTTTATCATATTCCACATCGGGATTTGGGTCTGTCAGAAATATTGCTGCTGTTCGGAATGAAACTTTGTGTTTTTTGATGTTGGATTGGTTTTTGCTATCGTCATATTGGAGAGTCACATCTTATTTGGGCAACCACGGCTCGTATTCCTTCCCCTCCAACACATCTGCAATCCTCTTACAAGCCTTACCATCGCCATATGGATTGCAGGCATGACTCATCTTCTCGTACTCTTCTTTGTTTTCCAGCAGCATCTTGAAAGTGCTATAAATCATTTCTTCATTCGTTCCGACAAGCTTCAGCGTTCCCGCATCAACACCTTCGGGACGCTCCGTCGTATCTCTCATCACCAACACCGGCACCCCATAACTTGGACACTCCTCCTGGATTCCGCCAGAGTCGGTCAGGCACAGATAACTCCGCGCTTCAAAGTTATGGCAATCGAAAACTTCAATGGGCTCAATAATGTGGATCTGCTTGCAATCACCAAGCTCAGCTTCCGCCGCTTCTCTAACTACAGGATTCATGTGAATCGGATAAACCGCCTTGCAGTCAGGATGTTCATCCAAGACGCGACGTATAGCACGGAACATATGATGCATGGGCTCGCCTAAATTCTCGCGTCGGTGGGCAGTAATAAATATAAGCTTATCGTCCCCTACCCAATCAAGTTCCGGATGTGTGTAATCTTCTTTCACTGTATGCTGCATGGCATCAATTACTGTGTTACCGGTGACGAAAATTCTCTCAGGTTTCCGGCCTTCTCTTAGAAGATTGTCACGGCTTAGAGGTGTCGGCGCGAAGTTAAACTGGGAAATGATTGACACACCTTCACGGTTAAATTCCTCAGGATAAGGAGAGTAGATGTTATAAGTCCTGAGACCTGCTTCGACATGACCGACAGGAATCTGTAGGTAGAAGCAAGCAAGTGCTGTTACAAATGTGGTTGACGTATCTCCGTGGACGAGAACCACATCAGGCTTCTCCTTCTCTAACACCTCTTTAATCCCGTTCAATACGTTTGTGGTAATATCAAAGAGACTCTGCCTATCCTTCATGATGTTCAGATCATAGTCGGGTACAACTCCAAAAGTCTCGAGAACCTGATCCAGCATCTGCCGGTGTTGCGCTGTTACACATACTAAGGTTTTGATGCTTGGTCTCTTCATCAGTTCATTTACCAGTGGGCACATTTTTATTGCTTCGGGTCTTGTGCCAAAGACTAACATTACTTTTTTCATCGACTTATCCTATTCCTTATTTTCCGCCTTCTTTTCTCGGAACTGAATGACATATCAATTTCAAATGACTTCCACTTGTCCAGAGAATATCAATGCTACAGTCAAATTCTATGTAATCACTATCTTCCAAGAATCTTCTTAATAAAATCTTTTCCACGTTCTTTTGTTATACTGTTTCTATCCTTTTTATTCAAAATTTTACCATAATATGAATTTGATGCTTGGAAATAACAATTCGATATTTCACGGTAAATTGAGTCTATTATTCGTTCATCATTGATATATGAAAGATTCTCTTTCAATAATTCAATTTTACACAATTTGACCTGTTCCAATCTTGTAACGCCCAGATTCTGACTATGGAATCTAATCTGATACAGTATTTCTGGTTCAAAATAGAATTTGAATTTTCTATATGCACGAAGCCAAAAATCATAATCTTCAACCAGAAACTTATTTACGTCATAGCCGTTCAATTCATCATGCACTTCTTTTTTATATAAAAAAGACGCCAGAACAATATTATTGCAATATAATTCGTTCAAATCGTTATATAGTTCTGTTCTTCCAATAATCTTACCATCTGAATTTATTGTCTCACATCTGGAAAATGCAAGGTCTGCCCCCTTCTTCTGTATATCGTAAAGCAATTTCTCCATTGCACTTGGTAACATAATGTTGTCATCTGATGTCCATGTATAGTACTCGCCTTTACAATGAGAAAACCCAATGTTTAATGACTTGGGCAATTTTTGATTTGTTGTGTTATTTACAATTGTTATCCTTGAATCTTTTTTACGATATTCGTCAATGATATGCGAAGTGTTATCCGTTGAACAGTCATTTACTATTATCAGTTCAATATCCTTATATGTTTGATTAAGAATGCTCTCAATCGAGTATTTTAAATATTTCTCACCATTATAAACAGGTAGAACAATTGAAATCATTTATATTCCCTCCGAAAACAATCATACATTTCGTTTTAAGAAATGTCTTTTAACAAATACAAGACTATCCTTGTATACAGGTTTCTTTCTGTATACAAGAAAGAACAAAGTATTCGGAACTATCATGCATACACAAAATCTTAATATTAATGTCATCAATGGATTAAGGGTAATCAAATTGCATATATAATAAGTGAGCGCAGTAACAACAGCCGCCATCAACATATAGAACAATTGTGCTAAGTAGTAGTTTCTCGCCTTAAAATCTTTAAAGTAATGTCTAAAAATTATAAGAGATCCCCATCCAAAATTTATGAAAAATATTGATATCCATGTTGCCAGGATAATTCCATGAACGCCCCATGCCTTTCCAAGGAAATAATTCAATACTATATTAGTAGCTGCTTCTACAAGTACATATACTCTATTTTCCCAAAACAACCCCGTAGCGGCTGAATATTGACTTCTAACATCTCCCATAGTTAGCGAATAAAAATATAAGCAAATTAGTATCACATCGATCATGGGAAACAGCAAGTCATTTCCCATCCATATAATCATAAAGGGCTGATACAAGCAAAAGAGACAGACAGTACACCATCCGGAAATCCAGGAATACATAAAGATGAATTTCATGTAATCCTTATAGTTTTTCTCCACGGATTCCGTAGCAATACTATTTCCTATGCCAGCACCAATTGAGGTCATTATAATAGTCAAAATGCCACTTATGGCATTCATAATATAGTAATAATTGCCATATATTGTGACCATCTGAAGTCCGAGGAACATTGACAGAAAAATATTATCAAAGGCATTCCTGCTGACAAGACATAATTTTCCTATCATCAGCCCTTTAATATTCTTTTTTATAGTTGCCTTTTTCTCATCAGAAATCTTACCGCGACACTTATACTGCGGATAATACTTGTCAGAATAAATTGCAGTCACGATATTTGTTATAATTGTATTTGCAATTAGACAGATCAAAAAAGCGTAGTAATTCCTAAATAGAATCAGCGCTAAGATTTGAGCCACATACATGGCGAGCTTCAATACTATATTGATTTTACTTATAATATCTTCCCGCTGGTATGCTGTCAGAATGCAATTCTTATATGCAAAAAGGAAATAGCTCACAGCTGTATTAGCCAAATAGAGCAAGTATAATAAAACTAAATTGATATCGGAAGGTACATCGCCTTTAATTAATTTACTTAGGAAAGGAATAACAAGAATGCCTGCGAATGAGACTACCAAACCGATAATATGATACACTTTTCTGTAAAAATTCATCAGAGCACATATGGAGTCTGTATCATTTTCAGCTATCGGTTTATACATGTTATAGACTACCGCATTAGAAAAACCCAGTTCAGCTAAATTCAACACGGTAAGTATAGATGTAAACAAGCTATTCAGGCCTAGGTATTCAGCGCCGAGATAGTATATAAAAACCGTTCTTATTGCAAAGGGAATAACTATATTTAATACTCTGTTTAGTATTCCCCATAGCATATTTCTTATACCGTTTTTAGTACGGTCCAATTTCATCTAAGAGTGTGGGTTTTTCGTCGTTTTCGAGTACGAACCCACGTCCTCCTTTCTTATTCTTCGTTTTCGAGTCCCTCTGACATCAATGTCCGAGCAACTTGTATTACACATTCTTGTTTGTTTGGACTCAGTTTTCGGAATACACGCAGCATTTCATCCTCAACTGCCGCTTTTGTCCCTTCTTCTGGTCCGTCCTCAATTCCCCTAAGCAGATAACCAGGGGAAACCTCTAGGAATTCAGCAATCTCGTCAATGTGCTTCAGATATGATTTGCTTTTCCCCAGTTTCCAGTTGCTGTATGTGCTACGGTTCATCCCAAGAACTGCAAGAAGGTTCTGCTGCGACTTTCCGTGATCATCCAACAGCCTTTCAATTCTCTCAAATACCTGTTCAGACATGTCGTTTCTCCTCCGTACATTAAATTTTATGTATATGCGTAATTTCTATTGACATCCGCAGAAATTATGTATATACTTAATTTGCATTGTCTCCCCAAAGTCAATGCACGGAGCCCGTACAATTTTCTAACGTCCTCGAACGTTCTTTATGAGCTTGGGCCTTACACATCTGACGATGTTTGTCATGTCACCTTGCGAGTACCTAGATGAGATTTGTTCACCACTATAACCATGTGAGTAGAACACTGATGATTGATCGTTTTCGCCGCAGTTGACCAGATGAACCTCGTTCTCCCTACTACGACTACAGGAAGGAGCGCCGGTTTTTCTACACCGGTGTAATTTTGTTATGCCTATCGACGTAACCACTTCCGGTACCGAAGTCGTTATCCGATCTGAAGGAAACCAGGGCATTGAGGTACAAGTCCTCAAATCTTACGGTGTCGGAATCGACTGCCATTCTCAATTCATCGCTATCTGCGTCCATGTCAGGAACAATCAGCGTGTCTTCAAGTACATGAGCGAAGCTGACACTGATTGGGATTCGCTGGTCAAGTCCAAGGACTGGGTGCTCGATACAATTCGGAAGCACTCAAATCCAGTTCCGGATCTGCGTCAGCCGTTGCACTATGTCATCGAAGCAACTTCCACATACCACATGCTCATCCTTCGCGCCTGGGGTGGTATTCCTTCCGTCATCAATCCGATGCTGGCCGGAGCCACCAAGAAAAAGACGGATGATCTGGATGCAGAACGCTTGTCCTTCCACGACCTGACCGGCGTCTGGCCAGAGTCGTATGTTCCCTCAAATGATCTTCAAGAACTCCGCGTGCTAATCGCCGAGAGGAATCACTACGCAAAGCTCGCCACACAGTGCAGCAATCGTATCAACAACATCATCGTGCGCTTCGGGATCACCATCGGGCGTGGTACAAGCGTCACGAAGAATTCTGAGGTGAGAGCCATTGTTGAAGATCTTGCATCTGAAACTCCTTCATTCCATGAAAACATCTGTCCTGATCCGCTTCCCGCTGATATCAAAACCCTGATCCAGCAGGAGTATATGCTTTACGACAAATATGTCGTTGAAGCCGATTCTTATCTATCCCGTGTTCGTCACAAGGTCTACTCCATGAACTGGGAGACAAGGGACGGTACAATTCCTGGTTCCGAGATGGTTCGTATTCTTTGTACAACTCCAGGTGTCGGTGAGATCACTTGTTTTACTTGGCTCGCCTTTGTCGGCACTCCGCGTCGGTTCCCAAATGCCAAGGCTCTGGCTGCGTACTGTGGTCTTGATCCAAGTCTCAAGGTCAGCGCCGGTCACGTTACCAGCACCAAGAAGCGGGGCGGCTGCCGAACACTTCACGCCATCCTAGTTACAAGTGCAGATCGGATCATCCGGGCACATTCAGAAGCCTTCGGTCGATTGGGCTTTCTCATGGCCAAGTCAAGCGGCAAGTGGAAGAAGGCTACAAATGCAGTCGGTCGGAAGCTGTGTACTGCTATGCACCAGATCATGCTGACAGGCAGGGAATTCACTTACGAAAATTACACCATCATGAAGAACGCCGCCATCTTCGACATTTCCGTAGACGAGCTGCCAATGCTGAATTCCGACTTCAAGCGGTATGTCAAGATTCTCCACGACCATGATATCCACACAACCACAGATATGGTAACGGCTTATTTGTCATGTTCGCTGGGTGGGGTCAAAGGTCTGGGCCGCAAGTTCTTTGTCACCATGCAGGACTTTTTATCGCATCAGCACAAGTACCAGAACGAATACAAGAAGCTGCATTCAAATTCTTCTGCCACAACAACTGTAGAAGAAGTTTAAGGAGGACAGACATCATGCCAAGAGGAAGACCACCGAAAACCACTGTGCAATCTACTCCACCGCCACCACCAGAACCGCCACAGGAAGAAGTCCTTTCTGGACTGTACCTATTCGGTACGGTTGTTGATCGGACAAGAAGGACAATCCATCCCAGGAATAACAGCTCAACTGCCGAGATCGTGACGTATACGATTCAAGATGCCAATGGCCGCCGCTACTATGTGGACGAGTATTCTCCGGAGGAGTACTACGAACTCAGCGAATACGCCGAGATTCCGGTCTATGTCAAGACGTTCAAGAAACGAACCGGCGATATCGGCTATTCTTTCTGTGTTCAAACACAAGGTGGCCAAACAAGGGGCGAGCACTTTTGACTTGAAGAGGCGCTTTGACAGTATCGTCAGAGCGTTTTCTTTTTCGTACCCGCACTCTTATCCGACAAACCAGCGAGCCTTAGCGAGATTGAGTCAGCTCATACTATTCCCCTTAACCTTCGTATTTCTTTGATCGTATCTATGCCATCAGGCGACTCAAATTTCATCGCAAACAATCTTTTACTCTTCAGAAGAAAATCTAGGTCCTTCTTTGAATAATTCCATCCCGGATGATCACCTTCTATGTTGGAGGGCCATGCGAACTCTCTCAAGCACCCATCAAATTCATTTTCTTCATCAAAAAGGTTTTTTCTGAAATCTGAATTGTATGTTATGGTTTGAACAAATACTTCATCACACCATATAGTATGTTTCAAAAGTTTCTTCATTTCTTCTTCTTTTGAAACAATATACTCGGCTAATTGTTCCGTGATGGAAAAATAGGCACATCCTTTTTTTATTTGCATTGAGTGTTTGTTATTTCTATCCACCTTAAACATTTTCTGAATGGCAACACTTGTTTTTCTAATTGTATTTATAACATGTCCTCGAATCCCTGTTAGTTTCCCATATTCAGAAAACGGAATGAAATATCGTGTGCGGATTGCAAAATCCATGCCATGATCAAATCCAACAAACTCTTTCCCCTTATATTCCTGAAAAAAATTATGTATGTAGTTTTGATTCCACAATGGATAATTGGCACCTGTAAGAAAATGATAGTATGTATGGTTCCCAATTCCTAACGCAGTCTTCAACAATCTAAATGTACAATCAACCTGGGAATAACCAGCCCATTTTACATTGATTCTTTCAACAAATACTATATTTGCTTTTTTTACAGAAAACTGGTTGGATTCAAGATTACTTTTTGAATCCAAATGGACAATAATATCGTTTCTCTCATCATCTAGCGCGTCCAACAGAAGTTGCAGTAGATCCGCCCTATGATGCGCCATTATCATGTATGCATGTCTATCGTTCATTATCATTATTCCTTTAAGGCGTTGCCTAGAAAGCAAAATGAAAACTCTTTAAACTCTTCAAATCTTTTACTCGTATAGGTAAGCTCTGTACTAATTGCTTTATCTAGTTCTTCATATCTTCTTACAATTTGGGCATCCTCATTCAAGTATGAAATGAGGTTATTAATACGAAAATCAACCTTTTCTCCTTCACACAAAAATGCAAATTTTTTCTTAAAGATGTTGGCAAATACGAGACCATGAAACGACTGTACAAATACATATTTCGCGTATTTCATCAAGTTCAAAAAAGCAACTGGACCACTATGATTGTATAAATGAAATCCATAGTCCTCCGGGCGGTGTTTATACCATTTTGAAGGATTGATCACATAGACCGGAATATTCTGATCTTTTGAGAACCTGCTCACCAATTCATTCATAGATTCATCAGGATATGACCAGGAATAGAAGAAAATATATTCTCCTTCAACAAGTCTCTCTCCAGCAACAGTATCCCACTGCTCTTTTCCAAGCAAAAGCGTCGGATCAGCTACAACAGGCACATCTTTCCCAAGGAAATTATCCAAGGTTTTCTTGCCAGTATCTTCTCTTACAGATAGGCAATCGAAATCCAGCAACCATTCTTTAATCTTTTCTTCTTTATCCCCTGATAAAGACATCGTCGCTCCCAGACTCGGAGCATATGCTATCTTCCTTGCTTTTGACTTCCATGGAAGCATAAATGCGTCGTCAAAATCGGACATATTAATATTCCAGACCTGATCGCTGCCCGCAATTAAAAAATCATATCGACTATCTTCCTTAGAAATCTCATCGTAGGTTGTGAACTTCTGATTGGAAAGATCTAAATACCTGGTCCTGAACATTTCATAGTCCTTTTTCTGATTCTTAATATCGTTATAATTCCGAATCATAAAAAGCATTCTTTTAGGGTGTTTCCAAAATCCCGGTGGGAAAATATCGTAGACCTGTTTTGATTTTTCAGATTCAAAGTTGATTATTTCTGCGCATATATTATAGTTGTTTTGAAGTATTTCTCTTAATGCATATGTCTGTAGCAAAGAGCCGCAATTATCAGAAGCTGATAAAGTTAGAATACCTGCCTTTTTCTTATTTTCCATCTTAAACACAACCTTTCACTGCTTTGAAATAACAAAGGCATAGCAAAATACCATCTTAGTGGAGACGCCTCTACAACTAACAAAAGTGCAATTATTACTAACAGAACAACAACTTCAGTACGTTTCTGTCGTATATTCCACATCATTGACTTTACAAAAATATAAATGTAAGCAATTGAATTTACTACCCCTAGCATTAAAAGGCATTGAATATAACCTGAATCTAAATATCGTACACCCCATCCGTCATAAATAGACATCCATGTTGGCACATCCGGATTTCCAAATAGCTTTACCGAATACTCTTGAAGGAACATATTGTTGTTCTCAATGCGTGCACTTAGCAACGCATTAAGCATAGTATGTGAACCAACGTCATTACTTACTTTTATTAAAACATATGCAATTGCAATTATAGAAAGTGCAAGCAATAGCCTAATTATCTTACTCTTAAGCATCTTTTTTCCAATATCATACCCTATAAGATTTACACTGTAGGCTATTATAATGATCATAATACAAATTGTGGAGGATCTATTATTGAACAAATAATAAACGCCTGCAAGTAATATCATCAGAATAACTATTGTCTCTTTCTTTTTTGTGTTGTAATATTTCACAAACAAAGAAGAGGCTATCATTAATGAAAAATATCCACCCGCATTCGGATGTATTAATCCAAGTGTGAACCTATACACTTCTCCTCTATAAAAAGCAGGTGCATTAGGGATAATATGCAAAAAACTGAGCACTATTACTGACACAAAAAAAACAGAGGAAGTCCTCAAAAAAACTTTATTAATTTCCTTGTAATCTGTATTTCCATAATAGCTAGCATATACAAACAAATCCAATACTTCTCTTCTTTGTGAATGCCTATATGCAAAAAATAATAATGCATATATAACAATCCATATCATTATGTTCTGGTTTGACCTATTAAAATAAATGTACAAAAATGCATGCGCCAAACTCATTCCAAGCGTTAACAGGGATATAAGGCTTCCAAAACTAGCATTTGAACTCGCCAAGTATAAGGATGCGCAATAATTAATTATCAGTGTGATTGTTAATAGGCTTTTTTTGGACTTTAGCTTATTCGATATTCTCAAATTCATTATATCATTTTCCTTTAGCAGGACTGGTAAGAAAGCTCTTTCATTATTAAATATGCGTTTTTCGTCTCAAACCACATATCCGCCGTCGGATTGTTTTACTTTCATTTTCATATCTACCTTCATATTACTTGTAATGTTTCCTATAATGTATTCTTTCTCGAAAACGGGCAGCTTTTTAACTAAATCATTATGTTTAGATATGTATTCTTCATATGCGCATATATACTTTACTGGTGTCCCAAAGAACACCCCCCCATGTGGCAAAGATTTTGTCACCAATGATCCTGCGCCGATTATAGTTTTATCGGGGATAGTAACTCCTGGCAAAATGATACTGCCTGCTCCTACAAACACATCATTGCCGATAGTTACGCAACCTATTTTTGTATAACCAATGCCAAACTTAGTGCTGGCATCATGAGCAAGAATATGTACCCTTGGTGCTAAAGTCACATTATCACCTATTTCTATCAGCCAGCAGTGTCCAGGATCTATTATCACTCCATCCTGGGCGTGAAAGTTTTCTCCGATAATCAGTCCGTCCTTAATTAACTGGTCTACATCAATTGTCCCTCTAACTTTTGCCTTGATTTTATCTACCAGTGACCCATATCTCAAAAACATCATTACACACTCTCCCCTATTAAAATTTGCATATAATGATCAACACTCTCTTCATATTCTTCGGATTGTATTGCAACCGGATGTTTCATTGCTTTTATAACGCCCTCTGCTATTCCTTCAGCACTCATCTCACAGATGTAGCCATCTTTACCATCGGCTATCTGATCCTTTGCGGAATTATAATTTGTTACCAAAATCTGCTTTCCTAGTATTTTCGCTTCATCAAGAACCATACTCTTCCCTTCATATCGCGAACTCTGAACGAGCAGATTGGCAAACTTCATGTACGGATACGGGTTCAGTCTTAATCCAATCAAATGAATGCAATCATCAACCGCGTTCTCTTTGATTTGAAACTCCAGTTTTTTTCTTTCGTTTCCTTCACCGACTATATACCATTGAAAATCTATCCCTTTTTGTTTTAGAATTTTACAGGCATCGACGACCATGTCGTACCCTTTAATATCTATCAATCGTCCAACAGAGACAATAATGAAAGTGCTTTTTACTCTATACTCTTCCGGCGCTGTATCTCCTGCCATTTTCTTAATCAACCTAGCCGAAGACGGATTTTCAAGACACTTCGTCTTAGTTGCAAACTCCGGAAAGACTTCGCAAATGCTCTCAACACATTTAGGAGAAATAGTAACTATTAAATCGGCTTTGTTCAAGTATAGCCTTTCGATTTCTTTTGCTATCTTTATATTCTTAATATCCGTATGGAAATATGTCACATACCTGTCAGCATCTATCTTGTCAAATGAATAATATGTACTTTCCCCACTATGGAATGCAACGACTGTATCATATTTACGTCCTAGTGACTCACATTTTTCCTTATAAAAATCTGTCCACCTATGTGCCCGTAAAACATCATATTCTCTATACTTTATACGCTCTAGTCCAGTTGAGATATATTTGATCACTTTCATCAAAGCATTTGTCAAACTATAATCTACGTCATCATAAAGCGCCCTGGCTCTATCTGGAAGGTCTATTATTGTAACGGATGCAGGAATTTGCTCCATCAATGCCCCCTGCTTTTGTAATAATAGAAGGCTTACAGAATATTTCTCATAATCGATCATGTTCAGCAAATTGACCAGGCTCTTTTCTGCCCCTCCAACCTTCATAGAGGCGCAGACAAAAAGAATATTATGCTTTGCCATAGTACTTACTTTCTCCTTGATGTCTCCATCTTCTTTACCATCACAAATAAATCCACATTATGTTTATTATCAAGATTTTCTCTATAGTTCCAACAGTTATTAACATAATGGTTATTGTTAACTACGATTTGTTCCAATTCCTTATATGTCCATTCATCTCTCACTATACCCAAATCGTTCTTTCTAATTGTTCTTGCATTATCCGGGATCGATGTCGTAATTACCGGAGTACATACTGCTAATGATTCTGCTATCGAGATCATGCTGTTGTCTTTTCTGGTATATACCAGCATTGCCTTTGCGCTCGAAAGCAATTCTATCATTTCATCATGACTCTTTCTGCCAGTAAAGATCACACTATCCAGGTCTCTAGCCAGGTCTTCTAATTGTTTTCTGCAATCACCATCTCCAATTATGAACAGCTTATATTCTCTGTGGTCATGCTCCGAAAATTCTCTGAATGCGTTGATAATCTGATCAATACGTTTTCTTTCTATCAGCTGAGACACTACTACAAAATGATTCTCTTTGTCTTGTTTCGCTTTAAACAGTTCGAGATTTACTCCATGAGGAATGATTGTATCAGATACATTGTTGCAATAACGTGAAATAAAATCTTTTGCATTCTCTGTTCTTGGCACCACTATTACTCCAGAGTAATAAAGCTTTATTATCACGTTATGCCAGAACTTCGATGCCATCTGCTTTGCCATTTTCTGATGAAATGCCATCTCTTGCCATATAATAACATTCTGATTCTTCGATCTCACCGCCATCAGAGTATCTAAAGAAAAAACTTCACTACAAATAATCAGGTCGAAAACGTGATTATTGATATACTTTGTAATCCCATGATTATAGGGAATCTTGTTTGGAATGAACACTGATGGCAAATAGCTCTTCATCCATACAATCTCAAATGGGTAATCTTCTTCTCTTGTCGGTTTATACTCATCTGCGGCTATCAGTGTGACCTCATGTCCTTTTTCATAAAATGCCTTGCACAAATCATATATCATACAATCCTTGATGGAAGTTACCCTTTTTACCTGTTTTGATTCTGATGTATACAGTATCGCATTAACTATCAGCACTTTCATTGACCAATTCCTCCAGCCTATTGTATATACACGTGTAAGCTGGCTTTTACTACGAAAGTGGCTCGTATTTTTATTGTTTCATATACCAGAGTTCCACTTGCGATAATAATAGCCAGCAAGTAGATTAACTATGCAGCAGAGCAACTTCTCCCGCAAAGACAAATCGAGAGAGTACCCCCCCTCAAGCTCTTCTTATAGCAATCATAAATAATAGCGCCTTTTATATTTGCTGTAATACCACATTCTTTACTCATCAGCTGTTTCCCTCGCATCATCGAACCCTTCGGCGAGCCAAATTTCAGTGGTTTATCGTTTGCAGTAAGCCCACCTTCAAGATATTCACATTGGTAGATAGATTTGTTGATAAAAACACAGTCATACTTTTTCCCGATCTCGATCCAGACAACATCTTCACTCAGGAATCTCTCTCCTGAATACTCGGGAAACGGATATGCTTTAAGCACGTCGGTTTTGAATACTTCAGCCATATCACCCGGGCGGTTTCCTTTGATCCTATAACTTATATAGTTCATCACAAATTCTTCTTTTTCAAGTCCCACAATCGGTTTGCCATCTGGTTTTCTCTTTAAGAATGACCACGTTGCAATTCTTTCATCATTACAATATTTGTAGTATAAAGCTTCTATTTCTCTGGTGGCATTTTGAAGCAATATATCATCACTGTCTACAATAATGGTCAAAGGTGTATTAATTCTAGCAATTCCAAAATTCAAAGCGGTGTGCTTTCCCCCATTAGCCTTGTGAAGATATGTAATAGGAAAATGACATTCTGCCTGAAAGCTATCTACTACATCACTTGTATTATCTATACTTCCGTCGTCCACTATCATCCACTCGAAATTTGCAGCGGTCTGCTCCAAAAGTGAATGATATAGATTGGATAACAAGTGGCCTCTATTGTATGTCGGTGTAAGAACCGTTATCAGTGGTTCAATCATTGCTCGTAGCACTTCAATGTCTCCTCTACTACTGAATTCCAATCGTACTTTTGTTTTATATACTCTCTGCTCACCCGCTCGAACTTATCCGCATTTTTCAGGCATTCTATTAATTTCTTCCTCAAATCGTCAGTATTCTTTGATTCGAAACTGACTACATATTCTCCTCCAACTTCCATGTTTTCAGGAATATTGCTTACAAGACACGGGCAATTATAGCTTAATGCCTCCAGTAAGCACATCGGCATCCCTTCTGCTTCACTCGGAAATACAAAAAGCTTTGCATTAGAATACAGTTCCCGAAGCGTTTTCCCCTCTACAAAGCCAATGAGTTTTACTCTTGGGTCCTGAGAAGCTTTCTCCTCTATCATTTTTCGAAATTCGGGCACGTATTCAGTTCCGCCAGCAATAATCAATGGTAAGTCACCCGGTATATCCCTGTAGGCGTCCAGCAAGTATTCAAGACCTTTCCCTGGGACTACGCGGGAAAGATAAAGAAGATAGCCATTTCTCTTCAAGCCATATTTCTCTACAATTTCTTCCGGTTCTTCGATTTTTTCGACTATAGTACCATTCGGGATGTACACAGTATCTCTACCGTATTTATCCTTAAAATAATTCCTCTGTTCAGAAGAAAGGACAATAATCTGATCCGCATATTTCGCCGTTACTTTCTCTCCAAACTGAATAAACTTAGCTCCAAAGCCTTTCCATTTAGGAGTTTTATAATTTAACCCATGCACCGTTACAACAATTTTCTTACGAAAGAAGTGAGGAATGAACAAAAATGCACTTGGGCCAATCGCATGATAGTGAACAACATCATATCTGCCAAGTGCCACACGAATTGATGCTAACAACGAATATACTGCTGCGTCTGTACTCTGTTTCTCTATTGTTGGGACATCAATAGTTCTAACACCTTTATAATCATTCGGAGCTCTATAACCTTTCTTGTGTCTATTATATACCGTTACCTGATGTCCTTTTTCTGCCATGCGGGTGGCCAGTTCTTCTACTACGACTTCTATGCCACCTTCTCTTCCCGGCACTCTTTTATGACCAAGCATGGCAATCTTCATTTTCTATTTCCTTTCGCTTAATTTCAAATACCAGTCTTGAAGTTTTTTTGCTTCTATTGAGACGTCATATCCTGCATTACGGAGCTCTTCTATTGCGCTCACATTTCGCTCATTCACATTCCCAATTATTTCTTTTGCCCATTCTACCGCGTTTTTGCCAAGTGCGACTTGCCTCACATTACTTGCCAGTAGCACCTCATCCGATACCTTATCCGAAACGAAATAGGGTAATCCGTTCGCCTGTGCTTCAACACCAACCACGGGGAGCCCTTCAAACAGAGACGGCATAACAAAAACATCAAAGGCCTGATACAGAAGATCGACATCTGAACGGTCAATCAGGAGCCTTACCTTATCTTCCAAACCTAGACTCTTAGCCTTTTCTCTTATCTTTTGCTCATCTGGTCCCTTTCCTACAAGGACAAGCACAGCATCTTCTTTCTTCTTCAGTACTTCAGTGAAAATGTCTATTAGAAACAGCTGATTCTTTATGTAGCAATATCGACCAACATGCCCTATGACGAATTTCCCATGAAGACCCAATTTTGTTCTTTGATTATCCCTTACAGTACTGTTATAAGTAAATCTATCCAAGTCTATTGCATTGTGTATTACCGTGTATGGATCATTTTTGAACATGAAATGACCCGCCAAATCACCACAAGCACAATTGACATTTGCAACTTTATGAATATTATTTAAAGCGTAGTATTTTATTGGAAGTTTCAAGTCCCTATCCAATTTCGAGCTGTGGCTATGGGCTATCCTCACAGGAATATGATTATCTTTTGCAGCTTTCAATGGGAAATAAGACATTGAATCAATGTGCGAATGAACTATTGTGTACTCCGGATGATCTTTATAGAAAGCTTTCATATAGGAATAATAACTTGGAAGATTCTGCGGATACAATCTTGGTGCATGAAATACACGCCCACCCAGACTCTTTATTTCATCATCATATGCGCCTTCAACCGGCCTATGAGTGAGGAAATCGAATTGGATCACATCACGATCTATATTTCGATAATAGTTCATCAGCATGGTTTCCAGACCAGCTCTATCCATTATATTGACTGATTGCAAAACTCGAATCATGACGCACCCCTGTTAAACAATAGTATCCAGGTAATCAATCTGTATCCCTATGGTCTTTTTCCTTGCACTTGTATTGCTCTTTATATTTGGCCTGTGGATATCGAAGCACCCTAGTTAGATAACGACCCGCAGATCCAAATTCTCTTACGCTGCCTATAGATATCGCCCAGTGGTTTAGGAATCAAGCTCAACACAGTTTGTTCAGGTCTATCTGATAACCGATGGCATCCAGTTCCTTGAGCACATCCAGTTCCCAATTTTTTCTGTTGACATACACAACGCCATCCAAGTCAGACAGATTTAGCGCTTCGTCTTCAGCAATAATTACCGTATTGCTTCTTCCTATCTTTCCGTAAAAGTACCCTGTCTCAAACACAACATTCTGCCTTACTCGCTTACTTCCGTCAGCCATTACATCATCAGGAGTGTATAAGCATATCGCAGCCCCAACCGGATCAGCATACTTTTCGATCTTCTCAATAATGGTCATTCCAAGATTGGCTTTTTCATGTAGAATAATCGCCTCGATTCCTTGTTTTTCGAGGAGCCTTGCTACCTTTTCCTTCAGTTCGCCATCATGGCCATGAACAATAAACACTTTCGTATAATCGCGCATCTCTTCTTTTGCCTCGTCTGTTACTTCGGAAGCCTCAATCTCCTCAAGTTCCTCAAGATAAACCTTAAATACTGCCCTCGTCGATTCCAAGGCATCATGACAGGCATTTATGTTCAATTGATCGGCATCCATAGAGCCAATATATACCATGGACCAAAATGGTGTATTTCTGAACTTTTTTGCCTCTTTGCTGTCATCTCCATAAATTTTGGCCAACAACCGTTCAGCTTTTGTACGCCATGAAGTAAACTCTTCTGACGAAGGATCAATTCTGGAAGGTAGCATTACATCGATCTCTTTTGTCAAAGCCCTCAATTTTTCTATTATTCAATACTCTCGGTCCCTGTGCCACCGTTGTCACCTTGATCCCTTGCGTCCGTATTCACAAACGCAACGTTTATCACAGTATCATGAACTACTACTCCTATGGCCTACCCACAACGTCTGCGGTGCCAGAGTAAGTTATGCCATCATTTATTGACTTAGTACCAGCATCTGTAGCGGTTTGATGTACTTTTCTTAACGACTCCTCGTTTACATTCTTGTTTGAACTTCATAGAGTCAATATAGTTTATCGACATTTCGGTCAAATCTTTCAAATATCAACCTTCGTAACTTTTGGGGAAAGCCACATCTAGCACAAACCTTGAGTTTACGCTGACAATTTCAGGTCTCCCCTATTATGGCACCAGCATATTATGGCACAGGCATAAAACAACAAGTATAATTCCAATTGCTTTTGCTATATCTATTTCGATTTTTCTTGTCATAAAACCACCTTTAAATAAGCTACAGCTATATATTCTAATCAAGAAACTAAATTATTTTTTGTGCTAATTTAAAAAGTAGAGGCTTACGCCTCTACTCAAAAAATTTATTCTGCCCCACGTCTCTTAAATACAACTATAACTGTCTTAAGAAGTATCTTTATATCTTCCCTAATTCCCCAATTTCTGATGTATCTTGTATCTAGCTCTACCACCTGATCGAAATCTGTAATCTGGCTTCTGCCACTAACTTGCCAAAGACCTGTTATACCAGGTTTTATAGCAAGACGGGCTCTGTGATGAACCTCATACTTATTCCACTCATCGATTGTTGGCGGTCTAGTTCCCACCAAGCTCATATCACCCATAAGAACATTAATGAACTGTGGAAACTCGTCAAGTGATGTCTTTCTTATAAATTTTCCGATAGGTGTGATTCTAGGATCATCGTCCATCTTGAACATAAGTCCATTCATCTTGTTCTGACTCATAAGTTCCTTCTTGCGAGCCTCTGCATCAGCATACATAGAACGGAACTTATACATATAGAAACGTCTGCCATTAATTCCCACTCTCTCCTGTTTGAAGAAAATAGGACCTGGTGACTGAATCTTAATTATAGGTGCTATAAATATATAGATTATAGCTGTGAAAACGCAGCCAACTATACCACCAAAAATATCAAAGAATCTCTTAACTATAAGCTGGGCTGGCATAACAGGCCTTGCTGTTGATGTAATCATCATCTTGTCAGCAAAACGCTCAACATACGCATTGGACATGTCTGTAAATGTACGTTCAAGATTTACATGTATTGTCATACCGGCAATCATGAATTCCTTAGCTATAGCATTTTCAATATTTACGTCGGCAACAGAGAGAATAACTTCATCTATAGCATGTTTCTTCGAAAATTCAAAATAGTCATTCAGGTTTGTAAATATCTTAGCGCCTTCCACTTCCTCGGGCAGTACCAATTCTGAATCAAATACCTTCTCCAAGCTCTCACTAAGTTTCTTAGATGAATTAACTTTTTTTATATCAATTTTCTTGATATCTATACCATCAAAGACTGCACCGTCAGGTACTATAAGAACAGCATCTACCTTATAACGGTTAATACCGCTCTTCTTATATGTATCAAGGGCAGCCTGATAATTATGCTCGTCAAGCACAAGAAGCATTCTTGATATAACACTTTTTCGTCTAACTCGTGCAACTACTATCTTTTTCAAGCCTAGTCTGGCTAGTATCATACAGAGAATAGAAAGCGTCCACCATATGAGCACTACTCCTCTTGACATATCTCCAATTTTTAAAAAGAAAAGAACCGCAAGCACTGAGCCTACCACCATAGAAGAATACTCAAAGCTGCATCTCATTTCATGTTCAAAGCTTCTTTTTAAAATATCTCTGTGAACAGGCACTATTACCTGAATCATGATAGCAAGGAAAAAAATAGCCATAAAGGTTGTCTTGTAGCTACCATCAAACAGTCCTTCGGTACTCTGTTTTCTTAAGTAATATGCTAAAGCATAACACGCTTCTAGCGCTATTAGATCTAGTATAGCAAAGTCTATGTGCTTTAACCATCTATCCTTTGTTTGTGATGACATATATCTTACCACTCAATTAAATCCTTTTGTTTAGCATCATAAGTTCCGTCTTCCAGCTTTTTAATTAATTCAAGTCCTACACTAGTTTCCATTAAGCCTCCAAACATGGGGATTTTGATATATACTTTTCGTCGATGAAAATCGACCTTACTTATATATGTCTTAAGATCCATAAGTGGTCCACCGACTATTACAACCCTATCGCCTTCCCTGACGCCTTTAGAGTTTCGGATTATATCGTCTTCTTTAAAAATCGTGTCTATAATATTAGCATCTCTTACTCGCAGTGAGCTATATTCATGTCCTGTCTTAAGTATCATATTAAAACCATCAATTTCACTTTTACAAAAGCAATGAAATCGTTCAATATTCTCAGTATTTACAAAAATATAACCATTGTATAAGCTTTTTTCTTTAACAGACCATTCACCTCTAATTCGATAATTCATTTCTCTCATTGGAACGAAACATCTACTATAAACTTGGCACAAGTATGGTTGATCAATTGAAAGCTTATTCTTAACATCTTCTATATTATTTATAAATTTATACTCAGTCTTGAAATCAGCCTCTGATATCACATTATTTTCGTCATAATATTCATGGGCAAAATCATCATCCACATCTCCTTGGTTGATTTTCTTGTCACTAATACTCGCCTTCACAACATAGCTTTTCTTCTTACCCCCTACCTCTTCCAAGATAGGCGTGACATAAGCTTGCTTTGGCACTCGCTCCTGAATCTGTCTGGCAATTCCACATTCCTTTCCAGATTCACACCATATGACATACCACATACAAAATCCTCTCCTTTTCTGTAGCCCTAAACATCCCCTTTTAGGGTTGGCTTCGCCATTCAGGCCCTGTTTCAGGCCTGATTTAGGTTTTAAAATATAAGAATCCGGTCCACCTACCGTGCACTTAGACACGTGTACCGAACACAGGACATTTTTAAACAAATTGTTGAACTAATTGTAAAACATACAAATTGTAAAACAAACAAATTGCAAAACAACAAATTGTAAAACAAACAAAAATAAAGAATCATTAGTACTAAAGTACCAATCAACAGTTAATAATCATAACAGATTACATATACTCTGTCAATATATCAAGCTAGAAAGATAAGCTATTTTATTCACTTTACTTATCTGCTTTAGTTATTTACCTTATGATGTACCATCTTGCTTGAGTCAGTCAGCGGCAGGAAGGTATAGCCCTCAGACAAGCCCCACTTGATTATGTCTTCGACGGCATCAACACTGAAGTCGTGAACGTCATGCTGGAGCACCACTGATACTGAGTGTGATGAGCAACCTTCAACAACATTGTTGTAGATGACTGAAGGTGTGGTTCTGCCTCCCGCATCACCGCTCGAAACGTTCCAATCACAGTACTGGTAACCTCTTGCAGGTAACTGCTGAACAAGCTGGCTCATAATACCAGGACAGTACTTTTTACTTATAGCATTGGACGCGCCGCCTGGGAATCTGACTATAGAAGGTGTGACTCCTGTCTGCTGCTGACACACAGCAGCCATCATATTCAAGTCGTCAAAGTAAGCCCCTGTGCTTGCGTAAATTTTAGAGTAAACATGCGAATAAGAGTGAATAGCCACGGTGTGGCCTCTTCTGTACTCCTCACCAATCAGGTTGGTGTAATCTGAATACTGGTTAGTTACAAAGAATGTAACCTTGACATTGTACTTGTCAAGAATATCCAGCAGCTGCTGAGTGTACTTACCAGGTCCATCGTCAAATGTTAAGTATATAACCTTATCTGTTGGGTCTTTATCAGCCTTATTTGGGTCCCTTACACGAATCTGTCTTACCAAGCTAGCCTCGTTGCCAGATTTGTCATATGCCTTATATACAAGCTGGCAGATACCTACCTTTGATGTGTCCACGCTGCCTTCTATCTGTATGCTTTCAGTCACATCTCCGTCCACGTCATCTGTTGCGCTGACACCTGCCTTTGGATCAAAGCTGTCTCCCAGATTTACAAACCCCTTAGCTCCATCAGCAAAAGAGATTTCAGGTGCTACTATGTCTTTGTAGATAATATCTCTGACTGCACGGCCCACATTGCCCGAGCTGTCAGTGACCTCATAATAGACCTTGCCATCTCTTTCCTCAGAGTAGACCTGATCTGTGATATCACCATCCACATCATCAATTGCAGTATAGCCCTCTTCCTCATAGTGACCCACAGGACTTGTATAGTGCTCAGGGTCTGAAACAAGACTAATCACTGGTGGCTCAATATCCTTTACATCCACAGTTAGATACATCATTGCCTTCTTTTTACCATAAGAAGCTTTCATGCTAACTGCATAGAAACCTATTCTAGTGGTATCTATAGAACTTACACTTGCCTCTATATCCTTATCTTCTTTTGAATACTGCTCGACAAGGCTTAGTGCCTCCTCTTGACTGGACAATTCTGTAATTGATGCCTTAACTGGGATATTCTTTGCAGCTGATGAAAATGTAATGCCTGTGTATTTGGCTTTTAAGACTGGCATAGAAAAATCCTGATTCAACCCTAGGTCGATATGCTGGACTCTGACATTGAGACTGCTTACACCGTCAGATGTATAGATTCTTACCTGACCATGAATTTTGTTTACTGCACTTAAAACGAGAAGGCTCAAAAAAAGAAGGATTACACAAACTGTTGCTGCCAGTCTATATTCCCTTCTTAAGCCTCTTGCCTTTTTTAATTTCTTTTCTCCACTCATATTACTCCCCTTGTTGACATGCTACTTTAATAAAGAAAGAATCATGCAAACATATGAATTATAACACTAAAGACAGCTATTTCAAGAGGTCATAATACTAGAGAATATCAAGTATGCATATGCTCACTCACTCTTTGTCACAATATCAACCATTAATTGTATAAAATTTGAGCATTTTTCTTGAAATTTTGATATTTTTTGATACAATTATAAATATCTATAGTGCCTTTGATTAAATTATAGCACTAATTTATAGGAGGTTTTTTCATGAACATCTATTTAATTGCCCTCGCAATTGTTCTCTTAGCCATCATTTACCTGCTTCTTAACTACTTTAGTATCAAGAAGATGGATGAGGGAACAGATGAGATGGTTGAAATGTCAGCAATCATCCGCGAAGGTGCATCCACATTCCTGAAGACGGAATTCAAAGTTATCTTCATCGTTCTTCTGGTCATGGCCATTATTTTTTCTCTTTTTGTAGAAAAGACTAGTGGAATAACCTTTTTGCTCGGTGGACTCATGTCCAGCATAGTCTGCATACTTGGTATGCGTTCAGCAACCTATGCCAATGTGCGCACCTCTAACATGGCGCGTAAAACCCTCTCCATAGGCCAGACTGTAAAGGTTGCCCTCAAAGGCGGCAGCATCAGTGGCCTCGCAGTTCAGGGCTTTGGTATGTTGGGACTTTTAGTTATCATGCTTATATGTGGCGTCACACCAGATGGCGAATCTACTGGATTTATCGCAACTGTTAAGTGTCATCCATCAATCATGAGAATCACTACCTACTCTCTTGGTTGTTCTCTGGTTGCCATGTTCAACCGTGTTGCCGGAGGTAATTACACCAAGGCTGCTGATATATCTTCAGACATCTTGGCTAAGCTTCGCCACGATCTTCCAGAAGATGACAGCCGTGTTCCAAATGTTATCGCTGACTTCATAGGTGACAATGTCAATGACATAGCAGGCAACTGTTCTGACCTCCTTGAGAGCTTTGTTGCGACTTGTGCATCTTCTATGATGATTGGCGTTACAATCTTCAATAACAATCCTAGTGTCGGCATGGACACTTTCAATGCAACTATTAAATACCCTGTAGCGATTGCAGGTGTCGGCCTTCTCGGCTGTCTTATAGGTCTTGGCTTTGCTGCCATCAAAAAGATGGGCAACAATCCTTCTCGTGAACTTGACCTTGCCACATGGATTTCAGCTGGATTCAGCCTTCTTCTGGGTCTTGGAGTTACCTACTATCTTTTCTCTTACTCAGGCGTAACTCTTTACAGTGACTTTGCTATCGGCTGGATTTCTCCTTGGGTTTCAATGCTTTTAGGTATCGTGAGTGGAATCGCAATCGGTTCTATCACCGAATACTACACCAGCACTGATTACAAGCCTACACGCCAGCTTGCAGAGCTCGCCACAGAAGGTGAAGCATTTGTAATTACTAAGGGCGATGCAATTGGTTCTAAATCATGCCTCTACCCTATTCTTCTCATCGGTGTCTCTCTTTTCATCTCAGGAAAGATATGTGGCACTTACGGAATCGCAATCTCAGCCTTGGGTATGCTCTCTTTCGTAGCAGCCACAGTTTCTATCGATGCTTTCGGTCCTATCGCGGACAATGCTGGTGGTCTCGCAGAGTCCTGCCACCTCGCACCTGAAGTTCGAGCCATAACTGACAAGCTCGACGCCGTAGGTAACACAACAGCCGCTATAGGTAAGGGTTTTGCGATTGGCTCAGCAGCATTTGCCACAGTTTCTCTGATTGTGGCCTATGTCGGAAACTACACTGTAGCCGGCCAGGAACCAGTCCTCAACTTTGCTTCCTTCGTAGTTGTAGCCGGTGGCATTATCGGTGGTGCCCTTGTTGAGTACTTCTCAGCTATGCTCACGGACAATACTATCGAGTCAGCTCGCTTTATGGCTGATGAGGGCGACAAGCAGCTCTCTATCCCAGGTGTGCTCGAAGGCACTGTTAAGCCTGATTACAACAAGATGATTGCAATGGCCGCAACTCAGGCTCTCAAGAAGATGGTAATTCCTTCTCTGCTCGCCATTCTGATTCCTATCATCGGAGGTTTCCTTTTCGGCGTAACATTTGTCGGAGGACTCCTTGTAGGTGCAACTGTTGTTGCTATCCCAAGGGCCATCTTTATGGGCAACTCAGGTGGAGCATTTGACAATGCAAAGAAGTACATCGAAGGAGGTTTCCTTGAAGGTCACGGCAAGGGCTCAGCTGCTCACAAAGCATCTGTCACAGGTGACACAGTTGGTGATACCAGAAAGGACGTTGTCGGAGTTGCACTTGATATCTTCATCAAGATGATGTCAACTGTGGCCAATACACTCGCTTCAGTCTTCACAACCTTCACCCTCTTCCACTAAGACTTGCAAAGGTCAACTGTCAAAGCCTTTGATCTAGTATATTGATCCGTAACCACTTAATTACTAATCAGCGACAATTTATTAAGATTCAAAGCCCACAAGGAAGCCGGCTTGACTGAAAAGGAGTAATCAGTCTCAAAACCTAGTGTGCGAGGCATATAAAAGAACTGCAGTCATTGAGGAATATGACAGGTCCTCAATGGCTGCAGTTTTCATTTTAGCCAATGTATTATTATGTTTCCTAGATTTCCATATATCAGATGTCTATCTACCATCTAATCTATTATCTGGATCTACTATCCAAATCTACTATCTATTATCAATCTTCTCAGGATACAAATCATGGTGGCTTAATCTATCCCAAGCTACTTCTTCCCACCTGGTTCCTGGCTTGCCGTAATTGCAGTATGGGTCAATGCTGATTCCACCTCTAGGTGTGAACTTAGCCCAAACCTCAATATACTTAGGATCCATGAGCTTAATCAAATCCTTCATGATAATATTTGTACAATCCTCATGGAAATCACCATGGTTTCTGAAACTGAAGAGATAAAGCTTCAAAGACTTTGACTCAACCATCTTTTCAGCCGGAACGTATGAGATATAAATAGTTGCAAAATCCGGCTGTCCTGTTATAGGACAAAGGCTTGTAAACTCAGGACAGTTAAACTTTACAAAATAATCATTGTCCTGATGCTTGTTAATAAATGTCTCAAGCACATCTGGATTGTAATCACTTGAGTACTGAGTCTTCTGATTTCCCAAAAGAGAAACATCACCCATATTTTCGCTATTTCTTCCAACTTCTGTATTTAAATTCATATAAACTCCTATTATTAAGGTAACATCTATGAAAATATTCACACATGCTCCTTTTATTTTGCAATTAACTTATATTATCTATTTCTCAATCTGACAATCAGTGGATCTTCAACTCCATTTAGTTCAAAAGCTCTCGCTCTATCAATGCAGGTTCCGCATTCACCACATGGCTCTTCTCCACCCTCATAGCAGCTCCATGTGAGTTCATATGGAACGCCAAGCTTGAGACCACATGCCACAACATCAGCCTTGCTTGAATTGATAAATGGAGCCTCTACCCTCAGCTGCTTGCCACTTCCCTCATATATAGCTGTATTCATAGCATCGTTAAACTCTGGAGTGCAGTCTGGATAAGCACTGCCAGCCGCATCATCAGCATGAGCTCCATAGTAGATTACATTGCAATCCTTTGAAAGGGCAAAGCTGGCTGCAGTCGAGAGAAAAAGGCCATTTCTAAAAGGCACATATGTCGATACCGGTGAACCGTCACCTTCCTTAAGCTGCTCATCGTAAGACTCATGAGGCACCTCTTGGTCTGACTGCTTCAAAAGGGAGCAATTGCTGTACTTAAAGATCTGTGCTAAATCTATTGAATATAGCTCAACTCCATAATGCGCAGCTACAGCCTTTGCACATTCAAGCTCCTTAGTGTGCTTCTGTCCATAAGAGACAGAGAGCGCAATCACATTATCCTTGCCATACTTATCAATAGCTAATCCCAAACATGTAGTGCTGTCTACACCACCACTTGCAAGAACCATAGCCTTCTCAACCTTATTTTCCATCTTCATCTCAAACTCCAATCAAATAAATTAAACGCCAAAGAAAATCTCAAAACCATATTACAATCTAGCCAACAAATTAGGGTCTTTTCTGAACCTTCCCCTTAGTGTAGTAGTCTTAGTCACTGAATTAGGGCGCTTGATACCCCTTGCAGTCATGCAAGAATGCTTGCCTTCAATCACAACTGCCACGTCATCAGACCCTGTGATTTTAATAATAATGTCTGCAATGTCGCTGCCAATCCTCTCTTGAAGCTGCAGTCTCTTGCCAACCATATCAGCCACTCTTGCAATCTTGCTCAGACCTATAACCTTGCCGTGAGGTATATAAGCCACTGTAACCTTCATATCGTACATGAGAGCCAGGTGATGCTCACAATAGCTGAATATATCTATATCCTTTACCACAACTATCTTAGATGGAGCAAGCTCATCATCCTCATTGCCACAGTCCAAGATATCTCCACCATCCTCGTCGTAAAGCTCATCGTCATCCATGCCTTCTGAGAAGGTCTTATCAAACATGGCTGCTAAGTCATCATTGCTATAATTCATCCCGGCAAATACTTCTTCATACATCTTGGCCACTCGCTTTGGTGTGTCCTTCAATCCCTCTCTGTCTGGGTCATCCCCGAGGGCTACAAGTATACCGCGTACATGTTCCTCTAAAGCTTTTCTATCTATCATACTTCCTCCAGCTTATCCTAATTATCATGTTCAAGCATCCAAGCCATCTTTTGCAAGGCTTAAAGCCATATCAGCTTAAACACCCTTTTTGTCTGGATCCCATATAAACTTGTGCAACTGAAGCTGCAAGTTGACGCCATTCATATGATTATCCTTCATATATTCAACCATATCCGCCGGATCAATCTTTCCAAAGACTGGGCTCAGGTAAACATGGCACTTTTCAGCCAGGCCATAAGTATCAATCAACTCACGAGCCACATCAAGATCCTCTATAGAGCTAGCCACGAATTTGACTGTGTCATAGGCCCTAAGATGGGCATAATTCTCAACCTTCATAGCAGAAGCTGCAACACCACTGCCTGGCAGCTTATAGTCAAGAGTCATAGCCGGACGTCTATGCATATCATCGTATGGTCCAATATCAATGCTTCCATTGGTTTCTATCTCAACAAAAAGCTCCTCATCCTCAGCCAGCAGTTCAAGCAAGCTTCGAATACCAGCCTGAATAAGCGGCTCTCCGCCTGTGAGGGTTACATTCTTAACTCCGCATGACTTGATATATTCTAAGATTTCCTCTCCACTCATCTCAACGTAAGCTACATCAGCCATGTAAGCCCACTTAGTATCACAATAATCACATCTTAAATTGCATCCGGCAAATCTTACGAAAACCGCTAATTGACCGGCTTTAGTACCCTCACCATTGATACTTACAAATTTCTCAACTACTCTATATTTCATAAAAACATCCTTAATGTCAGCCTGAATAAGCCTTCTTTAATTCCAAGCCAGTCATATGACTCACTAGCTTTCTTAAATTTGATTCTCAACTAATCCTCATATGTAGCACAGTTGTTAGGTGTCTCATAGACAGAAACCTTGCTGATATTATGGCCCTTAGCTCTCATCAATTCGCAGAAGTACTTGGCAAAGCACTCAGCTGTAGGTCTAAAAGGGACTTCAACTATTCTGAAATTTTCAGCCTTAAGACAGGCAAGAGTCTCATCCTTCAATGAGTCCTTCTCTATAATCAGGCAATGATCATGAAAATCTGCTATTTCCTTTAAATCTCTTTTCAAATCAGTGAAATCGATAACCATGCTGTCATCTCCAAGCTTTTCGGCCTTAACCTCAACTAGGACCCTCCAGCGATGTCCGTGGAGATTGGCACATTTGCCGTCATAATTCTTTAAAAAATGGGCTGAGTCAAAGCTAGCCTCTGTAGAAACTGTATACATAAGAACTCCTCTATATATAAAAAAAGTGTGCCAGAAAACCGGCACACTATCGTAAACATAATTATAAGGCACATAAATAAGCCAACTAGATAAAGCATCTAAATAAGACACATAAATAAGCCAACCAAATTGATTAGCTAAAGCCCTAGTTTTGTTTTGTGACAGGATGGTACCAGCGAACTGTCATATTTAATTCAATTTGAATATGATACCATCTTTAAAAATATTTGTAAAGTTGCCAGTCTAATTGTATGCTGGACTAATTATTATATTGGCCTTCATTTGTATGTGTGACTTCAATTATAAGTCCACAGGTCTATACCAGACTAATTTGCGCGCCATCGATTTAAAGCTAAAAACAGATAGCCACAATCTTGCACACCATCGATCTAAAGCAAAAAAACCGATAGCCACAATCAAGCAAGAGCCCAATTATAGCTATCGGTTTATGTTTTTCTACCCAATCAGGAGTAGATTAAATTCTTGTCAGAAATTATCTCTGAACACGAGCGCCAGCGCCACCCATGATTCCTTCAACTTCCTTAACATTTGCCATAGAAGTATCACCAGGAGTTGTCATAGCAAGAGCACCGTGAGCTGCACCGTAGTTAACAGCCTTCTCAGCGTCGCCTGTTGTCATAAGACCATAGATAAGACCTGAAGCGAATGAATCACCACCGCCTACACGGTCCATAATCTCAAGGCCCTTGTAATCAGCAGCCTTGAAGATTTCGCCATCAGCCCAGCAAATAGCTGACCAATCGTTAACTGTAGCTGTCTTAACCTGACGAAGTGTTGTAGCAACAGCCTTGAAGTTAGGATATGTAGCAGCTGCTGTGTTGATCATCTTCTTGTAACCATCAAGGTTAAGAGTCTTAAGATCAGCGTCGTTACCTTCGATTTCGAAACCAAGGCAAGCTGTGAAGTCTTCCTCGTTACCGATCATAACATCAACATACTTAGCGATTTCCTTGTTAACTTCCTGAGCCTTAGCCTGGCCACCGATTGCTGACCACATTGAAGGACGGTAGTTAAGATCGTAAGATACGATTGTGCCATACTTCTTAGCTGTCTTAATAGCAGCGATTACTGTCTCTGAAGCCTGCTCTGAAAGAGCTGCATAGATACCACCTGTGTGGAGCCATCTAACACCAAGCTCACCGAAGATGTAATCAAAATCAAAATCAGCTGGAGTAGCCTTAGAAATAGCTGTATTAGCTCTATCTGAGCAACCCTTAGCACCACGGATACCAAATCCACGCTCTGTGAAGTTGAGACCGTTTCTGCAAATACGGCCAATACCGTCTGTGTCCATCCACTTTACAAGAGAAGTATCAACGCCACCCTGCATCATGAAATCCTCTACAAGACGACCTACTTCATTATCAGCAAGAGCTGTAAGAACAGCTGTTTTCATACCGAAGCACTTACGAAGACCTCTGATTACGTTATACTCTCCGCCGCCTTCCCAAGCTCTGAATGATCTTGCTGTACGAATTCTACCTTCGCCCGGATCAAGACGAAGCATTACCTCTCCTAAAGAAACTGCGTCAAACATGCAGTCTTTTGATGGTCTTAAATTTAAATCCATGTTACCCTCCATAAATTCACCGGACATGCCGGCATTATAGTGTTATTCTGTCCACAGAGATATACCCCTGCACAGTTAGACTTATTATAACACGCATAATTCAAAAATGAAATGTTATTCTTGTTTTTTAATTTAAAAAATTTTAAGTGAATTTTAAAAAGTCCTCCCTGTCCATTTTTGAACAAGGAGGATTTGAATGAAATATTTTACTCCAGCTAGACTTATAACTACTTTTCCATCTTTAATTACTGGATCCACAAAGGTAAGATACACCATCCAAATTTTTTATCAGACAATAGATAGGCCTTACCCACTTCAAGATCATTGATATCATTGGGCAATCTTTGATAATCTTTTCCTCATAAATTTTGTAGCCTCATTTTGATATCTCAATTTAACTGTCCCCCTATCTAATAATCAAATCCTCAAGCACTATCTTGGGCACATGGTGAACCTGCTTCTCATCTCTATAGTACTTTAGATTTTGATCTTGTCTGACATCCTCTATAACTACTTCTTCCTTAGGCTTTCCCAAGGCAATTACAAGCTTTGGCCACTGAGTCTCTGGGTCAAGCTTTAATGTATTGCATATCTCAAGTCTGTCAATACTGCCAAGCATACAACCGCCAAGTCCGATTTCTGAGGCGCCAAGTAGAATTGTCTGAGCTATGATTCCCTCATCCCATGCAGCATTTACCTTCTTAGGGCTGACTAGAACTATATAGGCACTTGGCCTCTCGCCTGCTTCTGGGCCATCCCAATCCTTAAGTGCTCCGGCCCATCTGAGGAGCTTAAAAAGATCTTGGCATCTGTCAGGCTCACTAACCAAAGCAAACCTAGTCACCTGGTTGTTTTGCCCACTCGCTGTGGTTCTCGCCAATTCAAGCAGGTCAGTCAGAGTTTCATCGGATACTCTCACATCCTCAAAAAATCTTCTATATGACCTGTTTGCTCTAACTGTTCTTTTAAAATTTTCTAATCTATCCTGCATATTACCTCCTGCAAAACATTAACAAAAAATCAGCATAGCATTAGCAAAGCCTCACGCAAGTTAGGTCACGAGTGTGCAGCAGCTAATCATAAAATTGTCTGGCTCTAATCCCTTGAAGCCAGCATTGCAGGCTTCTTCTTTTCAGTCATCTTAAGAACCAGAGGTGATGCGTCACCGTAATAAGCGTCATATGCATCAGGATCAAGGTTTGCGGTGCTTCTTAAAACATTTAGGCCATCCTCCTGGGCTATAAGATTGAAAAGCTCGTTGCTTGCCTTCATGTCCACCTTTCTCCACTGATCTAAATCATCTGGAAAAAAGCACACATCAACCTCAATATTGTCATGTTTTTTAAACTCCAAAAGAGTCCTTGTAACCTTACCTAGTCCCTTATCCTCATCTTCTGTGAGCCTGCAAGCGCCTATGCAGTATAAAATCTTTTTAGCCATCTTAACTCCTTAATCCTGTATATAGAATCTTATATTTAGATTCCTCTATTTAGAATCCAGCCTCAATCTCATCCATAACGGCAGTCAGTCTCTTTCTCAAGAGCTCAATCTGCCTCTTATCCTGTCCCATAAGGGCATACTCGAATTTAACAATCTCACTCTCAAGATAATCCCTGTCATTGCCAAGCAACTCCTCGTAAAGTCTCTCAGATCTTAAGAGAACAAGCTTGTTCTCCTCCTGGTCCCTTGGGGCAATCTTTAAGTAAGACAATTCCTTAAACCTAGCCTCAATCTCCTCATCAGTCATATCAGTGTACTGACCCTTGATAATCTTCTTGTACTGACGTCCTGTAGAGTTAACCTTAACTTCAACCTCAAGGATAGAGTTGATGTCGTAGGTGTATGTAACATCGACAGACTCCATGCCCTCCTTGTTTTTTGGAACCTCTATCTCAAGCTCACCAATTTCAAGGTTATTCTCGGCAAATCTGCTCTCTCCCTGCAATATATTGACATTAATCTTAGTCTGATTGTCATATGAAGTGTAAAAAGTTTTAGTTCTCGATGCTGGAATAATGGTATTTCTCTCGATTATAGGACTGTAGTGTCCATTTTCCTTGATTCCATCACCTCTGTCCACACAGACTTCTGTTCCCATAGTGAAAGGACACACATCTGTAAGGATAACCTCCTTAACAGCAAAGGCTCTGTCCTTCATAGCAGCCTCGATGGCTGCTCCTAGAGCTATAGCCTCATCAGGATTGCAATCGGTACTTGGGAAAGTGTGGAATATCTTACCGACAAAGCTTCTGACTCCCACATACTTGGTAGCGCCGCCTACAAGCACTACCTTGTCTATATCAGAGAGCTTGAGCTTTGCATCTGTCAGAGCTCTTCTCACTGGGATTCTAATCCTGTCATAGAGCGGTTTTAAGGCATTTTCATAATTCTCATAAGTCAGCTTATAAGTATACTCCTTGCCATCTATAACAACTCTCATGACTGATGAGCCGTCTTTTGATACTCCCTGTTTTGTAAGCTCAGCTGCCTTTCTGACCATAGCAAGGTCTTTCATAGAAAGCTTCTCCCTATCTAAGATAGGATTGCTTCCAAAGAAAAGATCCTCAACAACCTTAGTAAAATCCTCGCCTCCAAGGAAATTGTCTCCGGCGACTGCCCTAACTTCAAGTATTGGCGAGAAGTAATCAAGAATTGACACATCAAGAGTACCGCCTCCTAGGTCAAATACTAAGTTTTTTGAACTTTTCTTGCCATCATATAGTCCATAGGCAATAGCTGCTGCTGTGGGTTCATTAATGATACGCTCAACTTTAAGTCCAGCAAGCTCTCCGGCTCTCTTTGTGGCCTTACGGCGCATATCATTAAAGTAAGCAGGAACACTGATTACAGCCTCTTCAACTGGCTGCCCCAGAAAAGCTTCAGCATCTTCCTTGAGAGATCTCAAAACAAAGCTAGACAGCTCTTGGGCGCTGAATTCCTTGGAACCCAGCTTGAAGACCCTTTTGCTACCCATATCTCTCTTAAAGACCTCAGCGCTCTGCTCAGGATGCAGGCGAGCTCGCTCCTTAGCAGTATCACCCACATATATATTATTATCATCAATACTGACTACAGAAGGTGTAATGTGTGAGCCTAAACGATTAGGTATTATCTTAGGACCTTCATCAGTATAGTAGGCAACCAAGCTGTTGGTTGTACCTAAATCAATTCCAACTATCATTATTTTTCTCCAAGTTTTTTCTTAATATATCTTATAGCCATGATCATCTCTGGATCATCCGGTGCTATATCATAGCATGTCTCATAGAAGCCAAGCGCTTTTCTGAAATCTCCGGCAATCATTGCCATATCAGCATATACAAGTAAGATATCAAAACAAGTATGGCACTTACAGAAATTACATGGGACACACTCACTGGCAGGTCCTAAAACCTGCTTCATCTCATCCATGCGGTTAGTCAGGGCGAGACATGCTCCGACATTTACCCTTGAAAGGGACTCGCTTGTTGTGCCAAGAAGATAATTTGCATACTTTCTCAAAGATTCCGGCCACTGATTGATCTGATCCTGACAAAATCTTGTAGAGTAATTATCAGGAAGTACAGCCTTGCCGCTCTTCTCAAGTATTCTCTTCTCATCATCAGTAAGCCCTGTGCCATAATGCTCACATATAGACAGAACCTGATTTGCAATAAGCTCAGACTCATCCTTTTTGCCCTCATAGGCCAAAGCTAGAGCATAATGTCTCAATTCGTGTATATTATCATCGCATACATTCTTATTCTTCCAATCCTTGATGGCATAGAAGAAATTATAGTAATATGTTGCCTTTGAATAATCTCTTAAATCGTACAAGCAGTACTCTGCTAGATTGTTGTACATGCGCCCTATATAGAAGAGATCATTTGAATTTCTTGAGCTCTTTAACTTGTCTATAAAGCTAACCTTATTAAAGAAGTTAGGTAAAAGTTTGTGGTTATTAAGCATATCTAAAGCAGTCTTTTCATACTTCTTAGCAAGAGCCTCATTACCTGACTCAGCCGCAACCCCAGCCACCTTAACACAAGAGTTGAAGGCAAAACTCAAAAGTTTTACACTTGAATCCTTCTTAAATGCTTCAAGGTCTCTCTCATAAATTTTCTGCCTGTGAGCGATACAGTATTCAAAGTTCTGTCTCTTATGCTCTATGTCATAGATAAGATCATCAACTCTTCTTGTATCCTCTATCTGCTGCAGTCTATTAGCTAGGTTTAGAGCCTCATCAAGCACTTCAGGCTTTCTCTTACCGTTTGCATTCCAACTCATAAGGTAGGCCTTTATAAGATTCTTGAATGGCGAAGTAGTGGTCTCTTCCTTGTATAACTCCACACCTTTTTTAAGGGCAGCTATAGCTTCGTCGTAAAGCTTAAGATCCAAACAAATCTCACCCTTACAATTATAAGCATATATATTGTCCTCTTCAAGTTCTATAGCCTTGTTGATATCCTCAAGTGCAAGCTTTGTATCAGCTCCAGCAAAGTAAACCCAAGCTCTCTCGATATAGTAATAAGCTACATCATCTATCTCAATCTGTCTAGTAGCATACTCTATAGCCTTCTCATAGTAAGGTCTCTTTGAGTATTCATAACCATGTGAATATACATCCATCATGATTTTCATCAGATAATAATTGGCATAAAGATGTTCATTATCAGCTTTCAGAGTCTCACATAAGAGGTCAAATCTTTTTTCGATACTTGTATCCTTATGCTTTCTAAGCAAGTACTTAGAGTACTCAAAATAAACAGATGCCGCATTTGGATAGGTCTCAATAAGAGTTTTGAAGGCTTCCTCAGCCTTTATTGTCTCCTCTGAATCATCTTCATACTTTTCACCGTAAATACTGGCATTCCAAAGCATTCGCCAATGCTTCTTATCGCGTGACAGAGTATTTTCTATACACTGCTTTGCCTTTTCTCTATCGCCCTCTCTCTTGCTCAAAGTCAGGTAAGCTCTTGCTGCATCAGAGAAAATCTCATCTCTGAAGTGGTCATATCTTTCATCCCAATCCTTGCTGGCAAGAAGGAGCTTGTCATAGATTGCCAAAGCCTGGTCGTACTTCTCATCATTTCTCAGAAGGGCGGCTTCAAGAACATCTATCAAATCATTAGTAATTTCAGCCTCTCTGGCCTTCTTCACAATTTCCTTTAACTCTTCAAAGTTAGACATTTCAATAAACATACGGCCTACAATGTAGTAAGGAAGCGCAAAGTTAGGATATTGAGAAATCAAGGCATAGTAATCATCCATAACAGCATTCGTGTCAAATAATTCATATGCCGCTTCTATTCTGCTTGCCCTTGCAATCATGCCAAGTTCGTATGTATCTACAAGAGGGGTAAATGTATCATAAGCCTCTCTAAACTGCTTCATATCAAAGAGAAGTTTACCCTTTTCAAGAAGAATTGTATTGCAATCCTTCTTTCTAAGCGACTCCTCGGCAATCTTTTCAATTTTAGTTCTCTCTATAGCCTTGTCAAACCAAGTAAGAGCCTCATCGTACTCCTTAAGATTTCTCTTGGCTATAGCATAGAGATAGAAAGGAAGATATGCACATGAAACCCTGTCCAAATCCCTCTTTTCAAGTTCCTCAAAATGCTCAATCTTTTCATCCATCAAGACACTTGTTTTCTCGAAACAAGATGCAGCCTTTTCATACTCTTTCTTTCCCAGATAACATCTGCCTAAAATGTTGTAATATGGATAGAGATGTTTTTCATCAAGATTAAGTCCATCAACGAGGGCAATAGCTTCATCAAAGTCATCTTCTCTCAGTCTCAACCAAGCATACTCAAGTATATCATCAAGATTTGCCTCGCTGCCCTTAATCTTGTCAAGATATCCACTTCTCAAATTCTTAGATATAATATCCTCGATATAGACAGCCTCCCACTCGTAGCTGTTGATACGAAGGATATCTGCTGCAGTCTCGTCAGCATCCTTCCAGTTTTCATCAAAAATCTGCATAACCATGCGAGCCTTCTTGATTGCGAAATAATCAGGATGCTCTGCTTCAAGCTCCTCAAGCACCTTTTGGCACTTGTCATATACTAAATCATACTCTGCCTGGTCATATGATTCACTATCCTTCTTAAGTTTCAAGCCATGAATTAAGGACTTTATAGCTGCTGCCTTAGTAAAGTAATTTGATTTTATCTTTTCATCCACAAGGACCGCATATGCAAGCTTGTAAGCCTTATCCTGCTCTTCTAAAACTTCAAGTATGAAGAGCATCAAAGCGATTTCATAAGATGAAGTAAGTCTGAATTTTGACCTGTTCTCCAAGAAATTAAGGATTGTATTCTTAATATTTTCCTTGTTTTCTAGGCAATTCTGAAGATTCTTAGCCTTCTCCTCGGCCTTCTTTGGATCCTCATCGTCCTCATCTTCCTCTTTAAGCAGATTCTGGTATGTTGCAAGCTCGTACATATACTCCTGTATTTTGCCTGTCATTTCCTGAGATAAGCGGATATAAAGGTCATCTATAAGGTAATATTCAGGCCACTCAAGGACATTCTTTTCAGACTTAAAGTCAATATTTTCAATTTCATTAGCTAATGGGCCTTCTAAAGAACTTCTCTCAACATAGTCTCTGAGGTCTAGTGAATCCGTGTTTTTAGCTGAATCTACAAGGAAATTTAAGTAATCAGGAGGGAATTTTTCTGTCAGTTCCCCTATAGAATTTTCAACATCAAAGTTCTTTACAAGAAGCTCGAACACTTCCTTTTGAACCCTATAGAAAGACATAAAGAATACCAGAGTCGCCTCTCTCATAGCATCGACGCTGTCAAGCTCTATGCATACAGGATCTGCAAACCATGCCTCCCACTCCTTTATATCTAACCTTCTGTCAAAGTCTGAGTAGATATAAATTAACTTCTTTATATGTTCCTTAACCAGTCCATCTATGTACGAATCATCGGCAAATGTATAGCCGTCATAAAGGTTGAGTGGAATAAGTCTCTTCTCCTCAACCAACTCATTGCTCTCACTTGCCTCTTCTCCATCGCCATCGCCGGCTTTCTTCTCCTGATTCTCCAGGTTAGCGATAGCCAATTCATAAGCTTCTCTTAAGCGCATAAATCCTTCCTGGTCATCCTCAGGATTTACCTTAACTACCTTCTCTCTGTAGGCAGTTACAATAGCCTCTCTGTCGCTTCCCTCATCTATTCCGAGAATAGAATATACTTCGATTTTTGTCATATGTTTTTCTCCTCCAAATTAAAATGCTTGAGCCTCGCGTAAATCAGTCATGATTCTCACATGAATCTGTCATAATCCTCGCATGAATCTGTCATAATCCCCGCATGAATCAGTCATGATTCATAACTTAAATAAAGGCCTTTTATCAAAACAATTTACCCTCATAAAAGGATAGCAGATTCTCCAGGTCTGCCCCCTCTAAATTAAGCATTTGCCTCAATTTAGTCAGGTATTGTTTTTTCATATTTTCTGATTGAGTCAAAATTTTGTCAGCATAGACAAAACCTGGACTCTTTACAAAACTAGACAGATTAAAATAATCTACCAAATCTTCAGGACCAAACTCTGTAAGGCCCGACGGTGCCAGCAAAATCAGCTGGTCTGTAAATTTCACAATTAAGCTTGTGTAGTAATCCTGAGGAATCGAGTAAACTGGGTTAGCCTCATCATACTGCTCAGCCGTGTAGGTCAGATCTGGATGCTCGAAGCCTATTTTATAGTCCTCATAAGGCACAATTGAAACCCTTGCAAGGTCAGGCTCTATTTCCTCTTTCAAGTCCCCGCAGCTAGGCTCAGCTCCCTGTCTCAATTCAGTTCCAAGGTCAGGCTCTATTTCCTCTTTCAAAGAGCTCAAATCCTCAAAGCAAGGCTGGCCCTTGATTTGGCCATAACAGTCCTTCTCAAATATTGGAAGGTTTACTAGCGTCACATCATATCCATCTCTTATAGAATCCCTTATATAAGGCATTAGAGCTTTCAACTTGCCCTTAGTGATAAGAAAGAGCGCCGTCTTTACACTGAGCACGCTCTCATCCAGCATAAGGCTGGCCTTTTCAAAGCTTTCAATCTGTCCATGGCCTAGATATAAGCTTTCACAGAAATTCTCCAAGCCTTCCACAATTGCAAGATTTCTCTTTTGCCTCTTAACTTGCATATTTGCATCATTTTCAAGAAGCTCACCCATCATAATGGCCAAATCCTGTAATTCAGCAGGGTTGAAGTTTTCAGTCTGCAACTGGCTCAATATATAATCCCTAGCCTGACTTAGAACTGCCTTCATGGACTCCTCATAAGACTTATCCTTCTTTGGAATCTCAAGCGGTATCTCATATTCAGGATATTTGATGCCAGCGCTCTCTTCAAAATTTTTTCTCTGAGTGTTAAAAAATGGATAATTATGGCCACCCCATATCTTGTGGATTTCCATAAAATTACCATACTTGGAAGCGACTACCTTATTGTAGGCCACAGGAAGAGGCATAGTACCATCTTCATAGTGCAGCTCAATTCCATCTCCATAATCAGACACTAGAAAACCCGGACTCCCCTTTAGTCCCCAAGGATAAATCTGCCCTAGCTTGCTAGCCCCTTGGGCAGGCACCTCTGCCATAATTGAGTCCGCAAGCTCATAGAGGGCTATAGCTAATTTCCTCATGCTGCCGGGCCCAAAAGCCATAAGTTCAACTCCGTATCTATCCTCAAGTTTGTTCAAAAGTGGGCTGATTTTGTCAAATATCTCTTTGGCAAGCCCATCCTGATTGCCATTCAAAGCCCCATTCTGATTGCCATCCAAAGGTCCATCCATGGCCCTCGTCTGCTTTGGGTCAGGTATGACACTTGCTTTCTTACCATCCACCTGCGCCTGAGCTTCAATCTGGTCCAGATTCTTAATTATAAGCTCTGCTATAGACAAGATGTGCATCAACCTGTCACAGCGCTCCTTCTCCTGCTCCTCATCCTCATAGAGATAATCCAGCAAAAAGATGTCAACATTGGCTATCCAAGGAAAATTGTGATATGTCTCAAGATGCTTCTCATCGAAATTAATTCTTGTCGAATTCGTCACCTTGCTTATAAAATACCAGTGATCTCGCTTGCTCTTATAGTTCTGAATCATAAATTCAGCCGGCAGCTCATCCTTGGCATACTTCATAAACTTATCAAAATCATCTCGGCGCATGGCTATATCCAGGTCATCATCCCAGGGAATAAATCCCCCATGCCTAACTGTGGCAAGTAAGCTGCCCCAATCCGCATAGTATCTGATTTTATGTCGTCTGCAAATCTCATCTATAAGTGATAAGACCTGCATTTCTGCTGCCCAAGCCTGCTTTATCCGGCTTGGTATGTAAAAGCCATTTCTAATCTCATCTAGAAAAAAGCTTATGTCATAATTTTTCAAATCCTCACCTCTTGAAATAAAGTCCGTGTCATTCCTGCTTAGTCTGATAAATACTGCCTAATCTCGTCAACTAACTCAATCTCGCCATTTAGCTCAATCTCGTCAAGCAACCTAATCTAGTCAATTAATTTAATCTCGTCAATTAAAACTCGCAGTTCTCAAGAAAGTATTCCAGTCTCTTCATAGCTTCAACTACATAGTCCCTAGGACAGGCAAGGTTAATCCTAAGGAAACGATTCCCATTGCCTGAGAACTCCGCACCATCGGACACATAGAGACCAGTCTTGTCTCTGAGCCTCTGTGCAAAATCAGCTGAATCATCTGATAGAGCACTTATATCAAGCCAAAGCATATAGGTCGCATGTCCGCTGACCACCTTAATCTTTGGCAATTTCTCACCAATAAAGTTCCTCACATAGTCCTTGTTTCCTAGAACATAAGCCCTGAGCTCGTCGAGCCATTCGCCGCCATGATTGAAAGCCGCCTCCGTCACAGTCACGGCAAATGCATTTGGCTCGCCGCACTCATCGGTGTTGAGCTGACGCCAAACCTTATGCCTGATTATTGGGTCATAAACCATAACTGCTGATGTGGTGATACCTGCGATATTGAAGGTTTTTGAAGGAGCAAGGCAAGAGATAGACATCTCAAGGCAATCCTTGGAAGCAGCGGCAAATGGGCAGTACTCATATCCTGGATCAAGCAAATCACAGTGAACCTCATCGGATATAACATAAACCCCGTATTTCTTGCAAAGGCCGCCAATCTTGGCCAATTCTTCCCTGCTGTATATATAGCCATTAGGATTATGAGGATTGCACATAATCATAAGGCTAAGCTGTGGATCAGAGAGCTTCTCTTCAAGATCCTCATAATCTACGCTGTAATTCCCATTCTCATACTGGAGTGGGCTTTCTACTATAAAACGACCATTGTTAACTATGGAATTGAAAAAAATGTGATATATAGGCGTCATCACAAGAACCTTTTCACCTGGGCTTGTGAGTTTTCTCACTGTGCTTGATATAGTTGGAATCGCACCTGTGCTGTAGATAAGCCAATCCTTCTCAATTTCAAAATTATGGCGGCTAGACCACCAATTCTGGTAGGCCTCATACCAAGAGTCCGGAATATCAGTATAGCCAAAGGTTCCATTCATAGCTCTATCAAGAATGGCCTCTTTTACAACAGGAGCCGTCTCAAAGTCCATATCTGCAACCCACATAGGAAGCTCATCCTGGCCGACATTCCACTTCATCGAATATATATTTTTTCTGTCAACTTTTTTATCAAAATCAAATTTCATAAATCACCTTGTTTCCTACTTATTCACCTAATGTATTAGATCATGGATTTCTAAATCCGTTTCTTTCTTATTTTCTATCTTACTTACTTTCCTATTTTCTTTCCTAATTTACTTTATAATTTATTTCAATTATAGGTCGTACAAGCATAAGTTCTAGCCATACTTATTTTAATACTAACATAAAAAGCTCATCTTATGTTAATAAGTTTTTTAGCTTAGCTCTTTTAATTGCAGTATTTTTTCAAATTGCCCGCAGATACACAAAATGTGTTATAATATTGAAATTATAATAAATAATATAAAAATTGATTTATACATAATTTAAGAGGTTTAATCATGAATGAATTTAATCAAAATCAGCAAGGTCAGCCTGTAAATCAGCAAAATCAGCTATTTAATCAGCAGGGCCAACCTGTCAATCAGCAAGGCTCTCCTTTTGGGCAATTTTCTCAGATTGCAGGCCAGATGACTCAAACTCTCCAGACAGTCATTAATCAGAATATGGATCCTCAAGAAGAGCAAGAGGTAATTAAACCCTATGCGGATTTAGTTCGCATTGATGATATTGACAGCCAATACATAAAAAGCCCGGAGCTCTTCGTTAGGGAAAAAATCAATGCCGCATTAGGTTCTTCTTACAGTTCAAAACACATATACACCAAGAAGACTTTGACTAGGTTTTGGATAAAGGCATCCATAACAATAGCCCTAACTTCGGTCTACACCACTATGATTTTCTTCCACTTCCCTATTGCAACCTACTTAATAGGTCTTATACTCCTCGCTGTGCCAAGCTTGGTGGGAAGAAAGTCTGAGAAGATTCCAAACTATATCTTTAATCAGATTCTAGCCCGCAGGGACGAAAATATCGACAATCTCATTCAGTCATTAAAGCTTGAAGTCTTTGAAGACAAGAAAGCAATAATTTTAAAGAGAATTCTTTTAATCGCAGCTATAGTCCTGCCTTGTCTTTTCTTTATAAATCCCAAGATCATATACGAAGAGGCTGACAAGGGTTATGCTGTAAGATACTATATTGCAGGCTTATCAAGTCTTAATCACGCTGAGATACCAGAAGAGCACAATGGCAAGCCAGTTGTTTCACTCAGGGGAAATACTTTTTCCAATATGCCATTTTTAAAAACTGTTTCTTTGCCTGATTCAATCAAAGAAATCCGAGGTCAGGCCTTCTTAAACTGCATCAGCTTGTCTGAAGTTAAACTACCTGACGATCTCAGTTACCTTGGAGGCGGATCCTTTAAGAATAGTGGAATTCGCTCAATCGAACTGCCTGACAGTCTATGGACCTTAGGCGGCGAATCCTTCTACGGTTGCAGCAAACTCAGCTATATCAAGCTTTCTAGTGGACTTACAGAAATAAATGGAGACACTTTCACAGACTGTAAATCCCTTAAAGAGATTGCAATTCCAGATTCAGTTGCCAGAATAGGTGGACACGCTTTTGAAGGCTGCAAGAGCTTGAGCAAGGTAAGTATAGGTCCCGATTCCCATCTTAATGAGATTGGTTCTTCCGCTTTTAGATCCTGCAGTGCGCTCAAGGAAATAAGCCTTCCAAAGGAAACAACTGTTAATTCAAGAGCCTTCAAAGAATCTCCAACTAAGATAAAGAGATACCAAGAAGAGGATAATAGTTATGGATACTGATTATAAATTCATTCATCTGCTCTATGTTCCTACTATGAACTGCAACATGGGCTGTTCTTACTGCTATCTGGCTGACAACACAAGAGATAAGACAGATGACAACAGGAACAGTGTGACTGGCTCAAGCCCGCTCGACACTCTTATCTTTGCAATTGATAAGTTTAAAAAGGCCTCAGTCATGCCTTTTAATATCTCTCTTCACGGTGGCGAGGTTACAACCCTCTCCAAGCATGACTTCCATGACCTAATTAAATATATATCAGACTACTACGATACCAATGCTCAAGTTATCAAGGCAGCCGGTTTCAAGACCGGCAGACCACATATCAAGACCAATCTATACGACCTTGAAAAGCACATTGATACTATACGTGAGTTCAATGTGTCCATTTCAGGCAGTCTTGACCTGCCTTTTTCTCTACATGAGACCTACCGACTTACAAAAGGCGGCAATAAAACTCTTGATAAAATCCTAAAAAACCTTGAGCTCTTAGCTTCCCTTCCTTGCAAAAAGAAGGTCTCTGCTACAATTTTCAAGGAGCATTTTGAACATTTGGATGAGATAGTCGAGGATATTAAGTACCTTCACAAAAATACCTGCCTTGATATGAATGATTTTAATTTCATGATAGGCTTTGATTACAATTCTAATTCCCTCCTCCACCATATGTCCGAGGATATGCAATTAGAACTATACAATCGTATGCATGAGGAGTTTGATGGAAGTGACCTAGACTATGGCGTAAACGGGCCTTGGTTTGACGAGTTTGGTCCAAGCTACTGCTCCAATTGCGACAACTGTGGAGAAAAGTTCTTTTTACTAGAAAGAAATGGCGATATCTACTCTTGTGTCAGAGGCCAGAAAAATCCTGACTTCTACTATGGAAATATATTCAAGGATAGCGTCAATGACATACTAATCACTGCCAAGAGAAAAATTTTTGAAGCCCATGATCTTCATCCTCTGAACAAGGACTGTATCTCATGCTCTTATCTCTATCTTTGCAAAACTGGATGTCCTTTTGTCAAAAAAGCCTATAACTCAGATAAAAGCTATACCTGCAAGTTACAGCAGGCTCTCTACAAGGACAGAAACTATAGCGCTGATATCAACAATGCAGCCTTTGTTGCCTACTATAACTCACTGATGAGAAACAGCTCCAATCCTATGATAGAGGAAATAGAAACGAGTGGGACTTTCCCGGAAAATTCACTTAGGGATTTGATTCAGAAGGATCAAAAGCTAAAATATATCTATGATGATGATTGCTTCATCCTGGATATTGATGGCAAGAGATCAGCTCTTGCATCTCAGCTGCTAAAAACCGAGCAAGAAATTGCCTATATTACTGACAAAAGCAAGGTAAAGGTCTATATGCGCCGTGAATTAATCGAAGCCTTATGTGACTATCCAGAAAACAATTCTTGCTACATCATGCTCCTATCCGGCGATTTGGTCACTTATGGTGATGAGGGACGCTGCAAGCAGCGTCATATAGCTAGCCAGCAGGTCTACAAGGGTGTTCTTGACAGCACTGATTCTGACATGGAAGGCTTCTACTGTATAGATCTGACAAACTTTATACATAGCTTTGCCCCTCAATTAACCAGCTTTGAGACCAATAACATATTCTTCACTACTAGCGCTCTGAGGGACTATCATTACAATAAACAGAAGAATAATGCCTACTACCACATTGAGGCAATCAATCTTCCCTTCCAGAATATGGACTTCTACTACCTCAGCAAGGATTCCCTGGATGAGGTTGCCAATGCCGATTTTGAAGCACTTTAAAAATACCTAGCAATCAGGACATAAAGGAGATTTTCACATGAAAAAGCCTGAAACATACAATGAGTTAATCAATCACCATAACTGTTTGGAAATTATAAGGAGATACGAAGTCACAAGGGCTGAAATAGACCGCATTTATGACTATATGAACAAGCTAGACCACTTTGCTCTAGTAGCTGATTCTAAGCAAATTGCAATATTTAACGCCTCCCTTCTTGTCGAGGTCATCCCTGCAAGACGTACATCTACACAATTTCTTGGTCTTAATATAAGCGGTCAGAAGCTGACAATCAGCTGGCCACATAACAGCTACCATGGTGGCGGCTCATCCTTTGGTGGTGGCTTCTCCGGCGGCTCATCTAACAACAATAACAACAATAACAATAATAACAACAACAACAATAACAACAGGTAATAATCATGGCTTCACTTATAGAAAACTTACATCACAAGCGTCTGGACAAGTTAGGCATCAATATAAGAACCTACTATGTTTCCAAGGATCAAGTTCTTGTCAGAAACACAGACAATTCTCAAAATCAGCCAGTCATCGCTGGCATAAGACACAAAAAGGAATATTTTAAAGATGGCAAGCTTTTATCCTCTGAATTAAACTTTGACTCGCGCATTGCCTACACCTATGTTTCCGCAAAGAATGTACTGGCAGAAAGTGACGAGTCAAATGCTGACTTCACTTGTCCAAACTGTGGAGTCACAGGGCCTATCAAAGCATTTGCCGACTCCTGCCCTTACTGTGGAGTCAACTATAATATTGATTTCAATGACAACGACAACAGTGACAAAAAGGGCTACGACCTGGTCTACCGTAATTCATTCTACAAGCTCATCTACCTTATTGTGGACTTGGCAATCAGTCTCCTTGCTTCTACTGCCTTTATCAGGCTTACTTCAAAGACCTTTAATTCAATAGATATCGGCAAATGTTTTATCTACGCAGCAATTATGACTGCCATCCTCTACTTGATTTTCTATGTCAACGACACCAGAGGCAAGAGCCTGGCCTATTTTTATTACACAAGAAAAAAAGAGGCTAAAAATGAGGAGCAACGTGCCTTTTGGGCCAGAAGTGGAATTAATAAAAAAGAATTCTACAACAATTATATTTATGAACTCAGCCACTACTACTACGGAAACGAAAACAATATAATTGATTTTGACATTATTGATTATGACGAATTAAAAGATTATCGAAAGGACAATCGAAATTTTATTGAGATTAAGGCCTATATTCGCCTAGTCAGCCTGATTAATGGCAAAATAAAATCCTCTTATGTCGAGGAAAGCAGCACTTTCATGCATTTACACGAGAGAAGTATAAGACTTGAAAACGGTATTAACATCATGCGCTGTCCTTCCTGTGGTGCCTCAATCGATGCAACTAGCAAGGAGTGTGCTTACTGTGGCAAGCCTATAGGACCTCTTCACTCTTGGAGCCTGGTAAAAACAAGCCATTAAGTAAAAGACCCTAATTATTTCAAAATATATCAATAATTATTTCAAAATATATCAATAATTATTTCAAAATATATCAATTTTTAATTTAAGCGGAGGTAATATGTTTAAATATATAAGAAGAGCCCAGTATCACGAGACAGATCAGATGCATATAATTCATCACTCAAATTATGTGAAGTGGATGGAAGAGGCAAGAACTGCCTATTTAGATCAGATGGGGCTTGGCTACAAGGAAGTAGAAGCTCTTGGAATCATCTCCCCTGTCGTTTCTATCAGCCTTGATTACAAAAAGACTTGTCAGTATAACGATTTGGTTGAGATAGGCGTAAAAGTCAAATCCTACAACAGCATAGTAATTGAATTTTCCTACGAATTTTTCAACAAGACCAATAATGAGATATGTACAATAGCTGAGTCAAAGCACTGTTTCTTACAAAACGGCCAGCCCATCTCTCTTAGAAGAGAAAGACCAGACCTGGATAAAATCATGCTCGATGCCTTGAGTGAAAATAAGTAAGTTTTCCGCCTCTGCCAAAAATGCCGCCTTGGCCGAATTCTCAGCCTTGGCCACATCGGCCGCATTGACCTCATTTTCCGCCTTGGCCGAGTTCTCGCGATTTTTTGGCATTTAAGAGCAATATTCAAATTAGGCATTGCCATAATATAAATTTTAGTTTATACTACTAGAGAAATTACAGAAGGGAGCTGGCGTACCGGCTGAGAGGAAGTTATTCACTTCGACCTTAATACCTGATTTGGATAATGCCAACGTAGGAACTTTTATATTTTTGAATTCTCACGCACAGTCTAAATCAGGCTGTGTGTTTTTTATTTAGCGAAAGCAAGTCTTTCGCTAAGCTTTGGGTTCTGGGAGCACCACTTAACCCACAAATACTACTAGGAGGATTCAAAATTGGAAAGAAATTACAAAACTCAGATGGAAGCTGCAAGAAAAGGCATCATCACTCCAGAGATGCAGATTGTAGCAAAGAAAGAGAGAATGGACGAGGATAAGCTCAGAGGCCTTATCGCTGAGGGTAAGGTTGTCATCCCCGCAAATCCAGGCCACAAGGGACTTGATCCTAACGGTGTAGGTAAGGCTCTCCGCACTAAGATAAACGTTAATCTTGGCATTAGCCGAGATTGCAAGGATTACGACATTGAAATGCAGAAGGTTATGAATGCTGTAAATTTAGGCGCTGAAGCAATCATGGACCTTTCAAGCCATGGTAATACACAGCCTTTCAGACAGAAGCTCTGCAGTGAGTGCCCAGCAATGATCGGAACAGTACCTGTATATGACTCTGTAATCCACTACCAGAGAGACCTTGCAACTCTTACTGCCAAGGACTTTGTCGATGTTGTCAGATTGCACGCTGAGGACGGTGTTGATTTTGTAACCCTCCATTGTGGAATCACAAGAAAGACTATCGAGCAGATTAAGTCTGGCAAGAGAAAGATGAATATTGTCAGCAGAGGCGGCAGCCTTGTTTTCGCATGGATGTCCATGACTGGCGAGGAAAATCCTTTCTACGAATACTACGATGAAATTCTTGAAATATGCCGTGAGCACGACGTTACAGTCAGCCTCGGTGATGCCTGCAGACCTGGTTGTCTTGCTGATGCCACTGATGGAGTTCAGCTCGAAGAGCTCTTAAGACTGGGCGAACTCACAGAGCGTGCTTGGGAGCGTGACGTTCAGGTTATGGTTGAGGGTCCAGGCCATGTTCCTATGGACCAGATTGCGGCCAATATGAAGGTTCAGGAAAGTGTCTGCAAGGGAGCACCATTCTATGTTTTAGGACCTCTCGTGACTGACATAGCTCCAGGATACGACCACATAACAGCAGCTATCGGAGGCGCAATTGCCGCCATGTCCGGTGCTTCATTCCTCTGCTATGTAACACCAGCTGAGCATCTTGCCCTTCCTAATGTTGATGATGTTAGAAACGGTATCATTGCAAGCCGCATCGCAGCTCATGCTGCCGATATTGCTAAGGGTCTTCCAGGTGCTAGAGAACAGGATGATCGCATGGCAGATGCCAGAAGAAAGCTTGATTGGGATGCCCAGTACAAGGAAGCTCTCGACCCAGAAGTTGCCAAAGCAATCCGAGACAGCAGACTTCCAGAGGATGATCACAGTGATACCTGCTCTATGTGCGGCAAGTTCTGTGCTGTAAGAAGCATGAACAAGGCCCTCGCAGGTGAGATGATAGATATTCTCTAATATCAGCTAAATAATTATATGACAAAAAAGAGCTATAAGAGACTTAATCTCTTATAGCTCTTTTTAATTTATATCACCAAAGTCTTACCCTTCTCATCTTCTGTCTTTGATAGAAAAAGACTGGTATATAGGTCAGGACTGTTAAGGCTATGGCGGCATATTTGACCTAAGCTTTCTTAGAGCAGTTCCTCAATCATCTTTGCATCATAAGTGACGCTTGCAACCTTGTCCACTTCAATCTTGTACAAAGCATTGGCCGCAATATGCTCTGCAGCCTGCTCCAAGTCTCTGATACCAGTTGTCTGTGAGTAAACCTCTACTATCTTGGCCACTCCATCCTTTGTAACCTTGACTTCTTCAGTCTTCATGCCCATTCTCTTAAGAATCTTTGGAAGAACGAAGTTAGAGAATATTTCCTGCTTCTCCTCTGGGCTGTAGTCTGGTATATCAATAACTGCAAAACGAGACATCAATGGTGCTGAGATATTGCACTTATCGTTGGCAGTTGCGATTGTGTAAACGCCAGTTGTAGGAATCATGCACTCCATATAATTATCTGTAAATCCAATGTTATCAAGCAAAGTGAGAAGAACATCTGCAGGGTTTCCGTTGCCCTTGCCAGAATTGGCCTTATCAAGCTCATTGATAATAAAGACAAGATTGGACTCTCCTGATATCGAGAATGCCTCCATGACGATACCCGGCTTAGCATTGGCATATACTCTAGAGCTTCCTGTAAGCTGCTCTGGGTCATTGATTGAGCTCATATCAAGATTAGTCCATGGCAGTCTAAGAATTCTTGCAACTGCGTAGGCAATCTGAGACTTACCTATACCTGCAGGACCCGCGAGAAGAAGTCCGTAAGCTGGCAGGGTGTGAGTTCTGTTAATCTGAATAATTGTCTCAATGATTCTCTGCTTTACGCTCTCAAGACCGTAGAGCTCCTCATCAAGTATTTCTCTGGCCCTGACTGGGTCTATTGATTCAAAGAAGTTGCTCTTCCACTGAATATTGAGCATGATGGAAAGGGCTCTCTGAGCGTGTCTGCGCTCTTCCTGAGACACTTCGTTAGATCTTGCAACTGCCAGATTTCTTCTGGCCCAAAGCTGAATATTATCAGGCAGGGTTCTTCCTGCACAGTTGATAAAGTCTGTGATTGACTGTATGCTTGTGAGCTTTAAGATATCGCCATTTTCAAGCTCGTCATCGTCAAATTCGCCCAGATCCTCCGGAGCTTCACTTGCAAGAAGTCTGTCAATCATAAACTGAAGGAAACCATCTTCGCTTGAAAGCTTGGTTCCACCGCCAAAGGCCTGTTCCTTTATCTTACACACATGGTAACCATCATCAAAAAGTTGGCCTGATAAGCGAACCTTGATATGGTTCTCACCTAGCCACTTGCACAGGTTTACAAACCTGGCATCAATCTTTAAGATATCTGCACTCACAACTCCGCTCTCTGTCTCAAATTCGAAAGAAGTCCTCTTTACTGGATTTGTAAAGATTCCCAAGCTGTGGTGAGTCAAAGCCTTAGTGCTTGAAGGCCATGACTTGACGTCAATTATCATAATTGGCTCTTCAGGGCTAGGGTTTGAGACTGCTGATCTGAATATTTCATAGGTTACTATAGATTTTTCCTTATCTTCTTTACTTGCATTAAAATCAAAAACTGGCATTTTTTCTTTCCTATCTTTTTTATTAATCTAAATTTAGAAGCCGTGTCCGCCTCCTGACGAGAAGCCACCGCCTCCTCCTCCGCCACCAGAGAAGCCACTGCCTCCTCCGGAAGAACCCGATCTGTCTGAAGATGACTCGACTGGCAATGTCAAATTTTAAGGCACCACCACAATTTTGGCATTGAATCATATTTTCTCCTATCCTATGACATCAATTATTGACATAATTATGACATATTTGCAAAAAGCTCTAGCCATAATTTTTGAAACAAAACCAATATAATTTTAGCATAGAAAAAGCTCTAAATAAACAGCTTTTTGGGGCCTTAAATGGGCCCTGAAAGTCAGATAGATAGAATAAAACACAAAAAAGTGGCTGACTAAGTGCCAGCCACTTTAAAATCCTATACTTAATTTTTCTCATCTTAGACAATTTTCAAAATATTGCTTATTTTAAATAATAAACATAATCTTCTTTTCTTGGAGCTGCCTTAGGTAAATCACTTGCTGCATAACCAATTGCACAGTTTCCTATACCAACATAGTTGCCTTCAATGCCAAGGTCTGCGAGAATATTTTTTCCAAAGTCTGCCTCAAACTCTTCTCTTGCTCTGTGAATCCAGATGCTAGCTAAGCCCAAGCTCTCGGCCGCATTCATAAGATTGCCCATAACCAGAGCTCCATCATAGATGTAGGTTGGAATATCAGCATTGGCCAAAACTACGAGTACAACAGGTGCTCCATAAAATGGATCAATACTTGTTCCCATAGCTTGCGCATTGATTTTAGAGAGTTGGTCTCTGACCTCCTTGTTAGATACAGCGATGATGATTGGGCTCTGCTTACCCATGCCACTTGGGGCATAAGTGCCAGCTTTTACAATAGCCTGAATATCTTCTTCAGATACTGCTCTACTTGGGTCAAACTTTCTACAACTTCTGCGGCTCTCTAATACTTTTAATGTCTCGTTCATAATAATAACCTCCTTTAGTCGCCTCCTTGCTGTCTAAGTAAAAGCCTCTGTCTTCTCAATTTTTGCCTCTGTCTTCTCAACTATTGACGATTTCAGTCTTAGTAAAATCACAGTTCTCATCTTCAATTATAAGCTTATCCAAGGCTTTTACCCTTATTCTGCCGTTGCCTGGATTTAAGATTGAATCCAGCTTTGAAACAACTTCTGCGTCTATATCCTTGCTATATTCGAAGGCATAGCCTGTATTTACCAACTTGCAGTTAACCATCTTCAAGCCATCAATATAATCAAGTCCCTGGTCAGACTCTATAGTACAGTTGATAAAGGTGATATTCTTTGTATTCCAAGCCAGATACTCACCGGATATAAATGAATCCTCAACCACGACATTCTCACAGTTCCAGAAACAGTCCTTAGTTATAAGCTTACTGTTCTTTACATGAATATTCTTAGCCCCGTCAAATGCGTAATTTCCGTAAAGTATGAAGTGATCAAGTTCTACGCCATCGCAGTTCATACCAAAGTAATCCCCCTTGGCAGTGACCATATCAAGCTTTATATCCTTACACATCCAAAAAGTTTCCTTTGCATCTGGCATAGATGATCTTGTGATTTTAACATCCTCACAGCGTCTGAAGTTCTTTGGGGCTGCAATTACAGAATCAACTACCTCAATATGCTTTGTGTACCAAACTCCAGATCTTCCCATTTCCTGCCAGGTGCAATCCTTTGCATATATGTTTTGAGAATACCAGAGTGGATACTTGTACTGAAATTCACAGCCATAAAGTTCAATATTCGCGCTCTCCTTAAGTGGAGACTCGCCATCCATAAAGACACTGTCATGAACCTTTAGATTTCTGGCCCTGTATAGTGCCCTCTCACCTGTGAGCTTTTCTTGTGATATTTCCTCATCATGCCTTTGAAGTGGATTATATCTTTGCTTATTCCCATCTATATCTTTTGTAATGTCTATGTTAATCATTTCTTTTTCTCTCATGTTCTTCTCCCAAATAAGTCCATCATATCAATTTCTATTTAAATTCTACTATCAACATTATAGGATTACAATAAAAGAGAAATAATAATAAAAATAAAAAACTAGAAAAATTTAAATTTCCCCTTATCTTTTGTCCCGCTTATTTCCTTATGTTGACAAAAAAGCCTCTCACCACAAATTGGTGAGAGGCTAAATTAACCTAATCAGCTGGATTTACATGTACCATAACATGCTTCACATTCTCAAAATTATTTTCAACTCCTATATGGACTCTCTCTGCTATCTCGTGGGCCTGTCTTAAGTTGAGATCAGCATCTGCAGCAATCTCAGCATCTACATAGATTGCGTTGCCAAAAAGTCTTGTGTGAAGCATATCAAGTCTTACAACACCATCCTGACTTCTTATAAATTCTCTAATTTCATCCTCTGTCTTTTCATCACAGGCAGTATCCATAATCTTTGACACTGCATCCTTGTAGATATCATAGGAAACTTTAATGATACAGACAGCTATTGCAACACTGGCTACAGGATCGAGTATAGGATAGCCAAGCATAGCACCGCCTATACCTATAAAGGAGCCAATTGATGACAAAGCATCTGACCTGTGATGCCAGGCATCGGCCATAAAAGCTGCAGAATTGAGTTTTTTAGCATAGTATCTTGTGTACCAAAACATGCCTTCCTTTACAACAATTGAGACAATAGCTGCAATAAGGGCAATCGTACCTGGTATAGCCAGATCCTGATAATTGCCTGCAAAAATTTTTTTAAGGCCTGTATATCCTATCATTATGCCTGTCACTAAAAGCAGAGCTCCCAGTATAAGTGAAGCCAGGCACTCAAACCTATCATGTCCATAAGGATGTTCCTTGTCTGCCTGTTTTTTTGATAATCTTACTCCCAACCAGGCAATAACTGTTGTTATGACATCTGACAATGAATGAACTGCATCTGAAATCATAGCTCCTGAATGACCGAATACACCCGCAATAAGTTTCAAGGCAGAAAGAAGCACATTTCCTAGTATAGTTGTTGCTGATACCTTGTTAACGGCTTTTTGAAAGTCTAACTCTTTTGTGTTTACTGTCATATAAGACACCTCCAAATATTTACCTGCATGTGAGCTTTTAGCTCCATATACATAGAATTGAAGCAAGGGCAATCCTCAAAAAGTATAAAAAAACACCTGCGGGGCGATTGGGTCCCGCAGGTGTAATCTCTCTCTCACTCTGCTGTCGCTTATGCGACCCGGTCTTCTTTTCCAAGAAGCCTGTAGACATATTCTAGCACAGGAACCCGCTTTAGTAAATATTTATTTTTACATATTTTGTTTTTATAATATATACTTTACATAATTATTTAGCTTTTATATTGAAATATTGACAACATTAGGTTATTATTAGTTCATCTATATGTTAATGCTTAAATATTTGCTTTTATATACAAATATGATATAGCTATAAGAAGGGAGTCTTAAAAAAATATGGATATTAAACAGCTTACTTATTTTAAAACTGTAGTCGATGAAGGCAGTATTTCTGCGGCTTCAAAAAAATTATTTATGTCACAGCCACCACTTTCCAGCCAAATATCAAAGCTTGAAGATGAACTCGGCTGTCAGCTTTTTTACAGAGGAGCCAGACACATAGAACTTACAGATGCTGGAAAAACTCTGTATCAGTACTGTGTATCAATCATCGACCTTAAAAATCAGGCTATAGATGAGACCAAGGATGTAGGACTTAACTCTCAGAAAACTATCAAGATAGGCATTGTGTCGTCCCTTGTCTCCTCTCACGCCCTGACTTGGATTGGAAATTTCTATAAGACAAAGCCTGGCATAGCCTTTGATATAACAGAGGGTGACACTTTTTCTCTCTTAAATAAACTTTCATCTAATGAGATTCCGCTTGCCCTTCTCAGAACCCCTTTCAACAACAATGGTCTGACTTGTCACACTCTTTTTTCTGACAAGTTAGTTGCTATAGGAAAAAAGGAGATTTTAGAGGCCAATCCGACTTTAAAGCTGAAAGATCTCATGACTATGCCACTTGTGACATATCACCGATGGAAAGCTCCTATTCAGAAGGAATTTGAGAAACAAGACCTTAGAGCAAAGTTTTCTTGTGTCAACGCAGATGCCAGAACAACTATTTACTTTGTAGAATCTGATCTGGGTATAGGTATTGTACCTGAATCAGCCCTTTCTATGATTAAAGATAAGGATGTTGTGAGCAAAAAGGTTGATGACTTGTCAATTGAGAGCCAGGTAATCCTTGCTCGAAGCAGCAATGAGCTTATGAATCCTCTGACATCAGAATTCGAGTCATACTTAATAAACCTTGCCAAAGATCTCTAATCACATTTGATAATAATTATCCTAATTTGCATATATATAATTAAAGCAGAGGCTTAGAGGCCTCTGCTTTTTAAATCACTAACCAGATTTACATAAAATTCTCTCACATCAAATCCCTTTATATTGATCCTGTTTAGATCAATCATGTCACCATGAGAGATTCCTTTTGAATACTTATTCTCTAGAAATGTGAACTTTTCTCCCCATGGAAATGATTCTTTTCCAACCAATCCGTCATTAGGTCCATCAAAATTCTTCACAAAAAGATATGACATATTTAGCGGGAACTTGCCCCCTCTGGCCTTTTTCAGTCTAGATCCCACACTTTGGGTAAAGATAGCTGCTGATTTATAGTCAAAATCATCAGTATCTTCCGATATCTTCTTGCAGGTACTTGCGGTCAAATCAGTGACTGCGGCTATAAAATCAGGATGCTTATCACCGACTAATTTAAAAGCACCATTGTATGCTTTTGCAACTCTTCGCTTCAAGTCCTCTCCAGCTTTATTCATAAGGTAATCAGCAAATTCGCATCCCCTGTGAGGTGTGTTGATTGTAGTCACTGATGCAACCATATCCCCAATACCACAGTTCTTTATGGCATACTTGATATCAAGTCCACCCTTTGAGTGAGCGATAACATTGACCTTAGTGCAAGCAGTCTCCTCAACTATGCTTCTTATGCGGCTAGCCAGTTCATTGGCGCTTTCCTCGACATTGGACGCAGATTCATGCTCACCATAGAAAATCCTTGCCCCATTAATCTCTAATTCTTCAGGTATTCTGCCCCAATAATTGAAATGAGTGAAATCTCTGAAGAAAACACCATGTACCATAAGGATTGGGTACTTGGTTTGACAGATTTTTTCATCGTATCTCTTCTTATCAAGTCTTATTTTCTTTCCCTCAAAGATCAGCTCGCTGATTGAAACTTTGAGTATTATAAGCAAGGCAATTATATTGGCCACAGGAATCATGCCACATACAAGGCCCCAAAAGCGATACTTGATCTCTAACTGACCCGATTTTAAATATAGGATTATAATTCCGACCCAAAAAATAATCAGCATTATTAAGCCCAAGACTGCTATCTTTACTATATCACTCTTTATGACCTCAATTATTGGCCTTCTGACAAACTCTCCAATATAGTAAATAAGGCTTGATACAAGCATGACAAGAAAGCTAATCAGAAATATATTTCCGACCAATAAGGTCCTTTGATTCTTTATTCTTTTATTTAGCAAATCCATTTTATCTCCCAACATTTAATAAGCCAAAAACCCCTGCAAATATTAGCTCGCCAGGGGTCAATAAATCAGCTATTTAAATTTAAATATTACTTTTCTTTTTTTGCCATTTCCTCTACTTTTTCAATTCTTCTTATTCCGAAAAGGGTCTTGATTAGGAGTCCTACAACAGCAATTAAAAGCTGTCCTAATTCTTTCATAATAAAATTTTTCACAATATAACCTATTTGAATTGCATACTTGCTTTTAAATAAGTCTTGTAGTCCACTGAGTGCAATCCCAAACGTCATTTGCTACCCTGTTATAGAATTCAGGTTCATGGCAGACCATGATTATGCTTCCCTTGTAGGCATTGAGAGCTCTGACAAGTTCTTCCTTGGCATCCACATCCAAGTGGTTGGTAGGCTCATCGAGAACCAGCAGATTTGACGGTCTGTTGATTAGCTTGCAAAGTCTGACCTTAGCCTGTTCACCACCGGAAAGGACTCTAACCTTGCTCTCTATATGCTGACTTGTAAGTCCACACTTGGCGAGGGCACTTCTGACCTCATACTGGTTAAATGATGGAAACTCCTGCCATATCTCTTCAAGGCAGGTGTTGTCTACGTCCTGTCTCATCTCTTGTTCAAAGTATCCTATTTCCAAGTTTTCTCCTAAACTTGCACTTCCCTTGATTGACTTAATCAAACCTAAAATAGACTTCAAAAGTGTAGTCTTACCGATACCGTTGGCACCTGTAAGTACAATCCTGCTTCCTCTCTCAATCTCAAAATTCAGAACACTTGAGAGGGGCTCATCGTAGCCTATTACCAAATCTTTTGCTGTGACTAAGTATTTGCCGGGAGTTCTAGAATAAAGGAAATTGAATTCAGGCTTAACCTTCTCTGCAACCTTCTCAATCTTCTCCATCTTATCAAGTTTCTTCTGTCTTGACATAGCCATATTTCTTGTCGCAACTCTGGCCTTATTTCTGGCAACAAAGTCCTCAAGCTCAGCAATTTCCTTCTGCTGTCTGGCATAAGCTGCCTCCTGCTGGGCCTTTTTGGCCTCAAAGACCTGCATATATGAATCATAATCACCCACATATCTTGTAAGCTTGTGGTCATACATGTGATATATGATATTGATTACGCTGTTGAGGAAAGGAATATCATGGGAAATCAGGATAAAGGCATTCTCGTACTCATTGAGGTATCTCTTGAGCCACTCAATATGCTCCTCATCCAGGTAGTTAGTAGGCTCGTCCAGCAGAAGAATTTCAGGCTTAGATAAAAGAAGCTTTGCCAAAAGTACCTTTGTTCTCTGACCACCAGAAAGCTCAGTAACATCGCGATTCAGACCCAAATCAAGCAAGCCAAGGGCCCTTGCAACTTCGCTGACCTTGGAGTCTATCATGTAAAAATCATGAGTGTTTAGAAGATCCTGTATAGTACCAGTCTCTTCCATATAGGCTGCCATCTCCTCATCGCTTGCATCAGCCATCTTGCCATATATCTCATTGGCCCTCTGCTCAAGCTCAAAGAGGTCGTCAAATGCGCTTTTTAAAACAGACTCTATGGTCATACCGCTCTTCAGCTCTGCATGCTGGTCAAGATAGCCAACCTTGATGTGCTTAGCCCACTCAACTTTGCCCTCATCAGGCATAAGCTTGCCTGTGATTATGTTCATAAAGGTTGACTTACCCTCTCCGTTAGCTCCTACAAGTCCTATATGCTCTCCCTTGAGCAGTCTGAATGAAACATCCTCAAAGATAGCCCTGTCGCCAAAGCCATGTGTTAGACCTTCAACATTTAAAATACTCATAATTCCTCCATTTTACGGTCAGTCTTTCTCTGTGCCAGAAAAGACCCTTATTTTTTCTCAAAAAGAAAGTCACCATACTGCAATAGGGTATGATGACTTTTTATTAATTTTCAGTATTAAAGTTTCAATATTAGATTTCAATATTAGATTTCAAAATTAGACTTCAATATCAAATTCTTGATTTTCTGCCGTTATATACATGTCTGCGGTCAACAAGAGCAGTTGCTACATTTATAGCATTGTCCGAGCAACGCTCAAGGTCTGTAGACATATCTGTGAAGACTATTCCGGCTGTAGGATCGCACTGACCTTTCATAAGTCTCTCAACGTGGTTCTGAGTAAACTTCTCATGGAGTTCATCTACTCTCTCCTCATTGGCCTCAGCAGCCTCAAGGATTGAGAATTTCTCGTTGGAGAAGATATCAATACTCATCTCAACTGTTTTAACTGTGGCATTGGCGAGGTCTATCAAATCCTGTCTGCCAGATCCTGATATGTGCTCATTCTGCTTAATCAGCTTTTCCTTATACTCTATGATATTCTCAGCATGATCTGAGATACGCTCAAAATTGCTGGCAATAATCATAAGCTTTGAAGCTCTGAATGAATCTGACTCACTCAAATCAAGTGATCTCAGCTCTATAAGTCTATCTGTGATCTCGTGACATAGATAATCGATAATTGATTCTGTCGCCTCAACTTCCTCAATTTTCTTCTCAGCACTGTCCTCATCAAAGAAACACTCAATTGACTTCTGTAAGTTCTCAAGGGCCATATTTCCCATTCTTGTACACTCAAGCACTGCCTGTCTGATAAGCACACTTGGAAGCATTGACTTACTTGAATCAACAAGATACATAAGCTTCTTGCCTTCCTTGAGTCTTGCCTCTTCAGGAAGCTCAGGAATAATCTTTTCTGCGAACTTAACAATATATTTCGAGAAAGGTAAAATAATAAATACAGCGCAGATAGCGAAGATTGTATGTGTATTCGCAATCTGACGTCCCACATCGTTTGGCGATAATGACTGAATAAAGTCAAGTATCTGTGGGAATACATTAATCAAAGTCACAAGAAGTGCAGCTCTGATTAAGTTGAAGATAAGATTGAGCAAAGCTGTTCTCTTACCATCGCGGTTTGTTGTGAGTCCTGCAAGAAGGTTAGGTGTAACTGAACCAATCGCAGCACCTATTATCAGGTATACAGCTGTCTTATAATCAAGGATTCCCTGAATGGCAAATGCCTGGAAGATAACTGTCGATGATGATGAACTCTGAAGCAAAGCAGTAAAGCCCACACCAAAAAGGATTGCCAATGCAGGGTTTGATAAAGTCGAAAGAAAAGCCTTGAACCAAGCACTCTCAGAAAGAGGCTTGATTGCGTCTTTGATAAGACCAACACCCACAAAAAGCATACCAAAACCAAGAATAATCATACCTATGTACTTTATTTTTGGCTTCTTAACAAATAAAAACATGATAACACCTGCAAAAAGCAGAACAGGTGCAAATGCTGTTAAATCAAAAGCAGTAATCTGTGCTGTTATTGTTGTACCTATATTAGCGCCCATTATAACTGCAACGGCTTCTGTAAGATGCATAAGTCCTGAGTTAACAAAACCTATAACCATCATATCAGTTGCCGAAGAAGACTGAACCAAGACGGTAACGCCGATACCAAGTGCAACAGCCATAAGCTTGTTAGAAGTAACATGTTCAAGGATAGTTCTAACCTTATCTCCTGCTGCGCTCTGTAGTCCCGATGACATAATAGTCATTCCATAAAGGAATAGGCCTACACCACCTAATAGCAAAAAAAACTGTGTAATAGTCATTTCACAACTCCTTATATGTGCATCCTTCAAGTGCACAAAAATATATTCACTTGTCGCGTACTCGTTCATTCTACCATAATAATATTTAAAGTCAAATGAGATTATAGAAAGATAATATAAATAATATGTGAAATATAAAAGCCCCCGCCTATCTTGGCAGGGGCGAGAAAAAAATCTCTTCCGATTTTGCAGAGCAAATTTATTGTTCACTTAAATATTTTTCTTAGGAGTTTAGAATCCTTTCCAGCCTCTCTCTCCTCTTCTCAAACCTCTTTCTAGACCTATGACCAGCCTCATCTATATGTTCCTCGATGATTGAACGTCTCTTCTCAATCAGTTCTTCAAGATGGCTGGCATTGATCTGTCCCAGTTCTTCCTCCGGAAGCTGGCTGATATAGTCAGACACTCTGCGCAATATCTCATCCTCATCCATATAGGCCAGTCGTCCCCATGAGCTCTGTTTCTCAATAGATATGAGATTCTTAGTATCCTCAATATGTGGAGCCTTTGAAATACCTTCAACTATGCTCTTAACAATTCTCTCCTTCTCCTCCTCAGCATCCTGGCCAAAAGCCCACTCAATTTCAGCATTTAAACCATCTAAAAGATTAGTCTGGGGTTCTCCAAGTTCGGAGTCGTCTTCAATTTCATATGGTGGTCTTAGTCCACTTGCTCTAAGAGCTGTATCTACAGTGAGTCTTACAGCTCCCTTTTTAATCATCTCACCAGCACCGTATATCTTTAGCAAATCATTGACCTTGCCATCATGCTCAGTCAGGTAAAAGGCTATTTCTTCTTGCTTGAGCTTCTTATAGAGTTTATAAAGCCTCTCTGCTGCTGTGACATCGATATTACTAATTCCGCTGCCATAGACAATCACACGTTTTGTGTCATATCTGATAGCGTCCTCAATATCGTTGACAAAAACATCAATATTGCCAAAAAAGAGGTCCCCACTAAATCTATATATTATGGTGTCATTGATAGGTCTCGAGTTCTTATTTCTCTCAAGGCTGTAAAAGCCCTCTCTTCCAGGGATTATTCCAAGAAAATTTCTTGGAGGAGCTACAGCACGTCTTATGACTGCAATAAAGGAAAGTCCAGTTCCAATCAGCACTCCATAAATAGTTCCAAATAAGAGAACTCCTAGCATAGCCGATAAGAAGATATAAAAGTCCGCCTTAGACTTCTTAAAAAGACTTAGCCCCAAGTCAAACTCGCAGGCCCCAAGCAAGGCAGATACTACTATTGCAGTGAGTACCGGCACAGGCAAATACTGTATAAAGCCAGTTCCAAACAAAAGAATCAAAAGCATAGACAAGGCTGCCGACAGGGACATAAGCTGTGACTTTGCCCCGAATTGCCTCACAATTCCTGATCTTGAAACAGAACCGTTGACTGGGCAGGTTCCGCAAAGGGCTGCAGCCATATTGCTCGCAGCATAGGCAAGTATTTCTTGGTTAGGTTTTAACTTGTAGCCGTCAGCACTCGCATTGCTCTTTGAAGCCAAAAGAGTCTCCGCTGTGATCACTATCGCAATTGTCAAAGCGGCAAATGCTACTTCTGACATATCTTTTGGCAGAAATAAAGGATTTATCACTTTCATAAGTCCCTTATCCACCCTGGCCAAGGTCTTGATTCCATTTTCAGATATAAGGCCTGTATACTTAGTTAAAATTGCACCCAAAAACATGACCACTACTGACATAGGAGCCTTAGGTATGATTTTTTTAGCTAGCAGCAAAATTGCTATCGTTGCAAGTCCCAGTATCAGAGAAGCTGGATTAAAAATCATTTCATCCTTAACAGTATCAAGAATGTGGCCTATAAGGCCCCAGGCCTCACCGCTTCCTGCACTGCCACCCATAAGCTTGGGAACTTGCATCATAATAATCTCAAGGCAAATTCCTGTAACAAAGCCGCCCATCACTGGGTCTGATATAAACTGTACTACTTTTCCCGCCCCGATCAGGCCAAAGAGCAGGAGCCACATAGCCGTAAAGAGGGTTATAAGTGGTACATAGTTCATGGCATCTTGACTCTGCAGCTGAATCCCCATGGATAAAAGAGCTCCTCCGACTAAAGCCGCCGGTGCTGCATCAACGCCGAATACAAAGTCCCTTGAACTTGTAGTAAGCCCATACAGAAGTATCGGCAAGAGAGAGCCGTATAATCCATACACTGCCGGCAAGCCAGCTATCTCTGCATAGCCCATTGATATCGGGATTGAGACAAAGGCCACTATAATGCCGGCCAGCAAATCCCTTATATTGTCACTTGCCTTAGCCTTATATATTTCCTTAACATTGATCATTATTTTTGCTTATCCCTCCCTGAAACCAAGGTGTAACTCACATCTATCAAAACTTTGATAAGCTCATCATCTACATCTCCACCTATGCGAACACTCGACCAGTGCTCCTTATTCTGATGGTATGCAGGTTTTATATCCTCATAGGAATTCCTCAGGCTGTCCCTGCTCTCAGGGTCCACCTTAATATTCATATAAAGCTCTCCATCCAGCTCATATGTCCATAAAAAGGCCTTCTTTGAGCCCTTAATCCTAATCAAGACCCAGTTCGTATCCTTAAAGGGCCTATCCTGATAAGTAGAAGGATAAGAGAGTCCAATATCTAATAAATCTTTTCTTCTTTTAATCATAAAGCCTCCATATATACCTAGTCAAGGGTCTTGAGGCATCAAAGATTTATCTTAAAAAAATATAGATATATACAATTCAGATGTCTACATGCATCTCATCAATTATTATATTCCGGGAACTCCAAAAATCTTTATTTAATATTTAGCCTTTTAAATATACCAATGTAAGTAGATTATTATTCACACCATTCTGGGGAAAATTTTACAAATCTATAACTATTCAGTAAGACGAGTATATGCTATACTGATTCAAATTTCACTTTAAGGAGAATATTATGATTATCGCAACACCTTTTGATAAAACTAATGGCAAAATCTTTTCACACTTCGGCAAGTCCGAGCTTTTCAAAGTTTTCACTCTTGAAGACAATAAAATCATCTCATCTGAACTTGTTGAGTGCGAAGAGAGTGGTCACAACGCTCTCGCTGTAAGCCTTGTAAACAATGATGTAGACCTTGTAATATGTGATGGCATAGGTGATGGAGCCACTGATGCTCTTTCAGCTGCAGGTATTGAGATTATATCTGGAGCCAAGGGGGACCCAGAGGAGGCTATCAAAGCCTACCTCGCTGGCGAGCTCACATCAAGCGGCGTCAACTGCGAAAACAATGATTCTGAGTGCTGTGGATGCGGCAGCGAAGAAGGCTGTGATTGTGGCGATGACGAGTCTTGCTCAGGCTGTGGCGGTGGCTGCGGCGGCTGCGGTTCACGTGAACTTACTGTTATCTATGACGGTAAGAACGCTGGAAAGCGCGTAAAGACTCACTATTGTGGCACTCTTGATGATGGCACTCAGTTCGATTCATCTTATGATCGCGGCGAGCCACTTGAGTTCGTATGTGGTTGCGGCATGATGATTCCTGGATTTGACAAGGCTGTAGTAGACATGGAGCTTGGCCAGACTGTCAACATCCACATCGAGCCTGAAGATGCTTACGGCATGCCAGACCCAGAGGCTATTATCACTGTCGAGATGGCTCAGATGGAAGGTTCTTCCGACTTAAATGTAGGCCAGAAGGTATTCCTCACAAATATGTACGGTCAGCAGTTCCCTGTTACTGTAGCAGCAAAGGATGAGGTCAATATAACATTTGACGCCAACCACGAGTTAGCTGGCAAGGCCCTCAACTTCAAGATTGAATTAGTCGAGGTAGAAGATTAATAATTCGCGAATTATTACAAATATTATAAATATTACAAATATCACAAATATTACAAATGTCACAAATGTCACAAATCCCCTCAAGCATCTGCCTGAGGGGATTTTTTATGGATTATTTGGATTGAAGGTAAACTATTATGAATAATGATTTAAGTCTCATTTTTTGCTCCTTTTTTTGACTAGTAATTAGCTTTGATTTTTTTCTCCTGGGCTTGCCGCCCATGACTGTATTAAAGCACTTTAACTATATTATTACTATCAATTAAAAACGTCAGGATTTTGCAACTTTTGGTTGCTGGGATTTTAGACCGTTTTCCAGCTATCAGAGCTATTATCAAAAAAGTATCAGCGCAGACTGCTGCCCAGAGCTTTCAGTTCGGAAATAATCTGAGGCTTATTTGCGATTTCATCCTTGCCATTGGCATAATACTTCTTATAGAAAACCATATCCCAAGCCAGATATCTTCCCATTTCGTCAAACTGTTTTTTTATAAGTTCATACTCAATATCATCTGTTGGGCTTCCAGCACATAGGATAAGTCCATACTTCTTGTTCTTGAGATGTGTTCCCCTGCAATAGCACTTGTCAATAATTGTCTTTAGCTGACCTGTTATTCCCCACCAATATATAGGTGAGGCAAAGACTATCATATCTGCTGCTACAATTCTATCTACCACAGCATTTGAATCATCTTTAGCTACGCATCCATTTGTGCAGATACAGGCTCCACAGCCCTTACAAGGACTAACATCTACCTTATCCGCCTCTATAATATCAATTTCATTTTCTACTCCCGCTCCTTCTGAAAAGGCCTTAACGCAGGCATATGTATTTCCTTTTCTTGCTGAACCATTAAGAATAACAATTTTCATAACAAATCTCCTTTTTTAATCCTAATATTAATATTAATTTTTCAATCAGTCAAAAATCCCACCAACAGTCAGTCGGTGGGATTAATCTTACTTCTCTATAGCATCAATTTCCTGGGCTACCAACTTGTCGGCACCATAAATTTTTCTAAGCTTTGGCTTCTCAATCTTACCTGTAGCGTTTCTTGGGACCTCTGCGAAAATAATCTTCTTAGGTCTCTTATATCTTGGCAAACCTAAGCAGAATTCATTGATTTCTTCCTCACTAGCTGTAACGCCATCCTTCAGTTGAATGATTGCACCGGCAATCTCGCCCAATCTCTTATCAGGAAGTCCTATTACCGCAACATCATTGATCTTATCATTTCCTCTTAAGAAGTCCTCAATCTGTACTGGATAAAGGTTCTCACCACCTGATACAATTACATCCTTCTTTCTGTCAACAAGGAAGATAAAACCATCCTTGTCCTGAATTGCCACATCTCCTGTCTTCAACCAACCATCGCCAGGAAGAACCTCGGCAGAAGCCTCAGGATTCTTGTAATAGCACTCCATTACTCCCTGACCCTTGACACAGAGCTCGCCTTCTTTGCCCTCTTCAACCTCATTGCCATTCTCATCGACAATCTTGGTCTGCCAGTTAAAGCCAGGAATACCAATAGCTCCAATCTTATCTTCATGACCTATTCCCAAATGTACACATCCAGGACCTGTGGACTCTGACAAGCCATAATTAGTATCATACTGGTGATTAGGGAAGTATTCCTTCCAATGCTTTATAAGTGAAGGTGGAACTGGCTGTGCACCTATGTGCATAAGCCTCCACTGTGAAAGCTCATATTTTTCAAGTTTAATATCTCCTCTGTCTATGGCATCAAGTATATCTTGAGCCCAAGGCACAAGAAGCCAGACAATTGAGCACTTCTCATCTGACACAGCTTTCATGATAACCTCAGGGCTTGTTCCCTTTAAAAGAACTGCCTTAGAGCCAGATATCAAGCTGCCAAACCAGTGCATCTTAGCCCCAGTGTGATATAGAGGTGGAATACACAAAAATACATCATCATGGGTCTGAAGATGATGCTTCTGCTCCATTATTGCTGACTGAGTTAGGGATCTATGCTTGTGAAGGATTGCCTTAGGAAAGCCTGTTGTTCCACTAGAAAAGTAGATAGCAGCATAATCGTCATCGCTCAAAGGTATGAGTGGTGGCTGGCTTGAACAATCCTGGACCATCTCAAGATAGTTCTCGGCAAATGTTGGGCAAGCCTCACCCACATAAATTAAGAGTCTACCCTTGCATATCTTTTCTTCTATGGTCTCAAGTCTACCTATAAACTGAGTTCCAAAGAAAAGAACACTGACATCTGCCAAATCCAGGCAATACTCAATTTCATCTGATGAGTATCTGAAGTTGAAAGGAACTGCAATAGCTCCAACCTTTAATATACCAAAATATATAGGCAGCCATTCAAGGCAATTCATCATAAGAATTGCAACCTTATCTCCCTTTTCGACTCCCTTTTCTAAGAGCATGTGAGCCACACGATTGGCCTTCTCGTCAAATACTCCCCATGTAATCTCATGACGATAAGCCCTGTCTTCTGTCTGCTGTATGAGGGAGTAATCCTTCCATGTGATTCTTCTAGTCTCCTTCATCTCAGGATTTAACTCAACTAGCGCAACTTCTTTTCCGTAAAGCTTCGCATTTTTCTCCAATAAGTCTGTAATTGGCATATTTGTAAAAACCTCCATAGATTTTTGTGCATTTTTTACATATTAGTGTATCAATTATAAAACATTTGACGCGAAAAATAAAGAGAAAATGCCTAATTCACTGCATTTTATCGAAATCAAAAAGCCCCAGCCACTTGGATAGATGATGCTGTCAGTAAAGCTTGCGCTTACCATATCGTATTTTGGTATATTAACTGGCAATTTGCCCTTGATATCAAAGTTACCAAGGCAAGCTGACCTTCTTTTCTTTTAATCATTCTCATATAGGCCTCCTTTTCTTGATTTGCTTCTTAATTTGCTTTTTTTGACTTAAATTCGAATTCAATGCTATAATCTATTAGATTCCATCTTTAATCAGCTTGGACTTGCAACATTTTCTAATTTTATTTTGAAAGGTTTTTTATGACTGAAAATACAATAAAGCCACAAAATGCTGAAAGGCCAACCAGGCCTGTAAGCTACTCAAAAACTGAATCAATTCATATTCTTAGATACCAGGATATAAACGGAGCTGGCCGTCTCTACGGTGGCACCCTGCTTGGTTGGATTGATGAAATTGGTGCCATGACTGCAATACGTCACTGTGGTGGCATGGTCACTACTGCCTCCATAGATAATCTTGAATTTAAACGCGGAGCCTATCTCAATGAGCTCGTTGTTTTGGTCGCCAAGATCACTTATGTCGGCAATTCATCTATGGAAATTCGCGTTGATACCTATGTTGAGGACCTAAATGGTTTTAGGAATCCAATCAACAGAGCCTATCTCACCTATGTATGCATAGGTGATGACGGAAAGCCTGCTCGAATCCCTTATGATATCGAATTCGAGAATGAAGGCGAGCGCGCCGAAAATGAATCAGCAAAACTGAGACGAGAAAACCGCAAATTTCGAAAAAAAGAAGGGTTTTAAAACTCTTCTTTTTTTGCATTTAAGCCTTAATTCACATAGCAAAAACCTTGCATTTCATTCTGCCATCAAGCCTTGAATTTCACTCTACTATCAAGCCTTAATATTAGATAAATACTCCTCATCGCTTATTTTTGAATTAAGAATCGCATTTTTAATCGCCTGTCCCATAACATCAGCAGCAAGACTGCCGACAAAATTTATATCAAGGATAGGAGATTCAATTTCTTTGCTTTCCACTGATACCGCATAAATAGTATCACCATCAAGCATGGTTCCAACCGGATCTATACACCTTGCATATGCATTTCTAGCCATTGAAGCAATCTTATTCATCTGTGCCTTATTGAAACTTGCATTGGTAACTATAGCACCGATTGTAGTATTAGCAGTGAAGGCATTTCTAGGAAGAAAGTCATCATACATTCCCTCTTTTGTAGATCTAAATTCTGTGCGCTCTGCATTGTGGGCTCCTGCTATCTTTTCATGGCTGTCAGGGTCGTATATGTCCCCAAAAGCATTGACCACGACAATTGCACCTATATAAAAACCAGGTATTTGATTGCATCCACAGAAATAGGTGCCAAGTCCTGCTTTATCCGCCGCTTTCATTCCATATATCTTTCCAACACTGGCACCTGCGCCAGCTCCCACATTACCCTGGCGAGAATCAGTAGCCTCCAAGGCCTTCTTGCAGGCCTCATACCCCATTGCCTTGTCAGGTCTCACATCTGCTGCACCATATGATAAGTCATAAATACATGACTGACACACCAAGGGTACCTTTGCAAATCCAGTTTCAAAGCCTATTCCAGCCTCCTCAAAAGCTGTCATAACTCCATCACTGGCAGCCAGACCATATGCTGAACCTCCAGACAAAACGACGGCATTGAGCTTGTTGTCAGCAGTGATAGGTGATAAAAGCGGAGTCTCCCTTGAAGCTGGACCTCCACCGCTCACATCAACACCACCTACTCCGCCATTCTCAAAATAAAGAACTGTAACCCCAGTCTTGGCCTCATCATTGCTGGCATGTCCTATTTTTAAGCCCTTGATTTCTTCTAACTTTAATTCTTTAAAATTCATTTTTCTTCCTCCATAAAAAAGGCAAAACACACTCAATCCCAGTATGTTTTGCCTGTAATTACTCTACTGTCTAATCAGCTATAATAGCTATCACTGTCTCAATTCAGCCATCTGGCCTGATACACTTCTAACCTTTGCTGCAAAGTCTTGAATTATAGCTACATTGCTGTCACTGACTGCCGCTGCCTCTTCTGTACTAGCTGTAATCTGCTGACCACTTGCAGAAAGTGTGCTGACTGAATCAACGATTGTATTGTTAGATTTCATGAGCTGTTCAATCATCTCACTCATCTCTTCCATATCTGACGCAAGATTATCAGTAATCTTCTTGATTCCTTCTAACTTCTCGTCAACGTATCTAACTGACTGGCTAGCCTCCTCGGAAACCTTAGCATTGTCCGAAACTCTTTCAGAAAGATCTGCTGCATCAACTGAAAGCTCATCAAGAATCTTTGTGATATCTCCTGTTGCATTCTTTGTCTGTTCAGCAAGATTTCTTATCTCGTCTGCAACCACGGCAAATCCTTTGCCTGCCTCACCTGCTCTGGCAGCCTCAATCGACGCATTCAAGGCCAGGAGATTAGTCTGTGAAGAAATATTGAGAATCAAATCAGTGATATTTCTAACCTCATCTGACTTTTCTGTCAAGCGCTGTGAAGACTCTGTCATATCCTTACTAGACTCAATTGTCTTCAATACTGACTCATTTAAGTTTCTCATACTATCTACACCGCTGGCAACGAGCTCAAGCGCCTTATCAGTGATAGCTTTAATGTCGTTTGCTTTCTCGCTTGTCACGTCGATAACATCCTGAATAGCTCTAGTCTCACCGGTCTGATCTGAAATAGCCTCAGAGTTGTTTGCTATAGCCTCTGTTATTTCTGATATAGAGGCATTGAGTGTTGTCATAGAATCTGTTACCTTGTCAATCATAGAGTCTATCTCACTCATCTCTTTATTGACATTGACAGCTATATCTATAATTTTTGCAGATGTCTCTTCATTCTTAGCTGTAAATGTCTTTACTTCATCAACCGATTCTTTTACAAATGTCTTTAAGGCCTTGATAACCATAATCGAGCTTACCATAGCAAGGACAGATACGATAATTTCAATCAATACGGATTCCATAACTAATTTAAAATCACTTGATGACTTTATTATCTTTCCTGCCATGATTAAGTTTACAAGAAGGAATAAGGCATCAGAAATATATACTGCCCTGTCATTGAGCGAGATAACCAAAACTAAGAGGAATGGGAACATATACACATATGAATATCCTGTGTTGGTTGTCAAAAGCATTGTTGAATACACGATTGGGAAAAGTACTGACATTGCAAGAATATACTTATCAGCACTGACAAGCTTTTTGATTATAAAGCTTGCAATAAAAACCAATATGCATATGATTATAGGTATTAAAGTTGTCGATTTGCTTACATCTTCGGAAAAAATAAATTGCATGCTCAAGCCCATCAGGATAGCAATACTCATCACTACATACACTATTGCCATTCCATTGGCAGCCCTTTTTTCATGTTTTTCTAACATAGTAAAATCCTCCACTCAATAATTTGTGTAAATAATACTGTAAATAAAACTACAATTATTATACCACACAATCATTCAAAAATGAGCACGTATACACAATTTTTGCACAAAAAAATCTTGAATCCAATCAAGATTCAAGATTTTGTCTTCTTTTTATTATTTATTTTCTTGTCTGGCTGCCCTTCTTAAAAGTGGCATAAGTACTCCACCTACAGCATTTCCCAGAAGTATGACAAATACTCGTATAGCAGCATTCACACTCCACATAGATGCGGCACTGAAGTAGAACATATCTGCAATACAATGCTCGAAACCGCCCAGAATAAAGACTACAACGCCAAAGACAAGAGCCAGGTACTTTCCTAACTCATAGTTGATTTTACTATATCCCTCAACAGCTATGTAAATCATCACATCACACAATATTCCCAAGATAAAGAGACTAAGATAAGTATCATTTAACTTGGTATTGCAAAGGCTCTCTGCTCTCTTTCCAATATCAGCACCAAAGCGAGTAAATAAAATAGCCTTACCCATGATAAATGTTCCTATCAAATTTCCAGCTACTATTGTAATCAGGTTTAAAGTGTATTTTATGTCATTATCAAATATGTAACAGACTTTTCCTGTATATAGATTGTATCCAAAAGAACAAACTAAGAATAAACCTATAGTAAAGAATATAGCTCCTACCAGTTTATTATCGACTGACAAGTAGGCTATACCACCGAATCCTATTGATAATCCTGCAAGAATTGAGGATATCAGACATTTTAAAACTTTCACAAAGAGACCTCTTTTTCAAAATTTTCCGCAATTGTAAATCTTAGCAAAAAAAAATTCCCCTGTAAACCAAAATTTCTTGATTTTGATAGGCAAAATGTTAAGCTTATATTATCTTTATACTTGGAGGTGCCTATGCAAGACTCAACAAAACTACTGGATAAAGCCATTATTTATGCCACACATAAACACAGTGGCCAGCTAAGAAAGATATCTCACGCACCATACATCCTCCACCCTCTTGAGGTTGCCCATATTCTGTCGACTATGACAGATGACACAGAAGTTATCAGCGCCGGTCTCCTCCATGACGTAGTTGAGGGTACCGATACAAGCCTTGAAGAAATCAGGAAAGAATTTGGCGACCGCGTTGCAGCTCTAGTAGCCAGTGAAACTGAAGCCAAGAGCAAAAACGATGACAAATCTGCCACTTGGAAGAAAAGGAAGGAAGACTCTATCAAGTATCTTAGGCAAAACCAGGATATTGATGTTAAAAGGCTCTGGTTGGCTGACAAATTGTCCAATATCAGGTCCATGGTCAACTACTACAATATCTTAGGCCAGGACCTCTGGAGTAATTTTCATCAGAGTGACCCACAGATGCATCGTTGGTATTACAATTCTATAGCTGAGATTTTAGAGTTTGATCTAAATCGAACCGCCGCCTACAAGGAGTTTGTCTATAACATAAACTATCTCTGGCCTGGCACTATTGCCTCCTACAAGGAGCGCTATCAAAAATTCAAAGAATACAAGCTTGATGGCTGTGAGCTCATTGGCAAGGGAGCTAAGGGCGATGTCTACCGCTACAATGATGAGCTTGTCATCAAACTCTATAACAAGAATAACACCTACAAGGACATAGAAAGAGAAAACAAATTGGCCAAGAAGGCCTTTATCGCTGGCCTTCCAACCGCAATATCCTTCGGTATTGTTTCAGTTGGAGCCAATTATGGTGCTATGTATGAGCTCCTTGATGTCAGCACTATAAGCCAAAAAATTGCCAAGCAGCCTTCCAGCTTAGAACACTATGCCCAAATCATGGCCAGACTGGCCCTAAATATTCATCAGATATCAACTGAAGACTGGGATTTGCCTGATTATAGAGAAGAAGTAAAAGCTTGGATTGATCAGGGACTAGGCCTCTTTGATACAGAACTCGCCAAGCAAGTCCATGAAATCCTCGATAAATTGCCAAAGGGCAAGAGCCTTATACATGGTGATTTTCACGCGGCCAATGTTATGATTCAAGGTGATGAGCCTATGCTCATCGATTTAGACAGGCTTTCAAGCGGTAATCCAATATTAGAACTGATTACCCTGCACATGACCTACCTTGGCTTTTATGAGACAGATAGAGAAACTTCCTGCAAATTCAACAATTTTGATGAAAAAATAGCCCTGTCTTTCTACGAGGCCTTTGTATCAGAATACTTTAAAGACTGGGATTTAGCAGAAAAAGACAAGGCTTTAAACCTAATTGCCATGCTCGATTATTGCCGCTTACTCAGACGTGTCTACAAGAAGGGATCTGACCTCTCAGAAAAAGACCAAGAAAAAAGAGCTTTTATTTTAGATAAAATAAAATACTACCTTGATTTATCCTGTGAAAAAAAATGATTTATCATTTGAAAAAAAATTGATTTATCCAGTGTAAAAAATTGATTCATCCCACTATTTTTCATAAAGGATAGCACACAGTCCTTTTTCTCTGATTCAGGCCTTAATACAAAGAAAAGTAAATTTCATTTTAAAAAGCAGTCACCCCCTAATTCATGAGAATTAGGAGATGACTGCTTTTATTGGGGGAATAATGCCTATAATCCACTTAATGCAATTATATATTATTTCCTATAAATTCAATTGAATCTTTGATGGCCTGGTCCTTAAACTCACCGTCGGCCCATCCATGGCCTGCGCCTTCATATATTACAAGTTTGGCATTTTCAAACTCGTCTGCTGCTCTTTTAGCATATTCCATAGGAACTATCTCATCATCGTCACCCTGTAAAATCAAGGTTTGGCCCTGATAATCTGACATTATGTCATAGACATCAAAAGAAAGTCCGTCAGAATTGTATATAGGTGATATCTTCCAACCCAGGAAATTGAGGGGATCCATATCATTGTCCGGATTAGTTCTGGTTTTGATGTCATCCTGTATCTCATATGCCGGATAGAGCAAAATCAAACCTCGAATCTTATCCTTCAACTGACTTCCAACATAGGTTGCAACCAGGCCTCCCTGGCTCTCTCCCACTATGAAAATCTTCTCGCTGTCGACTTTTTCAAATTCACAAAGCCTTTCATAAACCAACTCTAAATCATCTGCTTCTGTTAAAATCGACATGTCTTCCACACTATCCTTGTAACCACCATTTACGAAGTTAAAGGCATAGGTATTAAAACCAGCTTTCTGGTACTTTTCTACATACTGATCATAAAAGTCACTGCTCACGCCAAAACCATGGCAGAGTATAACAGTAGGCATTGGCCCCTGTCCCTCAGCTGTATAGAAAACTCCTTCAATAGTCTCATCACCTTTTTTTATATCAAGTGTCTCATGCCAAGCCCCATGATATGTGGCTTTTGAATCCTGATTTTCCTGATTTAAGATAGAATTCTTAACCTGCGCTAAGCCTTCAATCCTATTATAATTCATAATGTTAAAGGAAAAGGCTAAGATTATTATCGTAATAACAATTATATGTTCTATAACAAATTCAAGCTTATCTAATTTTTCAAATTTCTTTTTCATCCTTAAGTCCAGCTTCTCTGTGCTGCTCAAATCTAACTAAACATGCGCATGTCAAGCTGAGCCAAATAACTGCTGGTGTTGCGATTACAATCCACATAAGCAGGCTTGGTTTTGAAGTTCCGTTCAGTAAGACAAAAACTGGAATCAATAACTGTAAAATCAATATCAATATAGCCAAGAAGCAGTTCTCATTGATTTTATGCAACCTACCAGATATATAGCCAATAAAAAGCATAGACAAAGATAAGATACATACATTCAGATACTCATTGAATTTTACAGCCATATAAAGCTCAGATAATAGCGACATTGCATATATTATCATAAGATATTTAAGCAAATTACCGCGTGGTTTTTTATAACCAAAGAGGGTGTAATAAAATAATAACAAAAACATAAATAATCTTACAATAAAATAAAATTAAAATCCAGTATTAATTCCACCAATTATACTTGCAATTAATGCAACCAATACCAAAACAATCGAAAAGCCTTGGAAAATCTTGTATTTAGCCTTCATAATGCCACCTACTGATGTGTAAAAATAAAGTGAATTTTATGAAATAAGTCCTCAACTAAGTTGTGATATTAATACTTGTCTGCGAAAGACTAGCCGATGTATCCGCTTGGTAGCTAGATACAGCACTCTGAACCATACTTGCCGAAAGGTGGGGCCCTGATCCTGCTGAAGCTAAACTTGCAGTCTGACCTATGGTGCCCGATACTGACTTGCCATCAGACATCTTAGCTAACCTGTCAAATACAGCCTTTAAATAATCGCTATCTGCCTTAACCAAGTCCTTGTTTTCCTTATTACGATGCTTTATCTTCATCTCTTTAAGGTCCTTAGGTTCAATATCCTTATCATAGGCCTTGAAGGTCTCAGACATATCATCTAGTCCCATTTCCTCCATCATTGACTGCATCTCTTCTTGCATCTCATCAAAAATATCTGATTCAAATCCAGAAAGAAGGTCACTTATATCCGTCATATCGGATAGGCCTGAAATGTCAAGCGATGATAGATTTTCATATTGAGTCATAAGATCTTCCGCTGCCAGGTCCTCATACTGGGCAAAGTCCTCATACTGGGCAAAGTCCTCATACTGAGCTAAATCCTCATACTGAGCCATATCCTCATATGCCTCATCGTAAAGCTTGTCTGAATCTTCTTCTTTAAGTTCATCGTCAGTATCATCAACTTTTTCTTCATTCTGGCTATCTTGACGCTCATTCAGCTTATCCTGAGCCTTAATATCATCGCTGAGCTTACCGCCATTAGCCTCAGCCATCTCCTCGAGTTCAAGGTTTCTCGCCTTCTTTTTTGCAACTCTCTCCATAGCTTTTGCATGGACTATCGCTGCATCAAACTCTTCCGCTTGGGAGCTATCCGCCTTACCCTTGGCTATTTTTAATTTTTGAACCTCCTGCCTTGCCTGTCTTACTACCTGCTTGGCAGAATATGAGGTTTTGCTCCTTATTATCTTACTTGATAAATTTTTAAAATTATACTTTACAGCGCTGACCTTGCGATTTGTAGCCTTAGTCTTTAGCCTATTTTCTCTCAAACTATCAAGGTATGACTGACTAGAGTTTAGAATAGACTCCATTCCAGTTTTAAGCTGATTTTTATAGCTATCATCGTCATCGCTTCTCGAAAGATTTCTGATCTTTTCTCTCATTGTCTGGTCAGACATTGCTGTATTCTTGTATTTTACCTCGTTTTGACTCTTATCATTTAAGTAAGATGAAGCCTTGCCCTTAAGTCCCTTATAATCAGTTATTTGCGTGCCTAAATAAGAATTAAAGCCACTAATACTGTTCATAAGATCACCGCCTAACCTCTGAAATCAAAGTTCTGGCCAACTTGTTTCTCTGCCTCACTTAAGATACTTTGACTCTTATCATTAAAGCTGTAATTTACGACTTTACTCAAAAGCTCATCTATAGAAGCTGCACTGATTGTCTTATATTCCTTCTTAAATGAGCTGATGTTTTTTCCATCATCCGTCTCACCGGCAGCGCGAGCCTTGATTTTCTCTTTTTCGTCTAACTTGGCCTTCTTTTTTTCTTCAGCCTTCTCTTCAGCCTTTTTCTCGATCTTTTTTTCTTTGGCTTCCTTGGCCTCTTCCTTCTTTTCAGCCTTTTTTTCTTCAAGTTTCTTTTCTATGCGCTCCTTCTGAGCTGCAGAAGATTTCTCTAAGACTGCAAAATAAGAAGCCTGCCCCTTGTCATCAATCTGCATTCCAAAGGCCTGAACACTAGCTCCAGAAGCCTCAAGCTGAGACTTTAAATCAGATACAGAATTTGCAGCATTGCTGATTATTGATTCATACTTATCACGATAAGCCTCATCACTGGCCATCTGTTCTACCTTATCCTCATCTATAAGTACAACCATCTTGTCTGGATTGGATAAACTTGCAATCTGAGCCTTAGCTGCTTCTTTCTTATCCTCGCTGACAAGGATAAAATCCATATTTCCGTACTTTTTCTTAAGGCTTTCGTAATAATCGCTTGCCTTTTCAGAGAGTTTTGGCTGGCCTATAACTTTTCCTCCAGTATAGACCTTAGCATTGCTAGCGCTAGTTGCTTTGCTCTCTGTTTTCTGTGTTTTCTCTGTGTTCTCACTAGCTTTTGTCTTTTTCTTGTTATCGCCTTTTAAATCATTCTTACCAATATTGGGTTTTTGGTAGGGCGACATGCCACCGTAAATTGAAGATAAACCACTCATAACCATTCCTCCTTGAAAAATCCATATTTTAGTCCATTAAATATGTGTCTATCTGTTTCATAATTTTATTATAACATTATTGTTATTGCTTACAAGCCAAAAAAAGATTGGAAACTAATTCTTTATAAAACTTTCAAAATACTCCAATATTTTTACATATTCTTCTTTCTCAAGTCTTACTTTATATCTCCCATCATAGCAGTCTTCCCAGGACACTCTCACAGATTTAGTCGATTCGTCAATGGGGGCCATAATCATTAATCAAGCTACACATTCTATGACATCTGTTCAATAAATGTTTTGAGATTCATCTCAAGATTTTGAATCTGCAATTTCTGAATCTTATCCCAGAAATTCTGACCAAGCATCTGCTTCTCAATCATTTCAAGCAATGACTTCATGAATTCAAGGTCCTTCTCATCAAAATCAAGCTTAGTTGCATATTGATAAACCGCCAGGAGAATACCCCTGAAATCATTAATTTGATCAGCACTGCAATCCAAAAGCATCTCTACAACCTTGGTCAACTCAAACTTACTTATGAAGCGGTGGCCTAGTGCATATTTCTCTGGATGATTGCTTATCTCTAGATAATAGCCATGGAGGCTATCCGGCATATACTGGAAACTTGTAATAGCCGCGTCAAATGCATTGACCTCCTTGACTTTATTGATAAAGCTCTCATACTTCTCTTTAATGTCACTGTCTTCAATTACAATATCATCCTCAAAGAAGAGTTCAGTGTCAATGTTGGCCTTTCCGCCTAACTCCTTAATATTCCTTATCATCTGCTCACATGAGTTTCTGTAGTCGAATCCAACCACCTTGCCCACATAGATGAGATAATAAGCCAGCTTACAGTAGGCGTGAATTCCAATAATCTCTGGGGTTAGAAGCTTGAATTCTACATTCTTTAAGGCTGTCAAAACGCTCTCCTCGGTCTCTTTATAGAAATTTTCAAGCACCTTTAAGTCAGGATCACAATATGCAGCATTTTCTTCGAAGAATCTGTACTTCTTGTAATTGTAATAAGTTGCCTTGATTAATTCCTCCTCTATTACCTGCCATCTTATATAGTCGTAGGCAAATCTGAAGAGAGGATAATCATTAGATCCCAATTGGGTTGAAAGATATTCACTTCCCTCCCACTTAGGGAATTTTCCCTTTTTAACCTTGCTTGAGAAGTAAAGTATTCCCTTTAAAAGGCACAGATAGAAATCATCTGTAACTTCACTATTTTTGATTGAATCAATCAAATCAACAGTTTTCTGCATAGCAAAGATAAAGGTTCTAATATTCTTTTCGCAGACACCATTCACCATCTTAGTAAGTTCATTTACGGCATCTTCATCTAGAAGCGTATTAAGCTTTTTATTATCAAAGTCCTTGATAACCTCTGCAATTGCTTCTCTACAATCACCTGGGAATTGAACTGTGTCGCTTATAGTTTTTTCCTTAATTCTCAAGTACTCTTTAATAGAATCTGAAAATTCCTCCTGACCTTCAAAGTTAGAATCTATGGTTGCCGAAGCATTATCATTAGGCAAGATCTTGCCATATGATTTTTTCAGGAGCATTTTTTCATTAGCTACTAAAAGGACCTTAACTCCGTCTCTTTCAACCAATCCGTTGATAAAGCCCAGAATCTCGGTGATACCAATGTTACATCTCTCTACATCTTCAAAGATAAGCAGTTTATCTCTGAAATCCACTGTTCTATAAATCTCATATAAATCATCACTAGTTGTCGTCAAATCACCAAGGCCAACATCTGAGACATATTTGAGAACACTTTTTGCAATTAAGGCGTCCTCATCATCCTTCATTCCCAAGTCAAGACTCCTTGACTTAAGCTCTATGTATATACTCTTGCTAATCTCAGATATGCTGTCCAAACCGTACAGAGATACAATAACGCAAGTTGCATTCTCTTTCTCAAAAAAAGGTATCAAATCATTTTTTAAGTAAAATGATTTACCTGAACCCCATTCTCCGTTGAGCATAATAGCAGTTTGGGTCTTATCTTTTTTTAGATAATGAAATATATAATTGTTTAATTCTTTATGGTTCATAAGACATTTCCTCCAATCATTCTTATTCTTTCATCAAGCAATTTAATCACGGTCTAAATCAAGTCAATCACAGGCCCACATGCTGTCTGCAATTTACCTCCTTGCCTTTAATTTTATCTAATTAATCCTACTCAGATTGCTGCTTTTCAATCTGCTTAGCAAAAAGATAGAAGCTATGATAGTTTTCAGAATATTCACAACTTTTTACTATCTCAAGTAAATACTGTTTAAAAACCCCATCACAGTTACGTCTGTAAAAAACACTAAGCTTGTCCTTGCCAGCCTTAAAATATTCCCTAATATAGTCATAGTTCATACTGGCTTTAAAACTGTCTTCATCATCTTTATAGACTAGTCCTGCATTTAAGGAATTATTGAGCCAATCAGAAAACTTTTCACTATGAGCATATCTCTCATTTTCCTCTATTCGTTCAATATTGATAACAGAAAAGGAATCCTCATCAATATTAAACTTTAAGACCTTGCTATAGAGCCTAACCAAGGCTACATGCGCCTCGTTGAGGCCTTTGCGATTGATGCCTTTCTTTCTGTAATAGAGAGTTTTTTCTTCATACATTCTCTTATCAGCTAGAATAGCCATTTCAGATATAGCCTTAACTTCTACATCATCATAAGTAACATAACCTGCGGCAATAGCTATATTTTTAACTATGGATCCTGTCCAGTTAACTACGTTCTCATTGAAATTACACATGATGCTGTTGATCATATTCTTATTAGCAAAAATAATAGCATTGAACTCATCTCCGCCAGTTCTATATATCTTGCCATATGGACTGAAGCTCTTCTTCATACAGTAAGCAGCTCCTTTTAAGAGCTCATCACCAGCTTCATGCCCCAAGGTATCATTTACATGCTTTAATTCATTGACATCCAACGATATAAAAACAAGATCTTTTTCTAAATCTTTTTTCTTATAAGCCTCAATATCTTTCTCAAAAGCTCTTCTGTTATCAAGTCCTGTCAGCTCATCACAAGTAGACTGAAAGATGAGATCCATCTGCTTTCTTTTTTCTTTGTCAATAATTTCAGAAATGATCATGACCTTAGTCAAAGCATTGTTTTCTCTTTCCAAAGGAATAAATGTAATTCTAACCCAACCATAATTTCTCCCAACAAATTCATTTGAAATCCTCGCGTCTCCATTCATGCGCTCAGGAAGGGTGTCAAGGTTAAAGAAATCATCCATATCATCTTTAAAATCATCACTGACAACCGTATCCACGACTAATTTCAGCATCTGACCTGGTAATATTCTTCCCCTTAAGGCATTTTTCACATAATCCGGTTCTATATACCTAACAACCTTATTATTGACCAAATCTATCAAGTGCATTGTATAGTATGAACTCTCTATAGCCTTCATGATAACTAATCTGTCAGCATCTTCCCTATCCTTGGCAACTACAAAGATATGTATGACAAAACATGTCAAAAAGTATCCCAAACTGTAGAATGGTGCGTTAGGATAAAGGTACTGAAAAACTCCAAGTAAGATTGGCGAAAATGATATCAAAAATACAGTCAGCAGCCTCTTTCTGTGCGCTTTATCAGAATTTATCAAATGAATTAGTGTTGCAAATCCGGTAATAAAATAAACTATATATTGATTAAAAAAAGCTAAAGGTCTCCACTTTTCTGTAATGTAGACTCCATCCTTTATACTGAAAACAATTGGCTTAAAGAAATTGCAAAGGATCAAGCCAAACTCGAGTATAACAATCAATACATCTAATTTCAGGAATATGTCTAGCTTTTTCTTATCTTCATCAAGATATATCAAAACATAATAAAGCCAAAAGAAAGTTGTTATGACTGTTGAAATGTGAAATACCGCAGATGATATAAAGAAGACCCCGTCGTTTCTGATCACTCCATTGTCACATAAACCCCACATAACATCCTGAATGCAAAATAATCCAACACAGATAGCCATTCTTCTATAAGCTATTTCCACCTTGTTAGGATTGTGATTTGCTCTATATTCATTAATTAAAATAATTGATATAACAAATGCATAAGTCAAACTGGAAACCCAATATAAATCACCTGTCATTGACACGCCCCCTTTATATCTGTTTCAAAAGAAAAATCACGATTTTATTTATTGCTTTTAATAATTATATCATTATTCATATGTTTATTCAATTAATTAAAACAATATTTAATAAAATAGTTTCAGTGTATAAGCATCTCTTATCTTTTTTGATTCATAAAGAGCCTGATCTGAACTAGAAATCTGATCTTTGATAAGTCCTTTGCCGTACACTGCTCCAAAAGACATAGATAAACTGAGTTCAGGATAAGATTCAAGATGAATTTTCTTAACTGCCTCTTTCATCCCCTTAAGTATCTCTTCCAATTCATCCCTATCAATATCGCTGAAAGCAACCATAAACTCATCGCCACCATATCGGATAACTATTCCAGCATTGCCAGCTTCCCTGTTTGCGGCTTGCTTTTTCAAGCAAAGCGCAACTGCCTTTAAGGCCTCATCACCACACTGGTGGCCATAGCTGTCATTAATCTGCTTAAAGAAGTCTATGTCAGCCATAATAAGGCCATCTGATGACGCACCATCCAACTCATCATCGAGGAAACGCCTATTTTTGACCTTTGTCAGAGAATCAATATAGAGCTGTTCCTGATATTCCCTAATCTCTGTATTCTTTTCCTTAAAGCCAAGAAAAACACTATTCTTGCTTATTCGAATCATTTTTAATACGCCATATGATCCTACATAATTGCGGTAAATTATAGAGTCGCTGCTTCCCGCCTCTATTCCATTTTTCATATAATCAAGATTTAATCTTTTTGCGACCATATCTTTATCATCTTCAAAAACAGCCTTTTCAATATAGTCCTTAAATGTCTGCTCAAAATCAGCCTCATAAAGCAAATTGTCTGACATATCAATAATACGATCACTTATCTTATAGATTTTGATTAATGTCTTATTTATATCTACCTCACAAACTGTTGAATAGTCAGTGAGAAGGGCATTCATTATCATTCTGTTGTGAGCAAACTGCTCCTGCTTTGATTTCAAATTTTCAATTTCAACTGTCTGATTATTAATATTCTCAACTATATAGAGCACCCTATCTAAATCTTGTCCATCGTCAAATTTGATAAACTTTGCACTGCACCAACCGTTTATCAGACCCAAAAAAACCACTTCAATATAGTCCTTATCCTTTAATCTATCCTTAAGGGTTGAAAAATCGACAAATTCCAAGATATCTTTTCTGTAATGCTCATCAACCAGATTCTGCATAACATAGTTAATTAAAGACTGCAAATCATTTTTTTCACTCGAAAATCTTTCTATATGCTCATTAGTCTTGATTGCATAATATTTATTTTCTTTCAAATCAAAGACATGCATGGAAATAAAGAGTTTAGCCGAGGCAATTAGTGCCTCTTTATAATTTTCAAATTCATTCATAAGTAACCTCAAGTAGAATTAATCTCAAAGATCAATTTTTTACATCATTTATTATTGACATCAATAATTACATATTCAGACTTTGTTCCTGTTTTAAATTTCAACTCCCAATCAGATATTCCAGATGTCACAATAAAATCTGTGTCTTTGCGATTCTCATAGCCATAGGTTCTGTCATTAAGGCCAAACCACTGGCCAAGGTAATTGATAGGCATAAGCTGGCCGCCGTGTGTGTGCCCCGAAATGACTAAATCAGCGCTGCTTTCAGCCTCATTTCTGTAATCATTGGGTTCGTGATCCATGACAATTATATATTTGTTTTCATCAAGATCCTCCAGCAATTCATCAATATGAAGTCGGTCCTTACTAAGAGTCTTATCCAATCTTCCAACAATATAGAACTTATCTTCTACCAGTTCATAAGAGTCCTCCATGACATGTACTCCATTTGAAAGGAGGGCCTTTTTCAAGTCATCAGCACTAAAATCTCTGTTATTAAAATATCCCTCATCATGGTTGCCGTAAGCAAAGTAAACTCCATATTTAAGTTTCATCTGTCCCAAGGCCTGACATGCCTTTAGCATATCCTCTTTTTTAGATGAATCATCGACAAAATCTCCAGATATCAGCAAAACATCAGGTTTAGCAGCCTCGATGCGCTTCATATTTTCGGCAAATGCATCGCCATCCAAAGTTGCTGACAAGTGACTATCAGCTATCAAAGCAATTCTAAGATTTACATCCTTAGATGATTTAATAGCATAATCAGTCTGCCATACATGATTGCATAAGAAATATCCAAGTACAAAATAGAGGACTGTACTCACAATAGCCAGCCAACCTTGCCAGTATATGTGCTCATCATCCCTCTTACTGATCCTTTTAATTATATAGATGATTATACCATAAATAATAAAAAAAGCAAAAAGAAATAGGAAGATAAGAATTGCATTAATAAGTGTAAAAATCAGACTCAGTGCAATTATACCGACAAGAAGAAGCATGAAAGATAAAAAATACCTAATTCTCTTATTCCTTATAGCTCTTTCAGACCTTCCAGGCTGATTAAGCTTTGAAAAAATTCCAAATTTTGAAATGCAAACACTCACATAGCATATGCCTATTAGTGATGCAACTATTGCAGCAAGAAATATAAAAAACCACATAAATCCTATCTTTCCATCTTTCTAATAAAAATTGTTTTTGTGCCTTATCTGATGAGCCCTATGCATAAAAAACTAATTTACACTAACCCTACCTGCAAGGACTTTTTATAATCATTCAAGTTTTTCTTTAGGAGATTAGGGATATCGAGCTCAGTCTCTCTCACCAGCTAAATAGCTAAATGGGAATTGTAGAGTCTCATAAAGCCCTGATTCTACCGGCTCCTCTGCCACTCCAATCTTGTGAGCTGTGCCACCTATATACCTTATTCAAGCCATCCATCGCCAAATGTGGAACACTGATTCCCGTTTTTCCTAAATTAATCATCTTCATAAGGCAATTCCTCCCTTAAAAACACATATATAAAATTATAACAATTATCTATCCCTAAACCCATAAAGATTTCCTAAAACATGCATAAAAAGGCATCTTTTACTTATGAATTAGTCAAAGAGAAAAAAAGCCAGGGATTATTTCCAATCCCTGGCTGTAAAAAACAATATTGCTATGTCAGCTTTATTTGCTTATTTTGCAATTAGCTTTTTTAAATTGTTTGCTTTATAGAACTAAGTCCTAGTCTGCATTTTATTATCTCTTTGAAGACTTCTTCTTGCTGGCTACAAGTACTGTAGCTGAAGTAGCCATGAGAAGCATGAAGAGAAGGAATCCTGAAGCATCACCTGTGCTTGGAGCTACCTGTCTTACCAACTCAACAATAACTTCCTCAACGCTTGATGGAGTCTCATCTTCTGCCTGAGCTTCTTCGCTCTGTGGCTCTGACTTAAGAATTATAAATGTTGTTGAAGCCTGACCATCGTTTGAAACAACTGTTAACTTGTGCTCTCCAGCCTCAAGTGTGTCAAGGTAAGAATCCTTGAGTGTAACGATAGTAGATCCCTCAGCAACTGTGTAGTTATCACTTGCGATTTCTACATCATCAACCATTACATATAAGAACTTGTTGAATGGAGCATTTGATCTTACTGTGAGATCCTTATGATCATCATAGTTAAGTTCCTGGAAAGCTCCCTCAATAATTTCATATTCTGGCTGATTTATTGGATAGTGAAGTGGAGTCCAATCAGCAAGAACTGTGTTAACTGCTGTTCTCTCATCGTTGTCGATGTAATCAGCTACAGCATCCATAGTATTGTTTGTGTAACCTGTTGTAGAGAAATCTTCGCCATTGTTCTTAAGGTTATACTCATTAAAGATAGCTGAAGCCTTTTCTCCACTTCCCATCTCACCCCAGCCATCAGTACTGATGTATCCGTTTGTCTCAAGGTTGATGTATGAAGCATTTGAAGCTGCGCCCCATGTTCTTCCTAAGTAACCAAGAACTGTTGCGTCACCCTGATTGCCATCTACAGATACCCAACAATCTCTGAATACATATGGGCTTGTCTTTGGAGCTACGATATAGCCGATACCATTGTTCTTTGAATCAGCATTTGTGTATGTCTTCCACTGTAATTCACAGTTATCAAATACTGCAGCAAATTCACCACAGATGTAATCTACATTACCACCGATTGTACAATCTTTGAAGTATGTGTGATATCCATTGTTTGCAGAACCATTTCTACCAAGTGTATCCTGGCTTGAAAGGATCTTACAGTTGTAACACTCTACATTGTTTGCTTCGATATAGAAAGCGTTTGATCTTTCTTTGTACTTGTAATCAGCAACATTGATGCCATCAGCCAATCTGTCTACACCGTTAAGGAGAGAACCAGCTATGTCATACTTCTCTAAATCTGTTACCTCATAGTTGTAAGTATTCTTAAATGTTGTATCCTCTGCAAGGAAGTTGTCACCTCTTACGATAAATACACCACCCCAAAGGCTACCATTACCTTCTTCACTTGAATACTTATCCATGAAGAGAGTTCTGTTGTAAAGACCTGTTGCTGGATCTACTGAATAATACTTAGTTCCAACACCATAGTACCAAGAAACTGTATGGCCATTACCCTTAAGTGTTACATAAGGAGCAGCCATAACTGTCTGCTGGAAAAGGTCTGTGTTAAGGTTAATTGTTACTCTACCCTCTTCGCCTTCTGGTCTGTCTGTCATACCAAGAATAGCATCTGAAGCCTCGTTAAGAGTTGCATAATCTTCAGGAACGTTAATTTCGCTCTTGAACTCGTGCATAGGAATTACAGAAATTCCTGTGAGGTATGAGTTAGGTGCTGTGAATGTGATTGTAGCGTCACCATCAACTACCTTCTCATATGTATCGATCTTTGATGTAGAAGCTGAATCACATGTGAATGCCTCATCATTAATTGTGAAGCCTGCTGCATAATAAGCCTTAACTACGATCTTAGCCTGACCACTTACAGGAATCTTAATTGTAGCATCCTGCTTTGCAACAGTATGTGTCTTACCTGTCTCAACTGCTACAGAACCTGTAGTGTCCATATTAGGAATTGATGCGTAGTTGTAATCTCTCTTTGATGCTGGATCAGCATACTCTACAAATACATTATCAATATTTTCTACATTAGCCTTAACGCTAGCTCTGTCGTATGTAACACCGCCCTTGTTTGATACAACTGAAGCATTGTACTCACCTGGCTTAAGACTTACTGTATATGTGTCACCAGTAATTGTTACAGGGAATGCAACTCCACTAGTCATATTTGTAAATGCGAGTGACTCAATATCAGAAGCATCTGTTCCAAGAAGATTACCAGAAAGTGTAACGTCTGGAACATTGTTAAGTGTAATCTCAACTGTATCGCTATCACCAACAGTGAATGACTCCTCACCATTGCAAAGTGGCTTAACACCACCATCATTTGAAGCAAGCTTATATGTGTGGCCAGCTAATAACTTAACTGAGTTAGAGCCCTCTTTAACAGTGATTTCCTTACCACCAAGCTTTGCATCTACAAGTGTAAATTTTGTTCCATCACTTACTGTTGCATCAACATTTGTCACATTGACGTTAACAGTCTTTTCCTTGTCAACAATGTACTGGTATCCAGCATAGAACATGTTATTTGTCTTACCTGTTGTAGACATAACATATGAATGACCTGTCTCAACATGGAATGAATACTCTGAGAGACCAATGTCAGAATTTGTCACACCATTCTTGCTGCCATCAGCAGTGTTGAAATCATGTATTGCAATGTATGAAGTAGAATTGTAGTAAACTGTGAACATTCCATCTGCAGCCGGTGTGAATACTGCAAGACAACCATCGCCCTCACCTGGAAGTGTAGGAATATTGTTTGCATCAGCATGTCTCTTACCAGATGTGTAAGAGTCATAATCCTGACCGTTAATAGTAACCTTCTTGCCAGATTTAACTGTATACTGAGTGATAGTGCCACTTACAGTCTGACCTGCAAGTAAGAGCTTGCTATCGCCGAATGTCTTCTCACCTGTAGCAACTACACCATCAACTGCATTTTCATCCATGATGTATGTGAAGTCAACACCGTTGCCAGGTGCAACCTTCTCTGCTACGAACTCAAAGTTTAATACTTCAAGGTTTGTACCTACGCCCACAAGGTAGTAAAACTTTCCAGCCTTAGCTGTAAATACTACTCTCTGACCTGCGCCAGTTGACTCAGTACATGAAACCTTCTCATAAGCATTTGTTGCGTCAAATGTTGCCGGATTAGATGCATCCATGCTTAATTCGCTGTCGCTCTCAAAGATATAAGAATCTTTTACTCCACTGATAAAGTATGTAACTGCAAGATCTGCATCAACTTCTGAAGTCATACAACCGAATACTCTAGCCTTAGAAGTTCCAACCTTTCCGTTATTAACGCCACCAGACTTTAATGCCTGTGTGTAATCCGCATCACCAACACTAGTTACTCTATCACTAACTGCGAGTGCCTGTGAAGCCTTAAATGTAGCTTTTCCAACACTAGCAATAGTGTCGCCTGCAGCCTTAGCACTTAAGTCAATTTTGACATCTGCTGCTGCAGCCTTTGTTTCGATTGCACTAGTTGGCATCATGCCGGCAATCAAAATGAGACACATCACAATTGACATGACTCTTTTTTTCAGCTTTTTGCTCATAAGCATAAAAAACCTCCTTAAAATTATTCAAATATGTACAAATATTATCATGTTTTTATAAAGCAAACTATAAAGAAATAAAGATTACTACATTTTTTTTTAGGTTTATCGGCTTTTTTTGCAAAAAAATAGAGGAATCTCAAAAGATTCCTCTAAAACTTTCTGTAAAATCTCCCCTATTTTTGCCAAATTCTACCCGCTTGTTATAGGGTACATGCGACTGCTACTGTAATCATGGCCTTTTTTTCAAAGAACTTGAATAAATAATCCTAAAGTTCTTCAAATCTTTTAACCGCTACTTTTTCCAACCAAAGCGTAAGGATAAGTATCAAAACCAAGGTCAAGGCCATAAAAAGAGCAGAGTATAGCAACTGGCTTATAAACTGATAAGCAAAGCTATATAGACCTATAAAGGCAGCTACGTATATCCAGCCGCCAAAGAGTGATACAAAGACCGAGAGGCTCTGTTTTATTGGATAAATCTCATTAGTCCAGTTAAAATCAGGCTTATAAAAAGCCATCCTGAGATCAAATAAAGAGTTAAATACGCTATAAATTATAGGAATGAGAATAATTAAAAACTTATCCCAAAAGCCACAGTCAAATACTATGCATGAAGATACTGAAACTAAAGCAAGCGGTATTATGGTCAGTATTAACTGCATTGCCAGTTTAGCCCTTATTATAAGTTTAGGCGATACAGGTAGAGACCTGCAAATCCAAAAAGCCTTACCTTCTAATGATATTGAAGGTGCAACCATATCATTCATTGTACTCAAAATGCAGATTACACCAATAGCCATAACTGTAAAAGGAAGTCCTACACCTTCTTTCATTAATGCTTCCTGCAATTTAGCTCCCTTTATGAATATAAAAACTGCCATTATTGGCATAAGAAAAACTCCCATACCACAGTTGAGCATATATTGCGGACTAGACGCAAATCTTGAAAATTCTTTTGAAAGAAGGGCCATAAACTGGCTCTTTGCCGCTACCTTTTTCTCCTTATACTCTATGTGAGCTTGTTTTCCTGTAGAAACCAGAAGACGACCAAAGCTTCTGGTCATAACCCTGTAAACAAAAAGGAGGAGTCCCAAACATGCTATGCTATAACCAAAAATTGCATCGAGATCTCCACATGCTATCCTACCAAAAAGATATATAGTAAGTCCCTTATCCTTTATGCTGTTTCCATATACAATAGCATTGCTTATGATGCTATTTACAATCTTGTTGAGCCTAAAATTTACAAAATAATATAAGCATATAAAAGCAAGAGAAAAGAGCATATTTACAAGTTTCTTTTTCTTTACCAAACTTGAAATTTTAGCAATGATATATCCCAAAATTGTACTTAACAAAAAGGAAATCACTGATACTACAAAAGCCCAAATAAGGCAAGATAGACATATAAATGGTGCAAAGTCCTTGCTTTTCAAATATACAATTGAAGATGTTATAGTTATTGGTAAACTGTAAAAGAGGCACATGCCATAAACACTGATTATTCTTGATATTAAAATGTACTTAACCGGTATTGGCATAGACAGAAGCAGGTCATTATCCTTTGCCTCATAAACTGATGAGTATGTCGAGAAGGCTGCAAGGAAAAAGCTAAATGTGATGGCACACATACCAGTTATAACAAAATAAAACCAATCCAAGTCCATCGTAAATAAGACGTCCAATTTTGAGGCCAGGCTATATATGAAATCGCCAAAAATTCCAAAGATAATTCCAAAGAAAAGAAGAAAATACAGAGCAATAGTTGCTTTAGATCTCATCTTCTTCTTTTTTGAATCAAAGAAATAGGCACTAAACAACTCTTTGATCTGTTTTTTTACAAGGATCTTAAGCATTATTCACCCTCCAGTTCCAAGAAAACTTCTTCTAGAGTGTCATCTCCCTTTACCTCTTCCATACTTCCCATGCGAATCAGCTTGCCAGCTTTTATTATGGCAACTTTGTCACAGAGTTTTTCAGCGACTTCAAGCACATGGGTAGAGAAAAAGATTGCTCCACCATTATCACAAACTTCACGCATCATTCCTTTTAAAATATGTGAAGCTTTAGGGTCTAAGCCAACAAAGGGCTCATCCATAATAATCAGCTTAGGATCATGTAACCAGGCCGATACTATGGCCAGCTTCTGCTTCATACCATGAGAGTAAGCACTGATTGGCTGAGCTAAATCCTTGCTAATTTCTAAGCTGTCAGCATACTTTTTAATGCGCTCTGCCCTGAGATTCGAGTCTACTTCATAAATATCCGCCACAAAATTCAGATACTGTATTCCCGACATAAATTCATAGAGATCAGGATTATCTGGTATGTAGGCCAGCATCTTCTTGCAAACTATGGGCTCATCAATTATAGAGTGACCATCAATTGTGATAGTGCCCTCGTCAAATTGCTGTATTCCAACAACTGAGCGCAAAGTAGTTGTCTTACCCGCACCGTTATGACCTATAAAGCCATAGATTTCGCCTGACTTGATCTGCAAAGTCAGATCATCTACAGCCTTCTTGTCTGAGTATTTTTTCGTCAAATGTTCAATTTTAAGCATGTTTTTTTCTCCCTTAGCTTTAAAATTCACAAAATGCTTACCGACTAAAAGCCCAAGTAACCACCTGTCAAATCACTATTATTATAAAAAATAAATCATAATAATGATACAGTTTTTTATTTCCAAAAAAAAAAAGGAATACATACAAATTTTGTATTATTCCTTATGCCTCTTAAAACCACTTTTTCCTTTTTCCAATTATGATCAAAGCTAGTATGCAAACCAAAGACAAGACAATCACATAAGCATATCCATACTCCCAGCTCAGTTCAGGCATATTGCTAAAGTTCATGCCATACCATCCCACTATTATGGTCAGTGGAAAGAAGATTGATGTCAGCACTGTAAAAACCTTCATGGTGCTGTTCATCTTCTGGTCAAGATAGGTTGCATAAGCGTCTTGTATATGGTCTGCTGAGCCGCTCAGCGATTTCATATCGTCAGATAGCCTTGTCAGCTTATTCTTTAAGTTAGTGATGTAAATCATCTTCTTCTCGCGGAGGATTTCATTATCATTTTCCTCATAGGTCTCAGCAATATCTATGAGCTGGTCGTAATAGGTGACATAGCCCTGTATTCTCTTCTTCAACTTCATAAGATCAGTATTGAAGTCTTGTCCAGCTATGCCCTTTATTATCTCTTCCTCTTTCTTGCCAAGTATTATCCTAATCTCCTCAGAAATCTCAGTCCCGTCAGTCAGCAATATCTCAAAGAAGCAGGAAATAAGCCTTTCAAGATTAATCCTCTTGATTGGAAACTTCTTGAGGGCATTTAAAAAAGATTCCCTAGTCGACTCATCATCATCTTTAATGTCAACAATCAGCAAGAGATTCTTTTTAAAATATATTGAGATAAAGTCCCAGTTTCCATCTTTTTGCAGAATTCTAAGTTTGGTAAAAGTGTAATTCTCATGCACATCCACACCAGTTCTAAAGACCCTGTTCTCCTTCTGGCTCGCAAGAATAGTCTCCTCGTCAAATCCGAATATACTCCCCTTCTCCCTCAATTCCTGACTTGAAATACAGGCAAAACACAAATTTTTGCTATCAGCTTCCCACTTGTCTAGAATCCTAATCTCATCGCTTATCTCGTAAAACATATCCAACCAGCTTTCATAATAATTTCCTGCACCTATTATATAACATTTGCCTAAGCATTTTGCCATAGATTAAATCTATTGACCACCTATAAAATTATATATTTTTCTATCTATGCTCCTATGCTTATAATCATATCTGCAATAAGGAGGATAAATATATGAATACTAATTATGACAAGGCATGTAAAGCAAATGAGAACTTTACAGCCAAGCAAAAAACTAAAACTTACAAGTCTTCTGTCTCAGGTTTTCCAAGAATAGGTGCCAATAGAGAATTGAAATGGGGCCTTGAAAAGTTTTTCAGCGGCAAGATAGGTGAAAATGACTTAAAAGAGCTGGCAAAGGAGCTTAGGCTAAAGCACTGGAATGAGCAAAAAGCTGCAGGAATCGACTACATAGCATCCAATGACTTTTCTTTCTATGATCAGCTTCTTGACACAGCTGTCCTTTTTAATATAGTTCCAGACAGATATAAAGCTCTTGGGCTTTCTGAGCTAGAAACTTATTTTGCCCTTGCAAGGGGCTACCAGGGCTCAGCCGGTGATGTTAAGGCTCTCGCAATGAAAAAATGGTTCAACACCAACTACCACTACATGGTTCCTGAAATAGACGACACAACAAAGATAGAACTTAATACTGACGATTTCGACGAGGCAAATGCTTTGAATAAGACTACTCATCTGAAAGCCCTTGATGAATTTCTCGAGGCAAAATCTTATGGCATTCAGACTAAGCCTGTCTTAATAGGACCTTTCACCCTTCTAAAATTGTGTAAATACAAGGGTAAGAAAGATGCATCTTCATATGCCAAGGATCTAGCTAGTGCATATGCAAGTCTTATTCTTAAGCTTGGAAAAGCCGGTGCAGACTGGATTCAGCTAGATGAGCCTTTCCTTGTAAATGACTTAAGTAATGATGATATCTCCCTCTTCAAAGCTCTTTACGAAATCATCCTGCCTGTTAAGAGAGAAAACAAAAATCTCAAACTTCTCTTAAATACATATTTTGGAGATGTGCGTGATATCTATTCTGAGTTGATAAATCTTGATTTCGATGCGATTGGTCTAGATTTTATTGAGGGAAAGCAGACAGCCAGCCTTATTGAGACTTATGGTTTCCCTTCAGATAAGACCCTTTTTGCAGGTTTAGTAAATGGTAAAAATATCTGGAGAAACAACTACGACAAGACCTTAAAGAGGATTAAATCCCTTGAAGATAAGAATATATCCCTTGTAATAAGCACTTCATGTTCCCTTCTTCACCTTCCATATAGTGTAGAATCTGAGAGCAAGCTTTCATGCGATGTGAAGAAAGCATTTGCCTTTGCAAAGGAGAAGCTCGGCGAACTTTCAGACTTAAAACTCTTAGCTTCAAGCCTTTCTTATGAATCAGAAAGCCTTTATCTCAACAATGTTCACCTATTGAAAAGCCGTGCCAATGTCAATGATTCAGCAGTCCAATCCAGATTAGCCAAAGTAAAAGAAGAAGATTTTACAAGACTGCCCGAATTTGACAAGAGAGAAAAGGTCCAAAAGACAAGACTCGCGCTTGCGAAATTCCCAACAACTACCATAGGTTCCTTCCCTCAGACTTCTGATGTAAAGAAGACTCGAAAGGCTTTTCGCAATGGAGAAATATCTTTGGAGGACTATAAGAAATTCAACAAAGAAAAGATTGCAGAATGGATTAAAATCCAAGAAGATCTTGATATTGATATGCTTGTACATGGTGAATTTGAACGCAATGACATGGTAGAGTATTTTGGTTCCCACTTAAAAGGTTATGTCTTTACACAGAATGCCTGGGTTCAGTCTTATGGAAGTCGATGCGTCAAGCCGCCTATTATATGGGGAGATATTTCAAGAAGTGCCCCTATCACAGTAGAATGGTCTCAATATGCTCAAAGTCTGACAAAAAAGCCTGTCAAAGGTATGCTTACAGGCCCTGTCACAATCCTAAACTGGTCCTTCACTAGAGAGGATATCAGTCCTCGCGAATCAGCCATTCAGATAGCACTTGCTATTCGTGACGAAGTTCTTGATTTGGAGGCTGCCGGCATTAAGGTAATCCAGATAGACGAGGCTGCACTTCGCGAAAAGCTCCCACTCAGAAAGAGTGACTGGGATAAGGACTACCTCGACTGGGCTATTCCAGCCTTCCGTCTTGTACACAGTGGCGTCGCAGCAGATACACAGATTCACACCCATATGTGCTACTCTGAATTCACCGATATAATACCTGCAATCGATGCTATGGATGCGGATGTAATCACTTTCGAAGCATCACGTTCCGATCTGCAGATATTAAACTCACTGGCAAAAAATAATTTCCGCACAGAGGTAGGACCGGGCGTTTACGATATTCACTCTCCAAGGGTTCCATCAGTTGAAGAAATCACAGCTGTGCTTGAAAAAATGCTTAAATACGTTAATCCTGACAAACTTTGGGTAAATCCTGACTGTGGCCTCAAGACCCGTGACCTCCCAGAGACTATCGCCAGCCTCAAAAATCTTGTCTTAGCTGCCAAGGCCTTACGCCAAAAACAGGAAATAGTTGAATAAATGCATATAACAACTTGAAATAAGCAGATATTTGATAGAATCAAGAAGATAAAATGCATAAAATATCTTTAATCGAGTAGGAGGAATTTCTCACAAGTGAGAAATTCCGACCTCTCACACCACCG